>MFZI01000021.1:0-8263 GCA_001789355.1 Candidatus Roizmanbacteria bacterium RIFCSPHIGHO2_01_FULL_39_8
TAATTTTTTCGGCTATTGTGGTCCGGATGAAAATAGATCTCTCATACAGCATTTAAAAGAGAAAAAGGCCGACAAAGAAGTACAGTCTATACTTTCGGAATTCGAGAGTTTGTATTTAAATCTAAATTTGATCGCACATGAAAATAAGATCAGAAATCCTTTTGCTGCAAAAGTGGTCGAGGCATACTGGATAGGAAACCCGCTTTTAACCCATATAAAAAATATAGATTACGTCTCACTACTCAAGGAAAAATTTGAATTGGAAAAAAAAATGGGTAATGAAGCGTTTTCTCGACTCAAGTACAAATTTTTAAACAATAAACTTCTTCCGCAACACTCGTTCCACGTGTTTAATATTTTTAAAAGAACAGGAAATTTGGTTGTTAATCAGACTCTAGCAACAATGGATAGTTGCCGTATAAGTTTTGGACAGGTTGTTAACCCTGATTCGCTCTTGACGAGAAATGTTATTGTAAGAACAAAGCCATTGGAAAAAATGGGTGGAAAATTACACTTGGGAAGGAAAACATTGAAATCACTAAGAGTTGATTACAGAGGAAAGATTTTTCTTAAAGAATTAAACGTTGGAGATTGGGTAAGTTTTCATTGGGGATTCGTTTGTGATCTACTCACCGCAGAACAAGTGAAGAATCTCGAGTTTTATACGCAGAAAGCGATCGACTTTTACAATATATGAAAATATATGTTTTCGGGAATGAGTTAGTTGGAGAAGATAATTTGCCTTTACAATTATTACCCCAGCTAAAAAAAAGACTTCCCACGGTGAAGTTTATAATAGCGGATCCTAATGAAGATTTTCCTCCCGAGGGTGAAAGAGATTTAGTCATTTTTGATACAGTGAAAGGAGTTAGAGGTCCAACTATTTTAAACCTCAATGATTTTGAAGCAAAAGGAAAAACGCCAGCCTCTCCTCATGACTATGATCTTTTACTCCACCTACTTCTCTTAAAAAAAGTAAAGAAGATTGATAGAGTAATCATCATTGGTATCCCCCCCGTGAAGGATAGTTTCAAAATGGAGCAATATCAAAAAGAAGTATACAAGCTCATGACCACTTTACTTTCAAAAAGTGGCTCGCGCAAGACATACAAGGATCAAATGCCCGAATAAGTTTTTCTACTTCCAGGATAATTTGTTCTTTTGGCGTATCTTTTTTTAGGAGCGACTCTAGCAAAATATGTATGGACTTTTCCATCAATACTTGATTCTGCCCTGTGGGAACGATGATTTCTCCCTTTTGTACAATCCCATTATCGTCGATCTCATATTTGTGATAGAGAGTCCCGCGCGGTGCTTCGATTACTCCTACTCCAACTGACTGTTTTGGATGGACGGGGATCTTTTCCTCACTCGTAATAGTTGATATACCGTCGATGATTTCACTGCTTGTATCTATTACATGAAGGATTTCCAGAGCTTGAGCAAGATTATTATGAAAAAGATTGTAGGAGGGAAAGAGATCAAGATACATCTTTGTGTCTGCTTTTGTTTTGGCGTGTAGGCTTTTTTTATACAGGTTTATTCTCGCAAGTGCGCCTACCATCATAGTAGATCCTTTGTAGGTAAATCCTCTTGCGTGAGAATAGGGAATCACGACAGCTTCAACATGCTCGCTCATCCTTTCTTCAGGTAATATGTTTCCCTGCGAAGAAACTAGCTGTCCAGTCAAAAAAGAGTAGTCTTGAGACGACAGCCCATTAAATATGATGTTAGGGAGGGAAAGCGAAAAACTGGATTTGGCAAATATTTCTATCAAACGAAAGATTTTGGGGCGGACCGCTATGAGTGTGTCTCGTAAATTTTTCAACTCCTGAATATGTGGATAGGTTAGGAATCCGCCTATGGTAGGATACGGAGCATGTACTGATCTTCCCCCGACTATTTTAGATAACCGGTTCCCTACTTCTTTTATTTCAAAGGTATCCTCAAGGAGCTGTTTTTGTAGGGGATCGTTTTCATCAAAGTCTAAAATAGAATTCTTGTTGTAGAGATCCGGTAAGGCAAATATGTAAAGGTGCAGTGCGTGGTCTCTAATAATGAGCCCGTTATAAATGAGTCTTCTTAATAACATTGTCTGAGATGAGGGGATTATTCCCAGAGCTTTTTCCACAGTTTTTATCGAACAAAGAAGGTGGGCATTTGAACAAGTACCACAGATACGGGCAACAAGCTGGGGGACTGCGACTGCGGGTTTACCCTGAATGGCTTGTGTATAAAAGCGTTTCCACTCGGATATACTAAATTTAAGATCCTCAATTTTTTTATTCCTTATTTTTACCTCAAGAGACGCTGATCCTTCAATTTTTGAAATCTCAGTGAGGTTGATATCAAAATTATCAGGTACGTCGTGCATATTATTAACAGGTTTACCCTTCACTAAATAATTAAGGTTCAGGGTAAACGAGTTGCGAGTTAATATATTTGTTCAATATGTTTAAAAAACCAACTTCGTCCATCGGACAACCGGGGACGTTTTCATCCACAACAACGATATCTGAAAGTTTTAAGACCTTGTCTTTATACTTAAACTTCTCCAAAATGGATTGAATTTGCTCATGTTGCTTCGGATTGAAAAAATTCCTCTGATTCGACGGCGACCCGATGACTGCACAGGCTCCAATTGCTACCAATTTTTTTGACTTTTCCCGAATCTTCTTGAGTTTGACTTCCTGCGTATCTGAAGTAATAGCTCCCTCCACGAAAGCAAGATCCATAGGTTGTAGTTCAGAATAGGAGTCTTTGCGCAAGATCTTGGCGTGAACAAAGTCGATTTTTTTCATCCAATCTCGGTAATAACTATTAAGTAGTTCGGTAAAGATAATCGTAGAGTCCTCGCAGCAGGTAAAAGTAAACCATCCAACCCTGATTTTGTCAGCCATGAATTAATTGTACCATTTTTGCTATCATGTAATTTATGAGCTTGACAGAACTATCATACTATTTAAGGAAGTTTCTTCCTTTCGGAATTCTTATACTGCTCATCATTCTTATTCTGTATTATCTTGTTCAACTTGCGATACTATCGATTCAACCCGAACAAAAAACAAACATTTCACTGGACCCTGTTTTCGGAAAAATTAAGCCGCCAATTCTAGGTAAGACTACCTCTAGTGCGGGGTTGAATTACACGATTGATACATTGGAGGGAACTCCGATCACGGCCACATCCTCAGCAGATGTATATTTTTTACCCACTTCGCCGGTTCGATTTGGATATCGAGAAAAAATCTATTTGATGGCAAAAACGCTTGGATTTGATACTGAAGTGGTAAAACATAAACTTGAAGGAAAAGAAGCCGTATTCAAAGACGAAAACCAGACCTTAACTATAGATATTACTAATTTTAATTTTACTTACGAGTATAGTTTTGAAAATCATCCGGATATTTTTGAAGGAGCCCAAGCTCCAGATAAGACAATAAGTATATCTAATGCCATCGAATTTTTGAAAACGGTTGATCGTTATCCGGCAGAGCTGACTCAAGGCAAAACAAATGCGATTTTAATTAAATACGATCCTGCATTGAGAAAGATATTCCTCACAAAAGAAGAACTAAGCGCAAATATGATAGAGATAGACTTTTATCGTCCCGATATGGGATCATATATCGTTGTCTCTCCCGAGTATTACAATAGTCAAAATTATGTCATGATGGTGCAAAGTTCTTCCGGTTATAAAATAGTGAAGGCACAGGTGCATTTTTACGAAAAATCTGAGGCCCAAATAGGCATATACCCCATCAAGACAGGAGACGCCGCTTGGCAGGCTCTAAAGACGGGAAAGGGTTGGGCTATTCAAAACCCAAACGTCTTGCGAGACGTGGTAATTAAAGAGATGTTTATGGGATACCTTGACCCAGATATCTATCAGGAATATTTGCAACCCGTCTATGTTTTTTTAGGGGAAAATAATTTTGTAGCTTATGTCCCTGCGGTTGCTGATGAGTATTTTATTGAGTAAGCGTAAGATAGTCCACGTTTACATTTAACCAATTGATAGCTTCTCTCGTGTCTTCGAATCGGTCGTCGCTCCGTAATATTACAATAATGAATTGGTGGCCGCTTTTTTGGTAAAAGCTGATGAGGTTTTCTTTTGCATTTTCTGTGTAGCCTGTTTTTAGACCTCCTATTCCCTGAATTTCGCCTAAGAGTTTATTTACATTAGCGAGGGTATGAAAATATTGAAAGTCGATGTCAGATACCACGATTTCTTTCGTGCCCACGATTTTTTTTAAGAGAGGTTTTTGCAGCAGAGCACGTGCAGCAAGCGAGAGATCATAGGGGCTTGTATATTGGTCGAACTCGTCCAGCCCAGCCGGATTATTAAAACGAGTCTCGTTCATCGAAAGTGCCTTACCTTTTTTATTCATAAGATCGATAAACCTTTCAAAACCATAGTTGTCAGCCATAGCATATGCGGCGTCATTGCCTGAATGGACAAGAATACCATAGAGCAGATTTTCTACCGTGATTTTTTCTCCTTGAATTAGCCCCATAACTTGGCCATCTTCAAGGACTCTTTTGACGGTGATAATATCTTCCGGTTTATATATGTCAAGCGACACGAGCGCAGTAATCATTTTGGCAGTGGACGCGGGAAGGAATCGCCCGTGTATATTTTTTTCAAGAACGGGGGTGAAAGAAGGAAGATCTACGATATATATTCCTTCCGCGGTAAGACTGGGGACAGTGTTAGTCTTTACATAAGGGACTCGTGCTTCAATAAAATGGGAAACAGATTTTTCCTGTGCGAAAAGTCTTCTATTGTAGGCAAATAGTTTAATATACTCGCTCTCTCCCGGGTAAAAGAGAAAAAGAAAGGTAAAAAAAATAAAAAAGAAATAGAAATATAACTTCATATGTTATTAGGGATAGGTTATATTTTGGTGGAGAAATCCAATATAACGGGTTTTGTGACTCTTTCAAAATCAATATATTTCATGACGATAGACTTTGTATGTTCGCCTGCATTGAAGGAAATATCTTTGTTTTCTCCTAATTTTTTATCTACATAAAACTCTACTTCGAATAAATTCCCGAAGGGTGGAATTGCTCCAATTTCAACTCCGGTAATTTTTTTAACCTCTTGTGGCGTTGCCATGCGCAGATCTTTCATTCGTCGGTCCATTTTAAATTTTTTCATGTCAACGCTCAGATGAGCCGGTAAAACTAACATCAAGGGTTTTTTATCACCATACATGATGAGTGCTTTTGCACCTTGAGTTAACTCTGTTCCTCTTATCTTTGCTGCGTCTTTTGACGTATATACAGGCGGATGTTCAAGTATTTTATATTGAATAGTATGGGAGTCGAGAAGCTCTCTTATTTGATCAAAAACCTTTTTATTTCGAGATTTTGTTTTTACCGCAATTCCTAGTTCAGCTAGTTGTTCTTGAGAGGCTTCAGATGGGGCCTCCATTATCGAAGTTCTTCCCCCACTTGTCAGAGGAAAGGGAATCACCTCTCTAAGCGAAGGTTCATGAGCGATACACGTAAGGAGTCTATCGATCCCCGGTGCAATTCCTCCATGGGGGGGAGCACCATAAGACAATGCTTCGAGCATATGTCCGAATTGTTCCCAAACTTCTTCTTTTTTATAGCCCATGATTTCAAATACAGTCTCTAATACGTTAGGTTCATGAGCCCGTATGCTTCCTCCGCCAACCTCAAATCCATTACAGACCAAATCGTATTGTGAAGTCAAAATTGACTCAATGTTCTGTTTTTCGAGGAGTTGCTGTTTAAAGGCAGGTAAAGGGGCGGAAAAAGGATTGTGGGTGAATGTCCAACCTCCCTCTTTCGTTTTTTCAAAAAATGGGAAATCAATGACCCAGCCAAATGCCTGTAGGTTATTTTTTTTGTCTTCCTCTGTTCTAAGATCAAACTTATCGGCGCCAAACTTCTCCATAGCTTCCTTGTAGGTGAAAATGGGAAAGGGTTTTTGTTTGATTTTCGCTCCAAGTTTTTCAAATACTTCGATAATCATTTGTTCTGTCATTCTCATAACATCTTCACGCTCGACAAAGCTCATCTCGATATCTATTTGATAGAATTCTCCATACGCACGGTCGGCGCGGGGATCTTCATCACGAAAACATGGCGCAATCTGGAAATATTTTTCAATACCCGCGATCATAAGCAGTTGTTTATATTGCTGAGGAGATTGAGGGAGTGCGTAGAATTTTCCTTTTTGCAGGCGGGATGGCACTAAAAAGTCCCGTGCCCCCTCCGGTGTAGTTTTACTCAAGACTGGTGTATGAATTTCGATAAAACCATGTCTATAAAAATAATCTCTGGCTTCTTGAATGAACGATGATCTAAGAAGCATATTTTTTAGCATTCTTTTCCGGCGAAGATCCAAATACCGGTATTTTAATCGAAGCTCTTCATCGATATTAGATCCGTCGGAATCTATGGGAAAAGGAAGAGTCTTTGCTTTTCCAAGGAGCTTAAATTCGTTTACTTCCACCTCGATTTTTCCCGTTTTCATTTTCTCATTTATGAGGTTTTTTGGTCTTTCTTTGACGATTCCTTTTACATAGATGACGTCTTCGGGAGAAAGTGGCTTAAGCGATTCATTGCCGACAATTTGAATACTCCCTGATCTGTCGCGAAGATCGATAAAAACAATCTGTTTGTGATCACGTTTGGAATTTACCCAGCCGTAGAGTTCGACTTCCTGTCCAACTTTATCTGCCGTTTGTTCTATGAATAATTTTTTCACAATTATATTGTATTAAAAAAACCCTTACCAAAGTATAACCTATCTCTACTTTGGTAAGGGCCTGTAAAGTTGGCGGTACCACCTTACTTTATTCTTGTCTTAAGCTGTGACGGGCTTGTCGCGTGGAGTTCTACTTGCCTTGCGGGTTTTCTTCTCCCGGCTCACCTGTGTCTATCAGGGTCATAGCCTTTATCACCAATTATAGTTGACTCGATAGAGATGTCAAGTTAAAGTTATAATTGGCTATACCACTGTAGTTTTCCCCTCAAGTTCTCGTTTCCATTCCATCTATTAATATCAAGTTGATACACAACGTCAATAATGCGGCCTTTTAATGACGAATTTTGGACTGTATCTTCATAAAATTTATTAAACTCGAAAGAAAAGAGTTTTTGTTTCGGGTCACGGACAATCATTTTTAGATGCTCATTCTTTTTACCAAAACTTCTCAGCTCCAATATCTTGACTTGGCTATAGAAAGTCGGTTTTGCATTTCCGATACCAAACGGCTGAAGAGTCTCGATCTTTTTGGCAAGCGAGAGATTTAATTTTGACAAAGGGATTTTTACATCAACTTCGATTTTCCTCTCCAAATCTTTGTCTTTAATCATTTTGTTTGACAGCTTGAGTGCGGCCGCACTAAAGTTGTTATATTTATTTTTCTCAAGGGTGAAGCCGGCTGCCCCCGTGTGACCGCCCACGTCGATGAGATACTTTTTTAGACTGCGGAGGAAGTTGGTAATATGAAACCCAGGAATTGATCTGGCAGATCCTTTCATAAACCCGTCACTATGAGTAAGGATGATAGTTGGACGGTAAAATTCTTCGCATATTTTTGACGCGATGAGTCCGATAATTCCTTCATGCCACCCCTTGGATTCGAGTATTATTAATTTTTTTTTACCGATCGCAAATTCCGGATTATTTACCATATTTCTAGCCTCATCAACAGCTTTGATGACAAGATCTTGACGTTCCCGATTTTTAATTCCTATATGTCCAGCCAAGTCACGTGCTCTCCGATCGCTTGTCGTACAAAGGAGACGAAGAGCATCGAGGGCATGTTCAAGTCTGCCTACCGCATTGATTCGCGGAGCAATAATAAAACCTATTTCGTAAGGAGTTATTTTTCTCCCGCGTATTCCCGCTTCGGTGATAATATGGTTTAGCCCGATACGGGAACATTTATCAAATGCTTCCAAGCCATATGTCACTATACTGCGGGTAGCACCTAAAAGAGGGACAAGGTCGGCAACAGAACCAATAGATGCAAGAGAAAGATAATCAGTTTGGAAATTAGTAATTAGTAATTTGTAATTAGGATTGTTTTTAGAACGAAAGTGTTCAAAAATAGCTTTTGAGAAAAAGTAAGAAACACCCGAACCCGATAGTTCAGGAATATGAAAAATTGCTTCCGCCTGATCAGGAAGTTTTTCGGGTTTTAAGTGGTGATCTGTGATAATGACCGGAATGCCTAATTTTTTTGCGTATTCGATTTTTTCCAAAGCCGTTATTCCG
>MFZI01000021.1:8274-14750 GCA_001789355.1 Candidatus Roizmanbacteria bacterium RIFCSPHIGHO2_01_FULL_39_8
GGCACATAGGGCATGACTTTAAAACCTAATTTATGGAGTGTTTCCCAAAGAATTGCTCCTCCGGTTATTCCGTCTGCGTCATAGTCTGTATAGACAACAACCATTTCGCTGTTCCTTTTTATTTTTTCGAGTAGTTTTAGTGTTTTTTTTAATTCTCTTCTATAGCCGAAATCTATAAGATTAATTTGAGAAGGGTGTGGGGGATTCAAAAACTTTTCTTTGTCTTTAACTCGCCGATTTTTTAGAAGGATATCTATGAATTCATTTTCAGTTACCTTATCATTGTGTTTTATTTCATATTTGAAAGAGATTTTCATTATTGTGAGGCCCTTTATGCAACCGGCCCGGTTGAAATTATGGCTATGTGACAGTATTATTTTAACAGTTTTTCCTCATCTTCTGCTGATGACAAGAGTCGAGTGGAAGAAAGTTTTTGCCCGAGTGAAAGAAATGACTTAGAAACCTGAGATACTTGATTATAAGCGTTAGTGACATGTTTTGTCAGGACTGATAAAGCCTCATCGGTCTTTTCATAGTCTTTCTTCATGGTTTCCAAAATCTCGATTATTTCTTTTGCCTTCGATTGGATACGCTGCCCCTCAAAAGACATAAGGATCGCTTTCATATATGCATAAAAACTCATTGGAGAAACAGGAAGAACTCTTTTTTTGCCGCTATAAGTATACAACTGAGAATTATTTATGATTTCATAGTAGATTGATTCGGAAGGAATATACATAAGCGCATAGTCGACGGTACCCTCGGATAAAAGAATGTATTTTTTGGCTATGTCATCGACATGTTTTTTCACGTCTTTTTCAAACTCCCTTTTATGTTTTTCTTTTTCTTGTGTGTTTACCGCCTTCCACATCTTGACGCAATTTTCGATGGGAAACTTTGAATCAATAGGAATAAATCCCTGCGAGGTTTTGATTATGGCGTCAACTCGCTCACCACTTTTGAACGAATACTGGAGTTTAAACGAATCTTTGGGAAAATGTTCTGCTAGAAGGTCCTTGAGGATCTGTTCGCCTAGATTACCTCGCAGTTTAGGAGAGCGGAGAAATTCTTGTAGCTCTTGCATGGATCTGCCGATCTCGGAAAACTCTCCGATATTTTTCTGCACTTGGGCGATGATTCGAGCGGCATTGTCGAGTCGACTATTGAATTGAGTCATATGTTCATTGAGTCGCTGGTCGACATTCGCTGTTGATGTTTTTAGCCATTCGATAAGTTCATTGGAGACCTTTGTTTTTTCTTCAAGCTGGCGAAACCATAATCTAATAACAAAGAGAAAGACCCCAACACAAGCAAAGATCACTACTGAAAAAAAAAGAATGTTCACTCACTTATTGTAGCATTATCGAGGTTGTCAGGAAAGTCTTAGACTAGTCCGCCGCTACCACCTTTGAAGATTTTCGGTTTGAGCCAGTCCTGAGGAGTTGAACCTTGTGCTCCTCTTGGTTCTTTTTCTACGTCTTCGATCGGAGTTATGGTATCGGGTACTTCATTAAAACCTCCACCAAAGCTATTGAGGGGGGGTGGATTAAAAGGACGAGTCATCGGTTGAGATGGGAAACCTCTTGTTCCTCCGAGGTTTGGCTTTTGGATAGTTTTTTTTATTGCTCCCAATCTCAAAAGCCGAGCTACGGTATCAAATGTATCTGCAGTGACAGAATAGGAGCTAAAATTATTCGTAGCAGAAGATATTCCCGCATATAAATTAGTAGCTATATCCCTATCCAACTCAATTCCTAAATTCTGGACAAGCTTAAAAATGAGTTCTGAAATTGAAGAAGAAGTCTTATTAACGTAGTTTATTGTTCCATAAAAGCTATTGGTGAGATGGCGGTCAATATTGACGATTTCTTTTCCCTGGAATTGTTTTTCATTTTCAGTATAGATAGGCCCAAGGCTATTTAAAGTGGGAGAATCAATGATGATGATAAAATCAAGACTCCCGCCGGTATAGGTATATTTTACTTGCTTAGGATCGAGTTTGGGATAACCTTGGCGAGGCGCGATAATCAGATTAAAATGCTCACCTTTGATATTATAGTCAACCTTATCGATTGATCCTTCCGCATAAGGGAAAGAAATGACGAGATTATCTCCACTTGTGGTCAGTTGTGACTGTATTTTGTCAACTCCAGTGAGATTGAAGCCGACCTTAGAGGAGCAGGCCAGGCTTACGCTTTTGCCAGCCTTATTGAGGCTCAAATAGAGAGCTGTAGCTGCGGCTACTGCATCAGCTGTTGGATTTTGGGGTAAAACTATCGTGCCTGAAAGGCTCTTTTGGAGAACATCATTGAGCCTGTTAAGTGATCCGTCATTGGTGTTGGTAGGCATATGTTGTAATACTTACGTATTATAGGACAGATTTTATCACATCACCTACCCTAATGTCAAGTAAAGGACTAAAGATCATTCCCGATTCCAGGTCCTTCTTGACCTCTGAGACCGTTTTAGCTCGAATCTTTAAAGAAACAAGCTTTGTTTTACCGATGGGATTTTCGTTTCTATATATTTCTACATTGTCAGCTAGATTAAATTTGCCTTTAGTAATCTTCGCTCCAAATATTTTTTCACCTTCTATGGTAAACGTAGCAAGAATTTTAGCGGTGCCCTTAATACTCTTCTCCTGCTGTTTTTTCTCGAGTAATAACGCTGCCACTTCGTCGAGTTCCTCAAGCAGATGATAAATAATATTATAGGTTTTAATAATGACCTTTTCTTGTTTTGCAAGATTTCGGGCTTCATCCGATACCGGTATTGCAAATCCAATGATGATAGATTTTGTGGCTTTGGCCAAAAAAACATCTGATTTATAGATCTCTCCCACCCCCTTTAAAACAATACTGATGTGTTCATTTTTCGCAAGTGCCTGAGTAATTGCTTCCAAGGATCCTTCGGAATCTGCCTTCAAAACGACAGATAACTTTTGTTCTTCTTTTATGGGATTGAGAAGTGCATCGAGATCTATTTTTTTATCGCTTTCTGAAATATGTTGGGTTGAGGCAAGAGGAGAGCTCTGTACTATATTTTTTTCTAATTCTATCGTGCTTCCTATGTTTGGGGCCTCTGAAAAACCATATAATTCAAAAGGAGTGGAAGGAGCAACCTCAGTAAGCGGTTTGCCCTGGGCACTCATAAACGTTCTTATTTTTGCCTTCCTTCCATCGGCTGATATGAAATCTCCAATTCTCAGTATTCCCTCCCTGATAATTGCACTGACGACGATTCCGCGTCTATCTTTCTTCGTCTCGATAATAACAGCTTGTGGATTGTTTTCTTGCGCAAATTGAAGATGCAAGTCTGAAGTAATGAGTAAGATTGTCTCGAGCAATTCTTGTACTCCTTTTCCTGTTTTAGCAGAAAGGGTGATCACAGGTACATTCCCACCTTTCCCTTCTACCAAAACTTCGAACTTCAGGAGATCATTTTTCACTCTTTCCGGATTAGCATCAGGAAGGTCCATCTTATTAACTACGACAAGGTATGGTATTTTTGCCGCTTTTATGTGTGCTATGGATTCTGCCGTTTGCGGCATAACAGAATCTATTCCATCAATCAGGAGTATCGCTAAATCAGCTACATTCGCTCCTCTCGATCTCAGCTTGGAAAAAGCTTCATGTCCTGGAGTATCAATGAAAGTTATCTTGTTAGTCGGGTAACCCTTGATGTCCGTCGTTATTTCATAGGCTCCAATTCGTTGTGTGATACCACCTTCTTCTTTTTCGGCGACATTGCTTTTCCTAATGAAATCCAAAAGAGTGGTCTTACCATGGTCAACATGACCCAAGATAGCTACGATTGGTGGACGCGGCAAAGTTTTTGGCATAGAATGAAATTTTGTCCCTGAATTATTAATCCTAGATTATGAAGTTTATACCGACTAAGTTTTTTTCTCTTTTTCTTCTTTAGACTCTGTCTTAACTTCTGCGATCTTTTTTTCCTCTTTCTCTTTCGGTTTGACCTCTATTTTCGGCTGGATTTGAACAATATCTAGGTCGAACCCAGTGAGTCGGGCAGCGAGGTTAACATTTATTCCTTTTGCCCCGATAGCAAGAGGTGCCTGTTGCTCATCAACGTGTACTTTGGCTTTTTTTGTTTCTGTATCTATTTCTACGGAGCCGATTTTGGCCGGGGAAAGGGCTGAAATAATAAACAATTTATCGTCACTGTTCCACTGAATAATATCTATTTTTTCCTGACCACCAAGTTCGTCGGTCACTGTTTGAACACGAATTCCCTTCTGGCCGACGCATGCGCCTACTGGATCGACTCCGCTTTGCGTACTAAAAACTGCAATTTTTGCTCTCTCGCCTGGTTCTCGTACTACTTTTTTAATCTGAACCGTTCCATTACCCATTTCGGGTACCTCTCTTTTAAAAAGTTCTTCAATTAATTTCGGTTCAATCCTTGAAATAATGATTCGCGTATTTCCGAATTTGTCTTCAATGATTTCCTTGATATATACGATGACCGAATCATTGACTTGATAGCGTTCATTTTTAATCTGTTCTTCTCGAGGAAGCAAGCCTTCAGCTTTTCCGATGTCAACATATGCGTTCCTCCCGTCGTAACGAATAACTCTTCCTTTGGTGATAGTTCCCACCTGTGAACGATAGTGCGAAAAGACAGTTTTTTTCTCCGCCTCTCTTATCTTCTGCAAGATAACTTGTTTGGCAGTCTGAGCTGCTATTCTCCCAAAGCCTGGAGGAGTAATATCCTTTGTATCTTTAAATATTCTCGCCTCACCATTCTCTCTACTTATTTTAGCTATTAATGTTTCTCCAAACTTATCCGGATACTCTTTTTTATATGCTGCTAAAATAGCAGCTTCAATTGAAGCAAGTACATCGTCTACTGAAATTCCTCTTTCGGTGGCGACTTGATTTAGTGCTAATGCGAATTCAGATTTAACTATCGTCATAGTATGTAATTCTAACACAGGCTCAACTGAATTCCAACCTTAGTTTGAAGATTTTTTGCGGTTTTATTTTTTTCCAGCGGCAGGTTTCGCAGGTTGAGCTGGTTTACCCTGTGAAGAGGATTTCGCATCAGGAGTCTTAGCTGTCGACTTACCTCCCGCAGTTTTCGAAGGGGAAGATTTGACGCCTTCGGCAGGTGCACCTTCCGCAGGTACTTCACCTTCTTCAGGCTTAGCGGTAATCACTTCTGGTGTAACCGTGGGAGCTGTTTCTGGCGTCACACTTTCTTCTTTGTGCTCAACCACAGAAACAACGACTTTATCGCTCAACGTTTTAATTTCGAATTTTGCTGATGTTTTTAGTTGGGATACTTTAATTTCCTGCCCGATTTCAGTAAGTGAAGCAATGTCAACTTCTATATTTTTGGGAATGTCTGTTGGAAGAGCTTCGACGAGAAGAATTTCAGTAAGAGTGAGGAGTACTCCGCCTTTTTGTGTTACTGCTGCAGATTGACCTATAATTTTGATAGGAACTTCGGTTTGAACCTTTTGCGCGAGATCAATCTTTCTAAAGTCAACGTGCAGAATCTGGTCGCTCACTGGATGCTTTTGTATGTTTTTTATTAACACAGGGATTTGATCAGACTTCAACATTAGGTAAACGACGCTTGTTTCTCGTGCTACTTTATATATTTTTAAAAGATCCTTATACTCAACCGAGACTGCAGTTGATTTAAAATCGGGACCATAGATGTTTGCGGGGGTCTTACCCTCTTTTCTTAATCGATTCAGCTTTTTTCCAAAGACTAAGCGTGGTTCAACCAATAAAGTTAATTTATCATCTTTATTATTATTTTGTTTAGTCTTTGCCATAAGCGTTACGAGGATTAAAATTTATTCTTTCACTAATTCGATAAAGAAAATTTTATCTTGCGATAGACTTGTATTATAGATCATAAAGTTGTCTTTGACAAGTACAGGAAAATTTTGGCTGACAATCTTAGTTGAACTAGGTACTGAAATTCTTAGCGAAAAATCGCTATTAGAGGAACCAATTTGTTTCTGGAGAATAAGTTGATAGACGTTTGTCCCTTTTTTGACAGCTTTTTTTCGAGTATAGACAATTTTAAGATTAGTCAGTGTTTTGGGTTTAACCTCCAGGAGTATTCCAATTTCTTGATATATATTTACTTTGTTGTCGTAGTTTTCGATGAGAGTTCCATCTTTTGTCATGGTTTCTAGCGTAACTTCAGGGGGAAGAAATAGCTGATAATAATTTTTATACGTTCCACCGGGAAAGACATTTTCTTGAGAGTCGTTTTTAAATTGGATCGAAAGAATATTTCTTATATTTCCTTCGTCATCAAGCTCGATGTCAAGATTATATGAGCGGCTCACAAAAAAGTTAGCTTTATTTACTCCAAGGTTAGCATCGACGGAAAATAGATAGTCGGAAATACACATAGGTTCGTTTGCGGGGCACGATGCTTGAATAACCTTGCCCGACCAATAGAGTCTATTCACCCGATCCTGCAATTTCTCA
>MFZI01000021.1:14840-17513 GCA_001789355.1 Candidatus Roizmanbacteria bacterium RIFCSPHIGHO2_01_FULL_39_8
AGCAAGTATTGTGCGATGTCCCCTAGAAAATTTTTCTTTTGCGTGGATCCAGGAAAAAAACCAGACTCGGAATATATTTGGGCTTTCAAATAAAAATTATTTTTATTTACTTTTTCCTTAAAGTCAGGTAGATATATTTCTCCAAAGGCCCCGAGAATATTCTGAATTGCAGTGGTGGTAAGAAGTATACCGCCTGAAAAATCTTTCATACCCATTTCCTTTTCCAAAAAAAAACTAGCCAGTTGATAATTTTCCAAAAAATCTGGGGAGAAGGCTGAATCCCTCAAAAACCAATTAGGTTGGCCTAAATGGATACGTAGAGGTACCGGTGGGTCTACGTGGGCGGCTAACTGTCCATCTGCATCATAGACATCGTAGATTTTCATTCCTTCAAACGTATAATTATTCATGGTAACAACTCCAAACGATCCGATGAATCCTCCTCCCGGTCTTAATTCCATATTATTAGCAAAAAGAATAAGGTAAGAACGCGATGTATTTTTTGCTAATAGATAATCAAGATGGGGAAGCAACTCCTTTATTTGGCTTAGAAGACGGCTTGCCGTGTTTAGTTTATCCTTTGTAGATTTAAACGCATGAGGAATCTTTTGGTTTACAGTAGAAATATCTGAGGTGATCTCATGTATATCATTCTTGAATTTATTAACGCGAAGCTCAAGCGAGTTGTAATCTTGAGATGATTTATTTTTGTCTAAAAGAAGGCTAATTATTTGCTTACCGTTTTGTTGCAAACTCAATGTTCGCGAAAGGGCATCGTATGTTTTTTCATTCACCGCCATTATGTCGTCTGTCAAGGAAATAGAAAAAATGAGATACGTAGTCCGCGAAAAGGAATATAATTTTTTGCTCATATTGAAAAAAGGAAGGCCAAGTTCTAGATTTATTTTCAGCTCTTCTGGATTATGGACACTCACCGACTGAACTCCTTTATAGAAAAAATATGACGAGATTGCGAGAAAAGGAATAAAAATAATATGAGCAACAATAAGAAAAAAAAGTGTATAAAGAAAAAACCTTTTTTTTGTGGGAAATGTAAAGTATGATCTGCGAGATAAAGATTTAGGCTTCCTGCCCGCTTTTCCTATTATAGTCAAAAATGGTTCTTTGGCATCAGAAAAACTAAACCAGAGAATCTTTTCGATATGTTCATCGGAGAAATACTGTCCCTTTAAATTTATTATTTTTACCGGCATATGTGACAACTGTTTTGATTTCTTATCGGCTTCGTCCGGGGAGTTTACATATACGAGACAAATTTTTTTCATCTTTTTCCCAACATCTTTGGGGAGATGTTTTTGATTGATAAAAAAACAGTAGTCAAATTTTTCGAGGTGGGGAGGAATGCGAGGAGAAAGATAAAATTCTATTTTATATTTTTTTACTACTTCTCTAAAGAGTTGAACCAGTTCTTGGTTGCCTTCGGAAACAAGCAAAATTGTATTTTTATCGCTAATAGTTTCGGTTATAAAGCTCATATCTTATTATTCTAGTATAATTGTTATATTCGATGAGAATAGATGCAAAGTCTAATAAAAAAATAATCCACTTTAAAAATCTTTCTTCCTCAACTTTCAAGGATGTAAAAGGAAAAAAAGTACTCGTTGGTGGGTGTTTCGATATATTTCATTATGGGCACCTGCTTTTTCTTAATAAGGCGAAAGACCAAGGGGACCTGCTTATCATTGCTTTAGAATCAGATGAATTTATTAGGAAACAAAAAAGCAGAGATCCTGTGCACAACCATAGGCAGAGAGCAAATATTCTAGCCTCATTTATTTTTGTTGATTACATTATCATGCTTCCATTGCTAACTTCAAATAGAGGGTATCTGCGATTGGTTGAACTCATCAGACCAGAAATTATCGCGGTGAGCAAAGGAGATCCTCAATTGGCCGAAAAAAGAAAACAGGCAAGAGAAATTGGCGGGGGAGTCAAAGTTGTAGCTCCCATTTTTAAGCCTTTTTCGACTAAACGTATTTTAACAATTTTGCAAAAAGAACTTTAGATTATGCGACTTTTTTTGGCGATAGATTTACCTCCTCACATCAAACAGGTACTACAAAATCAAATAAACCCAATTTATCGAGATTACCCTGATTTTAATTGGACCGATCCTAAAAATTACCACATCACACTTCATTTTTTTGGTGGCGTAGACAACGTAGAGAAAACGAAAAAAGACATAGAGGAAGCAATATTTGATATTCCAAATTTTTATCTTTATGCAAGAAGTGCCGGAATGTTTATTGGACAAAAAATAGTACTCTATATTTCCTTCGAGAGGGAAAAGATCGCAGAAAACATTGCAAAAAAAATGAGGAATAAATTTCACCTACAGAACGATGAAAAATTTATTCCTCATTTAACAATCGCACGATCTAAAATACCTTCAAAACAGCAATATCTTCATCTAAAGAAAAAACTTTCAAAGCTTTCAATAGATTTTGAATTTCCTGTCAAAAAAATTTATCTATTTAACAGTATCTTTTCGGGTAAAAAACCCGAATATAAGAAAATCGCTGTTTTTAATTTAGGCAGCTGAACCAATTCTGAAAAGAGCTGTTCCGCAAACTGGGCATTTACCTTTCATAGCTGGTTTGCCGTTTTTCATAGTTACTTTTTGCGGATTTGCTACGTCTCTTTTTGCTCTGC
>MFZI01000021.1:17541-20466 GCA_001789355.1 Candidatus Roizmanbacteria bacterium RIFCSPHIGHO2_01_FULL_39_8
AACAAAATAAAGAACAATTTCAAGCGTAATTATCAAGGAGATAATAAAAATACTTTTTCTGAAATCCTTAATAAAGAATTTATTTTTTCCCCCATCCGAGGATGAGGGCATATTTTGTTTGTCCTGACGTGCTATTTTTTTTTGATTTGGTTGAATCTCTTTATTTTCTATTACAACAGGAGATTTTTGATCTTGAGAGAGAAGTTTGAGTCTTTTTCGGTAATCAGCAATGATCTTTTCCTTTTTTGTTTTCCTGGACATACAAGCGTAATTGTAATCATATTGACACACATTTGTAAAGTGTTTACAATTTATGGTAATGGAATTTTATGCCGTCGCGGTATTTTTTTTTATTTGGCTCATTTTTCTTACTTGGATCGTAATTAAAACCCAAAGGCATTATCAGAGCCTTATTTCAAACACGAATAAGAAAAGAATAGAAGAGATTTTAGAGGACTTGCTCGAAAAGGACAAAAGATTTTCGGCGCAAATCGATAGGCTTTCAAAATTACTAACAGAAATGATACAGCATTCAAGGATGTCATTTCGGAAGATAGGTCTTGTTAGTTATAACCCCTTTGAAAGAATAGGGGGAGAGCAAAGTTTCGTGTTAGCGATATTAAATGAGTATAATAGTGGTTTCGTGATCAATTTCATCTATACCAGAGAAGGACTGAGATCTTACATTAAAAAAGTTAAGGAAGGCAAAGGAGATAAGTATGAGCTTTCTGAAGAAGAAATCGAAGCAATAAAGAAAAGTACCTAGTTATTAATTCAAGGAAAATCTTTTTATGATTAATAAAAAATTAGCGCTTGTCATTTTTTTTGTAGTTTTTCTTGTTACTTTGTATCTGTCATATTCGTTTTTCAGTGCGAATGCGGATGGTTCCGCATTATTATCTCAAATAGGATACAAGCCTCCCGTATCGAATGGTAATAAAACGCCTTCTGCAAACGAAAGTGAACCTAAAACGGAGGCTTGTCCGCTGAACGGAAAACTCTACGGAAAGTCCCAGATGCAAAAGTGGGAACAAAGAAGGCCGCTTGGAGTGATGATAGAAAACAGCACAGAAGCGCGGCCTCAATCGGGACTTAACTCAGCAGATATCATATATGAAGCAGTCGCAGAAGGCGGTATCACGCGCTTTTTAGCTATTTTTTATTGTAACGACGCAAGCTATGTCGGTCCGGTCCGATCCGCACGCATATATTTCGTGAAACTTTTGCAAGGATACGGGGATTATCCTTTATATGCTCATGTAGGCGGGGCAAATACGGATGGACCTGCAGATGCTTTAGGAGAGATCGACGATATTGGATGGGGTTTATATAACGATCTCAATCAATTTGCTGTCCCTTTTCCTAATTTTTGGAGGGATTACGAGCGATTACCCAATAGAGTTACCGAACATACCGTCTATACAAACACCACGAAACTCTGGGACTTTGCTAAAACCAAACGAAATTTAACTAACGTCGACAAGAAAGGCGTTGCCTGGGATCAACAATTCAAGCCTTGGACATTTAAAGATGACGCAAAACAGGGAGAGAGAGGAAGCGCAGACAAAATAGGCTTTGGATTTTGGGATCAATTCGGTGCCGATTACGGAGTTACTTGGAATTATGACAAAGTAACGAATAGTTATAAACGAGTCAATGGCGGTCAACCACACCTCGATAAAAATACGGGAAAACAGATTGAAGCAAAAAACGTGATTGTAATTTTTGCTAATGAATCACCCGCAAATGATGGCTATCCAGGAGGTCATATTCTTTATAAACTTACCGGTTCAGGCGAAGGGATAGTATTTGAAAACGGAAAAGCAACAAAAGTAACGTGGAATAAAAAAGACGAAGAATCACAATTGACTTTCTTTGATCAGAATGGAAAAGGAATAGATTTAGTTAGAGGATTGACTTGGGTAGAAATACTGCCGATTGGGAACGAAGTTACCTACTAAAAAATTCTCATTTTTTTCATTCTTGGAAATATGCTATCATTAGCGGTAATTCTACTATGCTTGAACATATTATACCTTCCAAAGCACGCAGGAAAATTTTAGAGCTTTTTTATCATCACCCGAATGAAAACTACTATTTGAGAAGAATTGTGCGGGAGGTGGATGAAGAAGTGAATGCGGTTAAAAGAGAGCTCGACATTCTTTCAGAAGAAAAATTACTTCTAAAAGAAAGAAGACTCAATAAGGTTTTTTATGAACTTAATAAAAACTACATTTTTTATGACGATTTTTTGAGAATTTTTGGAAAAACAAATTTATTGGCCACTCATCTCTATAAAAATCTTTCTAAAATGGGCAAGGTGAAGTTTGCGGTATGCTCATCCAAATTCATAAAACAGACACTCATAAAGGATGATGAAATCTATTTCTTGATGGTGGGGATAATAGTGGTACCTGAAGTGGCAGGAGTAATAACTGAGGCGGAAAAACTCTTTGGGAGAGAAATAAACTATACGGTTATGACAGAAGAAGAGTTTAACTTCAGGAAGAGGAACAATGATCCTTTTATTTGGCGTTTTTTGAAACAACCGAAGGTAATGTTGGTTGGGAATGAGGAAGATCTGCTAAAATGATGAGCATAATACTTACGTTCGCTCTTCATCCTGAGCGATAGCGAAAGGATCTATGAAATTTATTAAACTAATCTTTATTATTCTTATTGCGGGACTCATACTATGGATTGACCTTCCGGAAAATCAGTCCTTCCCAATTCCACTCGGAAAGGAAAAATATACCCTTACACTAAACCCTCCGAAATTGGACGTAAACATCGGATCAACGAGGATCATCAAAGATTTCACCACAAGGTATGGATTGGATCTAAGAGGAGGAAGTCACTTAGTTTTCGAAGTCGATACACGTAAAGTGAAATCAGAAGACTTGCAAGATGCTCTCAATTCTGTAA
>MFZI01000021.1:20481-21229 GCA_001789355.1 Candidatus Roizmanbacteria bacterium RIFCSPHIGHO2_01_FULL_39_8
TTTCGGAACCTGTTATCCAAACCTTGCAGTCCGGCACTGTGCATCGTATCTCAGTTGATCTTCCCGGGATAAGCGACGTTTCAGAGGCAGTAAAACTCATTGGTCAGACTGCGCAGTTAACTTTTAAGGAACAGGCGAGCGCTGAGGCAAAAGTAGCCACAGACACCCCTTACATCATGACTTTGACAAAAGAAACAGGATTGACAGGCAAAGACGTAAAAAAAGCAAGTGTGGTGTTTGATCAACAAACAGGTCAACCCCAAGTCTCACTTACGTTTTCAGATCAGGGATCAAAGCTTTTCGGAGAGATCACTCAACGGAATGTCGGAAAACCACTCGGAATTTTTATCGATAACATTCCCATATCGGCTCCCACAGTGCAGCAGGCAATTCTCGAGGGTAACGCAGTTATTACTGGGAACTTTTCGATCGAAGAGGCAAAGCAACTCGCAATCGCGATCAACTCAGGCGCTCTGCCTGTTCCAATAAAGCTCATTGAGGAAAGAAATATCGGTCCTTCTCTGGGAGAAATGGAGATTAAAAAAAGTGTAGTTGCTGGAGTTGTGGGACTTGGAATGGTTCTTCTTTTTATGATTCTCTATTATGGAAGGTTGGGAGTCATTGCATCGATGGCCTTGGTTATTTATGGACTAATATCTTTTGCGATTTTTCGCACCATCCCAGTGGTGTTAACTTTGTCAGGTATTGCTGGATTTATTTTGTCGATTGGAATGGCGGTGGATTCAAA
>MFZI01000021.1:21283-23032 GCA_001789355.1 Candidatus Roizmanbacteria bacterium RIFCSPHIGHO2_01_FULL_39_8
TATCGCTATTAAATTGGGATTTGGAAGAGCAATCGATGCCATTAAAGATGCAAATATCACCACATTATTAGTTGCATTTATCTTATTCAATCCTTTGAATTGGGAGTTTCTGCCGCAGTTTGGATTGGTAAGAGGATTTGCATTGACATTAGCAATAGGCGTAGCAACGAGTTTGTTTACCGGAATAGTTATAACGAAAAGATTGATAGAAATTTTTTATAAGTAGAGTTAACTATGGTCAATTTTTTGAAATATCGTAGGCTATATTTTTTGATTTCACTAATGGTAATAGGTATTGGTATTTTTTCCATCACACGTTGGGGATACCGCTACTCGATTGATTTTGTCGGAGGAACTAATCTTGAGTATCAAGTAAAAAAAGGGGAAGATATAGCCGAGGTAAAAAAAATTCTGGAAAAAAATAAAGTCGAGACGATCAGTATAAATCAAAATGGAATGACCTTATCGATAAGAGCCAAGGCGCTGACCCCCGAACAAAGCGCGGCGATAGAGAAAGAATTAAGAGGAACGCTCGGACCATATCTTGCGGTTTTGAGAAGCGAGACGGTCGGGCCTACCTTAGGTGAGGAAACAGTAAAAAAAACGATTGTGGCTTCCGCAATCGCGATTGTCGGAATATTGATTTATATGAGTTTTGCCTTCAAGAGCCTTAATTTTGCACTAGCCGCGATCGTCGCGATGGTTCATGATTTTCTGATAGTTGTTGGTATATATTCTTTGTTGTCACATTTTTTCCGCGCCGAAGTTGACACACTGTTTGTAACTGCGCTTCTGACGACAATGTCATTTTCTGTTCATGACACGATCGTTATTTTCGATAAAATTAGGGAATACAAATCAGCTGGAATGGATGATGATGTGAACCATTATGCAAATAAAGCTTTAACGGAAACTTTGGTTCGATCACTCAATAACTCAATGACTATTATTTTCATGCTACTTGCTCTTATTCTTCTCGGGGGATCGACAATCAAATTTTTCATCCTGGCACTTCTTATCGGAACGATTACCGGTACATATTCATCTCCTTTTGTAGCAACACCGATTTTGGTTTGGTTGGAAAAAAGAAAGAAAAGTTAGGTGTTAAGAGATATGAGTTATGAAAATAATCCGATTTTCTCTTGGACAGTTGCAAGCGAATTGTTATTTTTTGATAGAGGGAAGTGAATGCCTAATTATCGATCCGGCAGATGATGCTTCCTTTATTATAGAAGAGTTACAGAGAAGAAAGCTGAAGCTCGCTGGAATGTTCGCCACACATGGGCATTTTGACCACATCATGGCAGCAGGAGAAATACAACTGTCACTAAATGTTCCCTTCTATATTTCTAGGAAAGATTTATTTTTGGTGAAACGATTAAACGAAACTGCAAAATATTTTTTAGGATTTGACCCCCATTCTCTTCCGCCCAGTAATATTAAAAACTTGCAGGAAGGAAAGTTTGAAGTTGGAAGTTTGAAGTTGGAAATAATTCGTTCCCCGGGGCATACTCCGGGAAGCGTCTGTTATTATTTCAGCAAAGAGAAAATAATATTTACCGGTGATACTTTATTCAAGCAGGGGATCGGCCGCTATGATTTTTCCTATAGCAATAAAAACGATCTGGAACAATCCTTGAAAAAATTATTTAAATTATCTAAAAAAACTACTGTTTATCCGGGCCATGGTGAAGTAACCAACATAGAAAACGAGACCAATACAATGATTGTTTGATACAATTAGCCGAA
>MFZI01000022.1:0-7653 GCA_001789355.1 Candidatus Roizmanbacteria bacterium RIFCSPHIGHO2_01_FULL_39_8
CTTGTGCTGTAGTCAATACTCAAGATCAAGCCCAATTCATTAGGAAATGTAGTGGAGCAGCTTGCGCGTGGGTAACCTGTTCCCAATCAGAAAAAGATGCAGGTGAGTGTTCGACAGATACAAATAACCCAAATCCAAAAAGCCTGAAGTGTTCATCTCACACCGAGTGTGGTGCAACCCCAACGATTACTCCTTACAAGTCGCCAACTCCTGGGCCAAGTCCAACAAAAGGGCCTTCGGTTACTCCAGGAGGTTCTACTCTTACTCCAACTCCTACACCTACAATACCAGCTTCTGGCGATAGATTAGGCTATGGGATCAATTGTCCAGCAAATACTCCTGCCGAAATTTATGTGTATAGTCTTACCAATGAATGGCCAGAGCTTTTCATAGATGCAAGTATTGGGAAAAGAGAGGGGCCGATGGCACAAAATGATATCCAGCCAAAGAAAGTCGATCCGCGCAGCAAGGGATCTAATAGTGTTGATTACCATATCGAAGCAAGGTTCTCTGATGGAAAAATTGAAAAACATGACTTATTGTATCGCTACCCGAACAATTGTTCGCCTAGTTATTCATCTACTCCTCCCTCTGCAACTCCGACTCCGCAAAAATCTCCGACACCATCCTTGACTCCTACACCGACGCCCACTGGTTCACCGCCAAGCGCCGGTTGTTACGAAGGAATGTGTCCAGCGCCAAATGAAGCAGTAAAGGTCTTTTCCGACTGCCAGTCGGGCAACTGCAATGTCACTCACTATTTTGATACGGATCAGTGCAAAAGTCAGATCGACGTAAAAACCTACTGTGATCAACAAATAAGAACTTCGCAAGCAAAGTTTACTTTGTATGTTTTGCATCCAATACAAGATATACGCGTCAATACGAACCCTTCATTTAAAGTCTATAAACTAACGACAAGTGCTCAACTGATAGAGGAGATAGCTACCAAGGATATAAATCTGAACGATATAAAAGTCGGAATAAACCAAGCAACAACCGATACTCTGGAATTCAAACACAAAAATGATGGATTTCTTTATACGGGAGCATTCTGTTATTTGTCCACCGATCCTAACTATGCGGATAAACCAAAATGTTCAGTAATTACACTGCCCCAAACATATCCAGGCGGGAAGGATCCCATATTTAATTTTTATATAATAGTCAATCCCTAATATGAAAAATATATTCAACAAATACTCAAAGTTATCACTCGCAATTATCATAAGTTTTTTTGTTTCTACTTTATTTATTAAAAATGTGTTTATCGCTGATTCTCCTCGAATTGATACCACTTTTTTTGCGAGGTTGAAGGACAGTGTTAATTATTATGCCAGAGTGACTGTTCCCAATTTTTTGGCTCAATTATCTTTTGATAACAAGAAGCAGCAGGAGAAGAAGGTAGCCGATCTTCTGCAAAAAAGCCTTCAGCCGATTTCAAAGGGTGTAAGAGCAAGTTCAAATGAAAACTATAGTTATGGAGAGTTTGATTTGAGTGAGATAGAATGGATTCCTATAGAGATAGTGGGAACTGATGGAGTAAAGAAAACTATCTTTATTCCGCGCTAGTTTGAGATTTGATTTTTGATTTTATTTTCTTTATATTATTTAATAAACTTGCTGTTTGAGTTTTGCTACTCGAGATCATTATGAAGAACTCTCAAAGAGGTGAGATAATGACTGCTTTAACGATCATCTCTCTTGTGGTAATTGGGATATCTACCGTTGTTTCAAGTGTACTTTTGCGAAGGAATAAACAGACGACCCGTTCGTATGCCGCAGACGTATATGCGTGTCCCTCTACTGACCCCGAAGGAAGTAATTGGTACTGTGCAGGCGAGTGTGCAAGTGAAGAAGTGAGGACATTATTTACTAATGTGTGGGGAGGCGGAACCGATAGACAAAAAGGAGCTACACAATGGAGAGCCGAGCGGTCGGCCGCCTGTCATCTGTCAAGTCCCGCATACTGTACTTCTACCCATACATCCGAGACATGTTACACCACGCCGCCGACCCCCACAATAGCATCTTATCCATCTGCTACACCTTTTAGTTCTCCCACGATTACTCCTTATCCCACAACCACCGCCTATCCGACCGTTCCCTATGTTAGTAATACTCCCCAGCCGACAGCCCCTCCCGGGTATCCAACCTATACTCCTGTTCCGACGCAACGGCCTTCTCCTACGCCAACACCGTCTCCCATCCAAAGCACGTTCAAGATTACAGAAAGAATAGATGGGATCTATTACAAAAGTCCAACGGAAAAGATTGACAGAGTGGAAATGAAAATAGTCGACGTTCGAGACGGAAATAAAACGATCGATTCTGGTGAGATACCTCTTAATGCGAGAGTGTATTCCCGTTTTGTTCACGTGCAGCCATATAGGGATTACATTGTGACCCTGCTTTTTTATAAAGCAGGGAATAATCCATCTAATTTAGCTCGCCGTGTGAGCTGTTTGAGCGGAGCAGATGGTGGAATTCCGGGCGGATGTTTTATTGAAAATATACATTCAGATCAGGAGGTAGAATTCACTTTTGACATCAATGATTTATCTTCAGGCTATGTGAGTCCTACTGTAAGACCAAGTACCGTACCAAGCAACATTCCCACTCCCACCCCCATACCTTCCTTGTCTCCTACAAATGTATTACAAACAAGCAAAAAAATAATTCTTGATCTAAAGTATCGAAATGAGTGTGGGTATAGATCATTGGTCGGTGCTGACATTTTTATTCATCCTCCAGGTGATTCGAGTTATGTCGCGCTTCCTAGCAGTATAAATTCGGCAAGTGTAGAAAACGCCGGGAAAGTTATTCATATCAATAATGAAATCGAATTGAAAAAACAAAATACTGCAAGCACAGGCTTTCTTGATCTTACGATTAGAGCATATCTTTTAGACCAAAAAGATATTATAACGCAAACATCTCTTACTAAAGCATTCGATTTTCCTTCTTTGGAAGATAGATATATCTGGCAGGATGAAGTAGAGTTCATTTGTACCCCTGTTAACGTCGATGTCGATAACTCATTTCTCTTTGATAATAGTCGCCCTGCAATGACCACACAGAAAGGAAGAAACATATTATGGACACATAAACTAGTTCCAGGACTTCTTGAGGGGGATCGCGACATACTTCTCTGGGTGTACGAAGGACCAAGTTCGTCTGGAAAAGAGTACGAATATAGTGAAATTGTTCCGGGCGGTGAACATGCGACTTCGTTTTCGGATGCAGGCATATTTTCGTACAAAGTTTGCAAAAGAAGTCTGTTGAGTATCTGTCTTAGTGGAGAAGAAAGTCAAGAAACAGGGATTATAACAGTTGAATAAAATTATGATTACTTCGAGAAAAAAAATATTTTATGCCAAGCTGGTAAGCGCGGTCATTATTGCGGCATTCATAGTCAATTATTTGGGGCAAGATGTTTTTCATGCAGGTACGCCACGAATCAGACCAGATGCACAATCGCTTATTCTGGCTCGTCTCACCGGTTTAATCAGTCTCTCAAGAAATTTCATTGCACAATTACCTTTTGCCAAATCGAGGAGCTCATTGGAAGGAGAGAGGGCGACCGTACAACAAGGAAAGCCAGACAATTCATATAAGCCGGTCGCACAGGGAGTATATGCGAAAGAGGAAGGAGATAAAAAAATAAAATTGTATCAGGAGAACGAAGTCCAGTGGCTGTATTATGAATTTGACTATAAAGGAAAACATTATAAGATTCGCTATGCTTTAAGCGATGGAGCCCCGAACAGAGAATCACTAGAAAAAATTCTGGGAGAATAGATTGATTTTTTATTTTGATTTCTTTATATTAAAAGTATATGTACATCGGTCCATTTTATTTTGACACTAAAGAAGTCTTCCTCATCTTAGCCGCGATCTTAGTCGGGTTTGCGATGTATTTTGGTTGGAGTGTCTGGTGGTTTGATAAGCGGGTCCTTTTAACAATAATCATCCTCATGCTGCTTACAAAAGGGCTTCTTCCTGCGATTCACAACGAGGCATTTTTTATTCTTGCTATTGTAACAATCTTTCTCACACTTTATCTCCCTATTTTCCAGGTGATCCTTTTTTATTTCATCAGCTTTTTACTGTTCCGACTGCTTAGAGTAATTTGATTGTTGTTTATAAGCGACTGACAAACCTTAAGATACTTCTTACACTTTTTTAAGTGCAAATCTCAAATATCAAAGATCAAAGCCAAGCTCAAAGATCAAAGATAGAAGTCAAGTATAGAGCTTTCTATCTTTCATTGGATATTATTAAATTTATTGCTCACTTGTCATTGAAATTAGAGATCCGTATTATTTGCGATCAGCTTATACGAAGTGTTACCTCAATAGGAGCAAATATCGTTGAGGCGAAATCTTCATCCTCTAAACGGGAATTTCTTAATTACTTTCAGATAGCTCTCAAAAGCTGTAATGAAACTAAATACTGGTTAGCCCTTCTTAGAGAACTAACACCAGATAATAAGGAGATAATAAATAACTTCATTGATGAAACAGAGCAAATAGGGAAAATAATTGCAAGCAGTGTTTTAACGATGAAAAATAAAAGACTTTGAATTTTAAACCAGTCTTTGATATTTGAGGTTTGATCTTTGAACTCTCAATCTTATAGTATTTTTCCCTTGACATTCTGTAAGATAGACGGGTACTATGATGATAATCCATGGAAAATTCGGACTGCTGTAAAAACAGCAAAAGAGGAGAAATTGCCACTCTTCTTATTATTGCTTCATTAGTTGTAATTGGTGTATCAACAATCGCTTCTACTTTTTTATCAAAAGGAAGGCAAACAACATCTTCAAGAGCCAGTGGTGAGTCAACAGCCTGTACTTTAAATGCAGCAGGATCTCCCTGTTATCAAAAAAGCGACGGAGATGTATGTGCGCAAGATGGTAAAGAAGGGAACTGCAAAAAGTATTCAGGCCTTTGCTATTGTGAAAATCTACATGAACCAACTCAATGCGGTATCAATAATACCGGTACGTGCAACGGTTTCACTGACTGCGCGAATTGTCCAAACGGTGCGATTAATTGCGTGGGAAGTATCTGTAAAAATAATGACGTTGCACAATGTGGTATAGGAGGGACAGAGAGATGTTCGATAACGAGTCAATGTCTAAATTGTCCTAACGGCGCTACAAGTTGTATTGGCGAAAAATGTGTCAATCCCGATATACCATCCGTAACCCCGGGGAGCAGCATTTCCTGTACTAATCCGGGTTACTGTAGTGAAACGGGAGGTTGTCCCAACGGATACCAATGCACAGTTTATTACACTTGTTTCCAAACAACAGCATGCGGGCAAGTAGCATCTCCAACTCCAGGTTCTGCAAACACTTGTGAACAAACCGCTGGCCAATCATGTCTAGGAAGCGCAGGTTCATGTTCCTCAGCTGGAGGCGGTGCAGGGAGTGGTACGTGTGATGGCTCAGGAGGTTATCCTTATTGTTGCAAATGGGGAACGGGTGGAGGAAGCACTTGTGAACAAACTTCTGGACAAAGTTGTGTAAGTAGTTCTTCTGTTTGTTCTTCTAACAACGGTAGCCAAGGAAGCGGTACGTGTAATGGAGGAGCAGGTTATCCTTATTGTTGTAAATGGGGAAGTCAAACGCCTAGCGCTACTCCTACACCGGGAGGAAGTTGTAGTTATGACTGCGTAAAAAACGGAACAAGTGGTTGTCCGGCTGGAAAAAAAGCTTGTAATCAGACTACGCGCTGTTGTGTTGCTCCATCATCTACTCCCGGACAGACTGTTTCAAACACTCCTACACCCACGACTCCGCCACGAGGCACATGCAAAGCAGAAAATTCAGCATGCAATATCAACGATCCCGATGCGTGCGGAGCAGGCTGTCAAGAGTTAGGATGTGCTTATGTGGGAACAGAGACGAAATGCGTAAGAGATACGGGAGTTGGTCCATGCGAGGTCGACAAATGTAATGCTGCAAAACAATGTCAGACAGTACATGTAGGGATCAAAGGAGGATGCACACCGACAGCAGACAACGATTGTTGTCCCGCAAATCAATGTTCTTGGGATCCTACGGAAAAAGATTGTAATCAACCACCCCCAAACCCAGGAAATACGACAATAAGCGCTCCAAGCGTGGTTGAATTTGTCGAAGATGGAATTAAAGATAGAAACCGAGCAAAAGCAGCGATTACGTTATCCAAAAACGAATTCGGAGCCAAAATAGTCTGTTCCCAACCGACAATCACACCCGAAAATACTGGAGCCAAGTGTTATGAGGATCCCTATGGTAGATTTACACCCTGCGATGATCCTCAAAGTTGCAGCGGCACCATTTTGGCAAAAAATGCGGGAACATGTAATATATACTTCCATTGCATCAATATCCAAAATAGCGCAGATGTATCATCGTCTAAAACGATAACAATAAAAGCAGTAAAACCGACATCAACTCCTCCTTCTGCAAAAAAGCCGAGCCCGACGAAAAAAGTAAATCCGGAGTGTATGAAAAAAGAGTTGGGAGATGCAAACTGTGACGAAGCGATAAACAGCGAAGATTATATAATATGGGGTCAAGATTATATCGGTGAGGGTCAAGGGTCAGATAATAGTGAAAGTAGTAGTGAAAAATCTACCCGCAAAGCTGATTTCAATAAGGATAAAGAAGTGAATCTGATAGATTTCGAAATTTGGAGAAGACATATTGGGGAATAAAATGACACATTAGTGTCATCCTGAATTTATTTCAGGATCTGAATTAAAAATACAGATGCTGAACCCCATTCGATAAGCTCTTTAGAGTGAATCTCTTCAGAGTGAACTCAGGGTAAACAAGTTCAGCATGACGACGAAAAAAACTATGAGAAAAAGACCAAAGCAATATCTCAAGAATCTATTTAAACATGCGGGGATGGGAGCGATTATCCTCACTGCATTTTACCTGACCGGATTCTGGTTTACTCAATTTGCTTATAACTCGCAGGCTGCACAGGAAAAAGTAAGTGTAATGTCAGCTCCGCAATCGAATACAGGCTCTCCCTACAGAGTAGGTGATATAAAGGTAGTTAATTTTATTCTTAAGCCAAAGAATGCAGACAAAGATATTTCCGGATTTAAGATTACTTTAATGAAAGAGGGAACGCTCGATATCGTAGGGATCAGGGAACCGAGTGTTTATCCAAATACAGGTGAAAATCAGGATGTTATATTTACTCCAGTCTGGACGAGAGCCCACACAGTTACCTACGTTATTTCCGATCCAAATAACAAAAAGCTACCTCATGCAATTAGGATACCTGTTGAAATCCAAGGAACTGCCAAAGGTGAGGGTAAACTACGTCTCAATAAAAATCAAAGCTCGGTGGTGGGAAATATTGCCGGCTCAAAATATGAATTCGACAATGTCGAAGAAGGGGTCTATAAGTTTAAATAATCTACATCTTGATTTTCTTCTTACATGCTTCTATTATGAATAATAAGATGCGTAAATGGTATTTTTCACTTTTGTTCTTTCTTCTTTTCGCTTTTTTTGCTTCGCCAGTCTCAGCTGCTATTCCTGAGCCGACCCCATTCGTCCGGGTGCATATAGTTAATCCACAGCTGACTCCGGTTCAAATGGAAGATGTGTGTAGGGCCGACTGTAAAGGAAATGCG
>MFZI01000022.1:7686-15893 GCA_001789355.1 Candidatus Roizmanbacteria bacterium RIFCSPHIGHO2_01_FULL_39_8
AAACTAGCTCGATCAAAAGTCTTTGTACTCCTGATCGAGCTAATTTAAACTTCGGAGTAAAGCAAAATACTTCCGGCTATTCAACAAAAGGAGTAAGAATAAGCAAAAGAAACAGCAACGGTCAGAACAGTACAGTAGTTGGTATCACACCACAACCAGCAGGTACACACATCCAGGGCTGTCGAGGGAGCTTTGCGGGTAGCTGCTATGTGTGGCCTAATTGGAATACCGGAAAAAGAGCAGTGACCTTTGTAGTAAAAAATACCGATACGAGCAATCCGACAAATACACCAACACCACCCCTTTCAACTCCTACTCCTTACCTGGAGATTAAGGTGGTTAATCCGCAATTAACTCCAGTCAGGATGAAAAGTATCTGCAGCAGTCGATGCAATAATAACAATTGTGACAATTCATTCTGCGATTCCAATAAAGACGCAAAAATATTTGCCAAATCACCTACTAAAAATGGATTTGATAGATATGGTGCACGAATAAGTAAAAAAAACAGCGCTGATAAAAATATGGTAATCGTTGAAGTTGAAGCCTCAAACTCAAATCAAGGAAAGCTTGACAAATGTGGCTCCGATGTGTCAGGATTTTGTTATACGTGGTCAAATTGGAATACCGGTAAAAGAGAGATTACTTTTAAGGTCGGGCTCTCGTCGGTGACTCCAACCCTCACTATTACTCCAACTGGTACACCAACGCCCACAGTGACAATGACACCAGGACCTTCAAGCACTCCGACTCCATCGCTTACAGCTGGACCATCACCAACGACCACACCCTCAACTACGCCCGCTCCTGATGCAGCAAGATTTAGATTCAAAATTAAGCTTGCTGATCTTCCAATTGCAGTTGATCATATTAATGCAGAAGACGTTCTAATAGAGGTGCTTGACGGACCAACCCTAGTTCAAGCGGTAAACAGAGCGTTAACAAGAGGGGGAGACTATTATATATCGGGTGATATGATGTTAAATATTCCTGTAAGCAAAACCTACACTATTTCAGTAAAAGTAAAAACAACAACAAGACAAACTTTTGCAAATGTGAATCTTATTCAAGGCGAACTCCGTGACTGTTCAGGCGTAACCCTCGATAATAACTGTGGTGAATTAGTCGGAGTAACAAATGCTGATAGGGCTTTATATTCAGGTGATTCTGACGGGTTCAACAATGAGTCAGGGAGCTACAACAAGATTGACTCCGCAGACCTTCAAGTTCTGATCACCTATTACAATCAAACTGCCTCAACTGATGCAAGCCGTGCGGTGGACTTCAACATGGATGGCCAGATAGATATCAATGACTTTGAAATTTTAGCAAAGAATTATGGATTGCAAGGGATTTGACATCAATGGACCAATCTAAATATAAAGCTATTGCTTTGTTTGCGATTTTTTTCACAGCGCTTATTGCGGGTACTTTCATTTTGCTTACTCAGTTTGTCTTCAGGTCGAGGGCAACAGCTGGTGTTCCAAGCCTGTCTTTTGCTACTGAGCCGACATCAGCTGAAGCAGGGCAAAATTTCGATCTTGTCCTTAAGGTAAATCCTAACGGATCAAGTTTTTACGCATTCGAGCTTTACTTTAACTATGATCCGACAAAAGTAGAGTTCCAAAATTCTACCCAGCTTGAACAAAATATAACATCAGGATTTCTCATAGGACAATCATCGGTCGACACGACAAATCACAAAATTACGTTGCTTGGAGCAAAACCTTCTACCCCTTTCTCAGGAACAGCCGAACAAGAGATAGCGCGTATCAAGCTGAAACTCAAAGAAAGCGCAGCGGGTGAATATCAGTTCAACTGGTTAGAAAATACGAAATTGGGGACAAACCTGAATATCGAAAAAATAAACGGCGTATTTTTGGTCGGATCGCAGGCAGGAGCCGGTCTTTATTTGGGATCGCCCAACGTAGTGGTTTCTTCAGCTGGGAAAGCGCTTGTTCAGAGGGATTCGGATCTCAATACTGAGATTTTCCTTGTGACGAGCGGCCAGCTTGTGAAGTCGGCAGATGTGGTTTTTCCTTATGACGATACAAAGTTGACTTTTCAAAACAGCACAAATCTTAATCAGAATATTGAAATAAATCCTAATTCCGGTTTCAATAGCCAATTTGTCTTAACGAATATTGATACGACGAAAAAAAAGATAACGATTGCTTTTATTGCTCCCTCAGCAAATCAGATTCCAACACCGGTGCAGAGTTCAAATGCTATTCTGCTTGCTACCGTCAAATTTAAGGTAAAAACAGACGCTCCGCTTGGTGATATGTCACTCGTGCTTGATAAATCAAGTACTGTTTATAACATGCAGACTAAAAACATACTTACCAATATGGATGGGCTGGAACTTTCAATCGTTGAAGTTATTCCTCCCATAACTGGTCCGATAAGTATACCTCCCATAACTGGTGATCCAGGGCCACTTTCGCTCAATTTGAAGCTACGCTTTCAGGGTATTCTGGCCGAGCCAGCTCATGAATTCAATCATTTAAAAGTCAAGGTGAGCTTGGTTTCTACATTTGATTCTTCGGGCGAGGCGACTCTGGTTGATTTCGTTTCTGACAAAGACGGCATATGGTCAGGAGAAGCTACCTTTAATCCGCCTACCAAATTTTTCCCCGGGGGCGGTTATAAACTCTTTGTCAAAGGCCCAAAACACCTACAAAAAAGAATATGCGAGAATCTGCCAAAAGAGACGGCAGAAGGTACGTATCACTGCGAAAATGGCGAAATTGTCTTACAACCGGGGAAAAATGACCTCGATTTAACAGGCGTTTTTCTTTTGGTGGGCGATCTCCCCAACAATGGAGCACAGGATGGGGTAGTCAACTCGTACGATATTTCTTTAGTGAGAAATAATCTGGGCAATTCCGATGCGGAAACGGTAGCATTGGCAGATCTTAATCTTGATGGTAAGGTAGATACACAAGATTATTCGCTTGTTATCGCAGCCTTATCGGTGAGAAGCGATGAGGGTGAATAGTAATAGACCTTAGTATATTAGATTTTAGCTTATTAGAATTTTTCTAAGGTCTAACGTCTAAAATCTAACAATCTAAAAAATGGATCCACAAACTAAAACGAATCCGGTAGCGGCTAAACAATTACCTGTCATGAAGCTTGTTTTGTTAAGTTTGGTCATCGTTTTTGCTGTTCTTCTTTTTGTTGTGTACAGTTCACAGAAAGCAAAAAATCTAGAGGAGGGTTCAAAGATTACAACAAGCCAAAACCCAAGTCTTGTTACGGCAACTGTTTCTCCACGACCTTTAGAGGGAGCGTTTTCCTTAACGGCAAGCCAGTCTAGCGTGGCGGTGAATTCACCGGTGACAGTGACTCTTGAGGCAGACTCGAATGGAAAAGCAGTCGTCGGGTATGATCTTATTTTGCAGTATGATCCAGCAGCTTTGGAGATAACAAGTGCAACATCTTTGTTACCCGATTTTACTGTCTATCCGATAAAATCAGCAGATCATTACTCAGTTACCGCAACCAAAAAAATTACAAGTGAAGATCCGAGTATTTTTAATCAGGCAGGCGTATTAAATTTGATTGTTACTCCAAAAAAATCGGGAAGTCAAAGTCTCCGTTTAGTATCTAATCTCGGGAATGAAAAGACACAGATGGTCGACGAGACAACGAAAGTAATATACCCTGCGGTGAGTGAAATAACACTGGAAGTAAAATAACGACTTTCCTGTCATGCTGAACTTGTTTACCCTGAGTTCACTCTGAAGAGATTCACTCTAAAGAGCTTGCCGAATGGGTTTCAGCATCTGATTTTAGATAACAGATCCTGAACTAAATTCAGGATGACAAAAAATTGTTGCAATTTTTTGTCAATTAGTAGACAATGATTACTGGATGAAAAACTTATTCGTATTATTGATTTTAAGCTATCTTGTTTTTTTCTTAAGTGGTCTGGTTTTTGGACAGGTTAATGCAGCTACACTCAAATTTGATAAAACAGCAGTTACGGTCAATGCAAACGAGACATTTCAGATAGCGGTGATTGTAGACTCAGGGACGGAACAGATCTCTTCGACTGACGCATATGTTCTGTACGACGCCACGCTTCTTGAGGCGCAGTCGGTGGCGGCTGGCAGTTTTTTTCCTACCGTTACGAATAACATCACTTCAGGAAAGGTCTATATTGCCGCATTTGTCGACGATCCGGCTACGTATAAGACTGACTCTGGTACCATCGCTACGATAACCTTCAAGACGCTTAAGAATGGCTCAGGAAATCTTACATTTGATTGTCCCAATGGATCAAAGATCGTAAAGAATGATCTGAATGCGACCAATATTATAGAATGCAGTCAAAATGGCACAAGTTCGGTAAGCGTTGGGGGGGCGGGGACAGGTGCGACGACATATCCTACCTCATCAGTGCTTCCTCAAACAGGAATTTTTGCTAATATAGCCAAAGCAGCTATTCCCGGGATGATCTTGATTATGCTCGGGGGAATGCTGAGACTGGTATTGTAGGTCAAGGTTTCACGATAAGTTTCAGCTCGTTTCGATGAATTTCAATGAGTTTCCGACCAGTAATCAGAAATAGATGGAAACTTGTAGAAACTAATAGAAATTAATTGCCAAAGATGAATCATATAAAGATACCTCGTTTCCTTGGTTACGCTGTCGGCGGCCTACTCTCGGTTCTTATCTTAGTATTCGGGTTTACTATGGTTCAGGGAGTACTGACTCGCGCAGAGGATCAAGTACCACGAGATGTAGTAATCTCAGATATTACGACTTCTTCGGCAATAATAAACTGGGCTACAGGCACAAATACCCAAGGGGTCATAGAATACGGAGTATCACCTACCACTATAAATCAATTAGCACCGGAAGCAGAATCCTCAAGCTCACATCAGCTTGATCTGACATTATTATCCGCATCGACGACCTATTACTTCCAAATCTCGATTGGTGGGAAGAAATATGATAACGCAGGAGTTCCATGGACATTTTCAACAAAAGGAACAGATGAGGTACCTACTTCGCTTTCACCTTCAACCCGTCCTACACCCATTTCACGTGTTGTAATCCCAAACGTAGAAAATTCCTGTCCTGAAACAGATTGCGAGAAAATCAAATTAAAACTAGGGAATGGGTGTACTACTCAGGACTACATCAAGTGTGTGAAAGAAAAGTCTGCGCCTACGTTTGCACCACTGACAACTCCTTAAATAAAGCCTCCATAACTTCCAGGTAATAATAATGATCTTAGAAAATTTATTACTGGTCCAACAATAATATTAAGAAGTCCAGGGCTAATAAGAAGAATCATGAGAAAAATAAATCCGTAACGTTCAAGTTCATACCATTCTTTGGCTCTATGCTCAGACAAAATACCGCCTACGATTTTGAACCCATCAAGTGGAGCGATTGGAAGCAAATTAAAAACGGCTAACGAGATATTGATAATAATTACTACTGGGAGAATCAACATACCTATAGTACTTAATACTGGTAGTTCAATAAAAATTAACAATCTCATCAGAATAGATCCGACTAAGGCAATAAATAAATTAGTAGCGGGTCCCGCAAGAGAAATAAGAGCTGAGTCTCTACGAGGGTTTTTAAGATTAAATGGATCAAATGGAACTGGTTTAGCCCAGCCAAATAAAAAATTTGATCCGGTTACAATCAATAACAAAGGTAATAATATCGAGCCAATCGGGTCAATATGAGGGAAAGGGTTAAGAGTCAATCTTTTCATTAGTCTTGCTGTCGGGTCACCAAGATAATCGGCAACTAATCCATGTGCCACTTCATGCAAAATAATTGAGTATATTAATATGAATATAAATATTGGTAGAGAGATAAGATTGGGCATAAGTTGATTGATTTTACAGTCATTCTATGATATCATAAATCTTCAATGAATAAATGCTATCACTGCGGAAAAGGTGTCCTTTACGGGCGTTCACATACTCATAAAAGAGGTGTTGCAGGTGGACGATGGAAAAAAAGGGCGCCTAAAACCCAACGAATCTTCGAACCCAATCTACAAGCTGTTAAAATTGTCGAAGCCGGTTTAGAAAAACGAGTAAAACTCTGCACTAAATGTCTCAAAAGAGTGAGAAAAGACCTTAGAGATGGGAAGAAACCATTTCTCACATTGAAGACGTTAGATATTAGAAGGCCGAAGCTGAATATTGAAGATAGAAAGTCGAAAGTAGAAGTTCAAACTTCTATCATCAGTCGTCAAGTTTAGATTAGTATTCCAGCTTCTCAAGGTTTCCGTCCTGCTCTTCGTAAAGCTGATTTTTTTGCTCCAAAGTTCTTTGAGTAAAGAGTATTCCTTGAAGGTGGTCCAGCTCGTGCTGGATAATAACCGACTTAAAACCAGAGTACCATTTCTTTATAGATTTTCCCGTCTCGTCCTGATAGGAAAGAAGCACCCTTTCAGCCCTATGAACAGGGCCCCAGATTTTGGGAATCGAAAGACATCCCTCGAGTCTCACCTTTTTCTTTTTGCGTTTAGTTGAGTTTATTGACCCTCCAGCTGACGGATGAACAGACTTGGATTGATTCAACTTACCAAGAATAGTTTTAAGAATTTTAGGATTTATAAACGCTTCGATCTTTGCATTTTTACCTGGTTTGATGATAAAAAGTGCCTGGCTTTTTCCCACCTGTGGCGCAGCCAAGCCGACACCCTGAGGATTTATTTGGGCTTTGAGTGTCTCTTCCATCTCAGTAAGAAGCCTCTTAAGCTCACTATTGAATTCTTCCACTTGTTTAACGGGAGTAGTAAGAACCGAATTGGGTATCTTGACTATCTTGAGCATGGGGATATTATATAATAATTGTAGAACGTAGAACCTAGAACGTAGAACTTTGTTGATGTTCCATGTTCCACGTTCCATGTTCTATGAAATTGTCCCTTTGCATAGCTACATTTAACGAAGAATCGAATATCCATTATCCTCTTGATTCTGCCTATGATTTCGTCGACGAGGTGATCATAGTTGATGGGGGATCGACCGATAAAACAGTTGAAAAAGCCAAATCCTACGGCCCAAAAGTTAAGATTTTTGTCGAGTCTAATCCCGCTATGTTCCATATCAATAAACAGAAGGCCATAGAAAGAGCAAAAGGTGAATGGATACTACAATTGGATGCGGATGAGAGTTTAAGCCCTGGATTGAAAGAAGAGATAAGACAGCTTGTAAAGAACTCAGAATTCAGAGTTCAAAATTCAGAATCAAAAAAACAAGAAAAGAAAATTCTAGATTCTCAATTCAATTCTGAATTCTCAATTCATAATTCTAAATTTGTAGCTTTTTGGATTTCCCGAAAGAATTGGTTTCTTACCCGATTTTTAATGAAGGGAGGGCAGTATCCAGACTATACTATTCGTTTGTATCGAAACGGAACAGTGCGTTTCCCCTGCAAAGATGTGCACGAAAACGTCGAATTAATTGAAGGTTCTAAAACTGACTCGGTTAATGAGTCAAGTAAAAAAACCGAGTCAGTTTATAAAATTGGTTATTTGAAGAATCCAATTCTACACTATGCTGATCCCACCTTTTCCCGTTATCTTGCCCGCTGGGACCGCTATACCTCACTCGAAGCAGACCAATTAGCACAAACGTTTAACGTTAAACGTTTAACGTTAAACAATACGTGGTTATTCATCGATTATTTCTTCATCAAACCCAAATTGACCTTCCTCTCCATGTATTTCCGTCATAAAGGATTCCTGGACGGTTTCCCCGGCTTCGTCTTCGCTCTTTTTTCGTCGATCCGCTTTTGGGCAATATATATTAAATGGTGGCAAAAAAGGAAGTAAAAATAATAGCTAAACTCCCAGTTTGAATTCAACCACGTCGCCATCTTTCATAACATAATCTCTTCCCATACTTTGTACTTTTCCTTGTTCTCTCGCTTTAACCCACCCACTGGCAGAGACAAATTCAGGGTAGGGGATAATATCAGCCTTGATGAATTTCTTTTCAAAATCAGTATGAATAACTCCTGCGGCTTGGGGAGCAAGAGTTCCGCGGGTTATTGTCCATGCCCGCGCCTCCAGTTCTCCTGCAGTCAGAAAAGAGATGAGATTTAAGGTTTCGTAGGCTTTTTTAATCAAACGATTAAGACCGGTTTCCTCCAAATTATATTGCTTTAGGTATTCTTTCTGCTCCGATTCATTAAAGGCGAGTACGTCTGTTTCGAGT
>MFZI01000022.1:15981-18578 GCA_001789355.1 Candidatus Roizmanbacteria bacterium RIFCSPHIGHO2_01_FULL_39_8
ATCATTCAAATTTTGTGATCTCACTGCAACTCCTTTATCCAGCTTTTCTTTCACTCTTTTTATAACTTCATATTTTTCCACCTCTTTTTTGTCCGCCAATGCTTTCGCTGCAGTAGAAGGCTCCTTTTGTTTCGAGAGTGTTTCGAGGTCCGCGAGCATGAGTTCGTTCTCGATCGTTTGGATATCATCGATGGGATTGACCTTCTCTGACACATGAATCACATTTCCGTCTTCGAAAAGACGCACGACATGGACAATTGCTGCAACTTCACGGATATGTGATAAGAATTTATTCCCGAGACCCTCGCCTTTTGATGCGCCTTTTACCAAGCCGGCGATGTCGTAGAATTCGACGACCGCCGGAACAATCTTAGACGTGTTGACAATTTTAGCAAGGACAGGTAGGCGTTCGTCTGGCACTTCGATAATACCAACATTCGGTTCGATCGTACAAAAAGGATAATTTGCCACATTGGCAACCTGTTTTTTTAATAACGCATTAAAAAGCGTCGACTTACCTACATTAGGGAGTCCAACTATTCCTATCGATAGTTTCATATGTGAATTATAGCAGATATCAGAGCCCAGAATTCAACCGGCCCGGTTACATAATGGGCTCTAAGACAGGCTATTTCTAATCAATTCTCACCTTTTTTATCAATTTAATTCTTGTTTGGTAGTCTTGGTTATCTTCGACAAATGTGCGGTAACTGTGAGGCCGCTTAATTGAAATTTCATTTACTATATCAAGGTATTTCTGATCAGTAATGAAGTCTCTGTAAGAGGAAAATTCCCAGTTTTCAGGTTTCTGGACGAGTTGAGCAGTAGTAGGATTTAAATGAACGTAGCGGGTCACGTGTAGCAGTTGTTCATTTGTTTTTATTAGTACCATTTTATACGGAGATTGCCACAAAGGTCCTTTTCGATTTAACTTTGTGTTTAGAAAATGAGTGTAGGCATTGCCGATGTTGTTCAAATAATGACATATTTTCGTTTGGTCAAGTACTTTTACGACTATGTGATAATGGTCGGGCATCACACAATAGCTGATAAATTTAACAATAGGTCTTTCATTGAGGAAAAGTAGATCGTCCAACTTAAACTCATGTTTGAGTTGTTTTTCTTTAGACAAGCTAATTTTCCATGCAGAATCGTTATAGTAGTCAAGTATTTCTAAAAAGCGATATGCATTTTCATTCAACTTGAAGATGTTAAAACGGGCAATGCTTTTGTTGAACACGTGATAAATTTTATTATTGAAGAATTTTCTGTATAGCATATTTTAACTATTTATGTTTGGTAGGTAGAAGTCAATGGATTATAATCTACAAATAATAGAGTCCGGGTTATTTTGAGGCCAAGAATGTAGCCGGGCCGGTTCCAAAGCAGCTGCTGGAATAAGCTAAAAAAAGGGAGTTTTATGTCGTTTCTCGCACTTGACTTGAATTTAAATGTTAGTATGATTGATATATGGGACGAAGAAAAATTGTATTTTCTATGGTAGTTTTTTTGTTTTTGCTTACTCCCAAGGTTCTTGCCCAAACTCCAGACGAGACTAATACCAATAACCAAACTACCCAAACCGAAATTACTCCAACGACAGCGACAGGCGGGGATAAAATGGAAGAGAGAAGACAAAATCTTAACGAAAAAACAGAACAGAACAAGGAGGAACTAATGAGGAAAGTAGAGGAGCGGAAAGCATCCTTTCTGGAACGACTCGAGATCAAAAAAAAAGAGGCACAACAAGCGATGCAACTACGGAAAGAGGAATTCCAGGAAAAATTGACGCTGATAAAAGAGCAGAGAAAAAAACAGCTTCTCGAGCGGATTCAAGAAAAAACAGCCAAAATTAACACAAAAAGGACAGATTTCATGTCCGCTGTCCTTGAAAAATTGACTTCGATTTTGGCACGATTGGAAGAGAAGGTAACGAATGCAAAACCCCAAGGAATAAACACCTCAGCAGCAGAGAATGCTATCGCTATAGCAAAGCAAAAGATAGATCAGGCAAAAGCGTCTCTTGAAAGTCAGGCAGGTCAGACGTATTCGCTTGAGATCCAAAGTGAGAGTACGCTGAAGGCTACCGTCGGACAGACGGTGAGTGGATTGGAGTCAGACTTAAAGGCAGTTCATGCGCTTGTCGTGGATGCAAAACAAGCGGTATCGAATGTAGTTCAGGAAGTAGCCAAACTACATCGAGTACCCAAGGTCGAGCCAACAGAAGACATATCACCTACTGAAACATTACTAGTATCACCAAGTCCGGAAACACAGTAAATTTTAAAAACTAATATTTAAAAATTAAGAATTATATTGAACATGGATCCCAACAATAATCAAAATAATCCGAGCTCCAATCCTCCACAACAGAGTGTTTCTCAACCGCCTTTTCATAATCCAGTTCCACCGGTTTCGACAAATCCAGTTGTTCAGCAACCCGTATCTTCATCTATTCCGCAAACCCCGATAGTGCCACCTTCAGTTTCTCCGCCATCACCTAGTGTCCCTCCCCAAACACCGCCAGCATCTCCACCTCACGCAAGGCCGCCTGAGAAGCATACCTACCTGCCCTTTCTTATTGTACTTCTCTTTAT
>MFZI01000022.1:18603-20690 GCA_001789355.1 Candidatus Roizmanbacteria bacterium RIFCSPHIGHO2_01_FULL_39_8
CTTATTAATGGTTCATTCACTAAGAGAGAGTCCACTACACAAGTTACTCCTTATCCAACCGTGATTCCTGTCGCAACAGAAATCCCAACTCCCACTCTTAATCCGGAAGAAGAGTTGGATACAATAGATATTGGCAGTCCGGAATCAGATTTAACGGATATTAAAAAAGATTTGCAAGGTTTATAATTGTTAATTCTTAATTTTTAAAGTTTAAACAATTTTTAATATTTAAAACTTAAAATTTGTTTAATAATTAACATTTACCATTTAAGAATTAATACCTATGGATAATAAAAAATCCCGTTTCGGAATAGGATTAGTAGTTGGTACTGTTCTTGGAGCATTAGCAGGACTATTTTTAGCTCCCCAATCAGGAAAAGAAACGAGAGAAGCGGTTCTGAAAAAAGTTGAGGAACTGAAAAAAGAACTCGAAAAGATGGAGATAGACAAGAAAGTTAAAGAAATATGGGGCGAAGTGAACGAAGAGGGAAGAAAAATGTATAAAAAAGCAAGCAAGGACTTGTCAAAGAAGCTTGAGCTTGTTCAGGATAAATGGGATCAGCTCGACAAAGAGAAATATATAAAGATGGTTGAAGATGTTATTGAAAGTGTAAGAAAAGACACTTCTACGACTCCGGCAAAATTAGAGAAACTTAAGAAAGCTTTTTTAAGAGACTGGGAAAAAATAATGGAAGTAAAGAGCGTTAAGAAATAAATATAACCAAACAGAATTCGAGTATCAGATTTTTCTTCCGTATCTTTCTTTTGACAATCTAATAATTGTGTCCCTATTTTCATTCTTCAATGCAGGGAGCGGCAAAGTAGTAGCAGGGAAAGGGGCAGAGGTCATCCCGTCAATAGAAAGCTTCATTACTGTTTCAAACTTGCCCAAAGCCACAAGATCGTTCTCGGTATACAGTTCCCCGTATTCTTTACTCAAAATATAGGCATCGCGTGCACCGACTACAAATGACATCAAGGTTCCTACGTTGCCAAAAATGGCTCTTTGGATATCTTCCTCCAACTGCTCAATATACTGGTTGGCAAGCGTGAGAGACAGTCTGTATTTTCGTGCCTCGGACAGTATTTTGACAAATGAACTGGTGGCAAAATTTTGGAACTCGTCGACGTATAAAAAAAAGTCTTTTCGCTCTTCCTCTTTTACAAATGACCGGTTCATGGCAGCAAGCTGGATTTGAGTAATGATCATAGCGCCAAGAAGTGCTGCACTATCTTCCCCTAATTTTCCCTGTGAGAGATTAAGGATCAGAATTTTTCCTTCGTTCATAATCGCCTCCAAATCAATCGATGATTTTGGCTTGCCGATTATATTACGGATCATTTTTGAGGTGACAAACTGTCCCACCTTATTTTGAATAGGGGAGATGGCTTCGGCTTTGAGGCGGTCAGGCATACGGGCGAATTCGTGCTCCCAGAAATTTTTCAATACCGGATCCTGCAGTTGACCCACCACTTTTTTTCGGTATGCGGTATTAGTGAGAAGTGACAATATATCAACGAGTGTTGCATTGGGTGTTTCCAAAAGGGTGAGGATAATATTGCGCAAAATATACTCAAGCCGGGGTCCCCAGCTCTCACGATAGATTTTGTTAAAAATGGAGACGATTCCGGATGCGACCAATTCTTTTTGTTGTTTATTTCTTACCTCAAGTACGTTTAGGGAAAAAGGCCGCTCGGTATCAAACGGTTCAAGATATACTACGTCGTTCATTCGTCTTTTTGGGATAAAATCGAGAATAATATTTGATAAATCTCCGTGGGGATCGATGATCCCGACACCGCGGTCTTTTCTTATGTCGTCGATTGCCATATTGGCAATGAGAGTTGACTTTCCGGCGCCGGTTTTTCCTATGATATAGACGTGTTTCCTGCGGTCGGGAGTTTTGATACCAAAAATTGTTTCTTTGTTTTTGAATTCCGTTTTAGCGAAGAAATTAACATCTTTCTTCCCCTCGTCAACCGACTCGGTTTTTTTATTCGACTCTTTAACCGAGCCGGTTCGAGAAATTGATGTTTTAAAACCTACGTGGTTGTGTTGCGCCTGCGGCGAACCGCGTAGGTTAGAA
>MFZI01000022.1:20713-21921 GCA_001789355.1 Candidatus Roizmanbacteria bacterium RIFCSPHIGHO2_01_FULL_39_8
CTCTGGTGGTTCACCCAAAAGTGTCTTTCCCCACGCTATGTTTTTGAGCCCGGCTAAAAGAAAGCCTGACGGATGCCAGAGAGTTGCAAGTTCCTGGGCATTTAAAATCTGGTGTCTTCTTTCAAAAAAATGTGTCTTTCTCTCTCTAATTCTATTGAGTAAAAATTTCTTAAATATGATCGGTCGTTTTAAGACGAATTGGTTCCCGTCACCCAGTGAGAAGCTTCCAAATGTTCCCGCAAAGTTATAAAGATAGGGGAGAAGCGGTATATTTTGATTTGATGCAACAAGTAAACGCACCAAGGCTTTCCCCCCCTGAAATGATGCCTTTTTCATAATATGGAGCTGCTGGGGGCTGCGGATATATTTTGCGCCTATCTCATCATATACTTCACGGTGCGCGGCGGAAACAGCCTGATCTTGCCAAGGAAAGCTAGCAGGAGTGACGAGTATTTGAGCAACCATCGAGATTCCGGCAGGCTGCCTCGCCAAAAAGCCAACGAGTGACGATAGAGGATCGATATCTTTGAAATCAAAGTATGTTTTTATGGGTAAATAGGGGTAGGAATTGAGCACTGCCTCACCTGGCAGAAGATATTTTTGCTTAAAGATGAGTTCCATGGGATCTCCGGTTTTTTTGACTGCACTTTTTGGAAAAGATGACGTTACGAGGCTTTGAATTAAAGTCTCATTTTCGCTTGGCGTGGTGACATAAAAATAAATCGTTTGGGAAAGAAGATATATTTCAAATGCATACACCTTGGGCCTGATAAAAAGCCTTTTGAAGGGAGAAATATAAGGGTGGGGGAGCACCGAAGCGAAGATCTGTGAGGCTGACTCGATCGGCGTCTCGTCGTCTTTGGGATTACGGATTTGTAAAAATGACAAAGCCATACCAAAATTATAGCAGAGAAGCGGATAATGATCTTAAATTTCAAAGCAAATGCCAGAACGGTAAATTGACTATAGGATATATTTTAGGTACAATAGGACGATGGAAAAGCCAGGAAAAGGGCCACGGAGCATTGAATTTCAAGGAAAAAGGTTTCCCGTTAAACAATTCAGACAACTATTCGGAGCGAGACCTCCAGAAATACAAGAGCAGTTAGCATTTGCATGTATCGGTAGACACGACCTAGATCCGCGATTAGTCCTTTCATGGATTACTGATACTGGGATAAGAGACGAAGTAAGTCTTTGGTGTGAGG
>MFZI01000022.1:21995-24889 GCA_001789355.1 Candidatus Roizmanbacteria bacterium RIFCSPHIGHO2_01_FULL_39_8
GTGAGACAGACCTTGATGTATGCCCTCTACAGACGACTGAATGATTACCTTGGACGAAGACGGTATTTTCGAAAAAATCCACAGGTTGCTACTCCTATCCATTTACCCGACCTTCCTTCTGAAATATTTGAAGACACTGCCATTTCCCAAATTCTACTGGAAAGTGAACGAGAAGCAGCACTCCCCATTTTCAATAGAAGCGAGGATGAAGGGTTTCAGTTTTTAAGAGATAGGGCAGGGGAGTTGGAAGAACCTCTCTTAAAGCGTTTTATGGATGAGTTGAACGATTATTTTTTGCGCGTCTCAACATTTGAAGTAGACGGATTTAACAATAAAATATTAGGAAGCTACAAAGACATAACCGAAGTCGAGGAACAAAAGACATTTACGTATCCCTCTTTTCACCAGAAAGAATACGCCTATCGTTTTTCACAAGTAAAACCCATACCAGTTGACCTCCTCATCGGTGGAACAGGCACGATGAAAACGGGAGCTTCGATTTACGCCATGGAAGCGCAAGGTATGAAAACGACATTAGTTGTCTGTCCGGCAAGCGTAAGACTGAATTGGGTGCGTGAAATACAAGAGAAATATGCCGCCCCTATTTCGGTACGAACAATAGAAAGTGAGGCTGACTTTAGAAAAGCAACTTTGGAAAGCCAAGGAAAGGATAATTCGCGCTACATCATCTTAAGTTATTCACTTCTTTCAACGATCAAAAACGGTGAATCGAAGCAATTATTCAGCCAGTTTGTACAATCTCAAGGAGTAGATTCATTGATCGCAGACGAAGTTCATCTCGCAAAGGAGCCAGATTCAAATTGCACTCAGCAGCTTTTTACCCTCTCAAGCCTTTTACCTGAGGAATCACCGAGAATAGCCATGACGGCAACAGGTGTCGTAAATACAGTAGACGATCTTGATGCTCCAGTTCGTATTCTTCTCCCCTATAGGTATTCAGAGCCGGGAGATTTTACCCGCGCCGCAAGAAACAATCCTCATCTGGTCTCTGCAATTCTCTACGGAGAGCAACTCATGACCAGATGGAACGCCGAGGCGATCTTAGGTGATACACTTCCGCCAACCGAAATAAAAACTGTACCTGTTCCGATGCTCCCTTTTCATCAAGCGATCTATGAATATGTGTATTTAGATGATACGACTGAAGGAGCGGTTAAAAGAGGTGTATTAAGGCAGGCAGCGCTTGATCCGGCTCTTATGAAAAAGTATTACACTCCCGAAAGGATTGAAAAAAGCCTAGCTGGGCTTATTGAGAGAAGAAAAGCTGAAATAGACGATCAGCAGGGCGCTATTTTAGGCAAACGCATCGAGGCTGCAAAAGAACGGCTAACGGCAGTAACAGGATTGACTTCGCTTAATGAAGCACTAGGAGAGTTAGAAATGGCATACGGAGATTACGTAAGATGGGTTGTTGATCAGGATCAAGATGCAAGATTCGATGAAGATTTTTTAGCAAAGTCTGGGCATGAAAATTTGGCTATCTGGGCTTTTTTCAATTTTAAAGGAGGAGTTGACCAATTCATTCAACTTTCTCCCAATGACCAACTAAAAAGTGACTGGGAAGGAAAAAAAGGTCTTTATTCGAGTAAATATACGAAGGTAAAAGAGATTCTGGATAAGCTCTTAGAGAGTGACGAGAATAAAGTACTCATCTTTTCAGGATTTTATCAGGAGTATGTGACTTCGGCAATGGAAGAGATGGGGGAAAAAGATCTTGAAATATTGAGCTTATATGACCTGCTTCGTATATGGTATGGAGACAATATATTTGTGAAGATAGATGGTACAATTCCCATTGACACAAAGACAAACGGAAAAGCTTCGCGGGATCAAATTCGTCAACAGTTTCGTCTAGATCCGAGGATTCAAATCATATCTACACAAGGATCAAGTAGGCTGGGAATCAATCTCACCGTTCCATCGATTCCGGCAAACGCATCTATAAAACGTGTATATCAAATACATCTGGATCGACCCGATACAAATGCCGACGTAGTACAAACAATCGGAAGATCCAAGCGTCCAGGTCAAGATTTGCCCTTAGAGGTCATAAACTTGCAGCTCACCAATAGTGAGGCGCCTGCCGCACTTCGTTACGGCTATATCGATCATGGGATGGAAGAAATGCTTCAGTATAAACGGTTGCTTGCCCAAATGGTTGAGGATGGAATTCCTTTAACGCAAGAAGAAGAGCAATTTATGGGAGAGCATTCGACTGATCTGAATATAGAAGTATTTCCAGAAACGCCCAGATCCTATTTATACCGTACATTTTTCAGAGATGTTCGAGGACGTGGAACAAAAGAAAACATGGAATATATGTCAAAGATAGGTTTTGAAGGCATGAAAAACGCCGAATTTTTTGCTGACCATTATCCAATGAACGATCTTCAAGGTGTGGCGGGAAGCAACGCCAGAGTAGTTTCTCATATTATCGATCAATATCTAAAAAAAAATAAAAATATGAGACCTTTAGTTGGTAGCGTTGGAGCAGGTGCTGGAATCTTACAGTTATTATTGGGACAGCCAGTCATAAATATCGATATGCTTCGGGAAATTACAGAGACAGCAAAAGAAAGACTCAATAACGAGGGTGGGTTTGTAGTAGGTGACGCTGCGGCACTCCCAATAAAAACAGCCGCATTTGATGTAGTCGACTCATCCTTCATGATCCACTGGACGAGCAACAAACAAATTCCTCTTTTTTCTGAAATAGGAAAGCTGAGAGGATATACGTCAGAACGAGCAAGATCTCTTCAGGAGCTCAACAGGGTTGTAAAAGAGGGAGGACTAGTTACGATTTCATTTCCCGCTTCGTATTTGACACCCCAACAGTTCGATCAATGGAAAAACATACTTGAAAAAGATTTTGG
>MFZI01000022.1:24905-31183 GCA_001789355.1 Candidatus Roizmanbacteria bacterium RIFCSPHIGHO2_01_FULL_39_8
TCTTTTCCCTCCGGGTTAGTCAAAGCAGTTGACTATAAAACAGAGCAGATAAGCTGGATCTTTAATCTAGTAAAGCAGAGGGAAGCAAAAAAAGAATTCGTTAACTTTCAGGGACTCTCGTTTCAATTTGAAGAGGTCGTCAAATTCATAAAGGCATCACCGGTAAAAAGACCCCCCAGACAGTCTGTTGAGGTTTCCCATCCTTTACCGCATCAAGAATTTGAAATAATTGAACCAAGAGATGGATCTACAAAAAAGATCAGATACGGAAAAAAACCGACAGAAGCTAAAGGAGCAACTCGTAACGATTCATATCTTGAGGCGGACCCTGTATTATACCGGTGGATACTAAAAGAAGTTCAAGTAAGACATCCGATGTATAATATCCAGGAAGTGCAGAGATTTGCTCAGAAAGCTTTTGGAATTTGGATGAGAACTGGTGTAGAAAGACATAATATCAATAAAATTTTGGGTGAGTTAAGTATCATTATTAATGAAATAGGGGGAGGTGAAGATTCACTATGACACGTGAAGCATTAGGATTAGAGCCGGCACAATTTGATGCAAAAACATTCTTTGGTAGACCGGGGAAGGACGTTTTGAATGATTGGGCCTATTCTTGGATATATCATACGAGCAGAAATAGAATTCACAATGGAAAAGGAGGAATTTTGGCTCTTCAGCTTGCTGATGGAATAAGATATTTCAATGTCGCTTTGGGTGTCTTTTATGATAGTTCCTCGACGATGAAGCGCTTTTCCTCATCAAGAGGGCCGGAAATTGAACAGTTAGAGCCAGGAACGATGATCGGTTTTAACTTTCACAAGCATAAGTTAGTTTTCATCAAAACTCAAAAAGCAGCAAATATTCAGTTGGCACAGCTTGAGGAAGTTGATATCGAAGGAAATCCAGTCACTGTGGAACAGGAGATGTCAGCGGCCAGGATAGGAGCGCTTGTTGGTTTAGAAAACGGCGAAAGTATTCTGCTTGAAGCTTTTTCAATCCGAAACCGACCTGGTTTTTTACTCGATGTAACGGCGAGAAATTTTGTTGAACGAATTGGACTTGATGACCTAGAGCAGAGAATACTTGGATAATATAATAAAAGAAATCATATGGAAAGAAAAGTGAACTCCATTCAACCCGTTGGTCAACTTGCGGAATTATTCCACCAGTTCGATGCCGCCAAACACATGCAGCAAAAAGAAGCTTTGGGGCGGCAATTAGTTACTCTTGTGACGGAGGACTCATTTGACTATGCGCCGATTATGCTCGTCCTGCAAAAAGGATTTCGGCAATTAGACTTTCCGAAGGAGCGAAGATTCTGGTTGCCGGTACTCAACGGAATAGATGATTACATTAACCGGCGATTTTTTGGACAAAAAATAATCGATTCGAATTCTTCGGACCCTGCTGATTTAGCGATATATAAAGAGTTGATTGCAGAATTAGAAAAGCAGAAGAAAGGTTTTGTAAAAAAGGATTTGGTTCCCCCGAGTGTCTCACAGCTGTTGCACGATTTACAAGTAGGATTCGAACTTTTGGAGAGAATAAATACTCCAAAACAGGGACCAAATTCGATTAGTATGCCGTTTCGATCGAGCACACTTCTTAGTATAGCTCCGGAAGTGAGAAGAGGATGGGAGAAGCCCTTCAATGAAATATCAGAACTGTGTGCTCCTCAGGCCGGCGACGTTGAGTTAGTGCCGGACAAAGTGGTTTCATCGGCAAAGAAACAAGCAGGATTAGCACTTGAGGGTTTAGATATCCGCTTACCTCATATTTATTCCGATACTTTCGGTGGAGTTTCCCTTCAAGAACTATCAGAAGAAGAGGATATGTCAAAAAAAGAAGTGAGGGAGGCATTCGGAATGAAGGTACTTCGCTATATTGCTCATATACCTAAAGGAGACGTATTTTGGCAAAATTTTATAAAAGGAGTTTTCTTTGCACAAGGTGATTATGCGGCAAATCCCGAGGCTCCATTTCCACCTGATTCACACTTTACCCAAAAAATCCTTAGATTCCAAATCTGGCTGGGAGAAAAAATGCTCCTTCCGGTTGTTAATCCAAAATATCTGGACTCTCAATTTGATACAGCCTTTGTTGAAGCGATGGAACCGATGAGTCCCGATACTCTTTTTAGAACAACGGGCAGCCTTTATCTTGCTTCGGCCCTATCTCCCCAAATCATACAACGACTCAATCCGAATATCACACCGGCAGAAATATATGTTTCGAATGATTTATTAATTTCGGCAGTAGATTTGTTCCTTGAAGAAGCTCCTTACCAGCGATTGGCTATTCTTGATATTGCTTTAGAGGGATTTATAAGAAAATATTGGGAAAATATTAGGCAAAACTGGAGAGAGCGTTTTTTCGCTCATCCAAGGGAATTAGCCGAGATAGAAAAGAACTTTGGATTTCTCGCCCAGGAGGATCCAAGAAACATAAGCAAAGGCGCAGTACTTCATTCTCTTGAGCGGCACTTAGGTAAGGATTTTATGAATAAACTTGAAGTCATTAGCGAGGATATAAGAAGTATTTCAGTGGATGTTTTGGCTACTTTATCTCGACAAGTAAAAAGTTATTGGCCCAATCCTGAAGATGTTCGACCCTTACGATTTAACGAAAAAAAACTACCCCATCTTCTGGGCCTTAAAGATATCCGCTATATGGCCGGGGAAACGAGCGAGGAGCCGGTCGAATTTATGATTACAGGCCAGGATGCGAATACATCAATCGTAGGAAAAATGGACCTCGTTGAACAAAAAGTTGAATTTTATTTCGATCTTTCCGATCATCCAAGCCTCCACACAATACTTGAGCATGTCGTCATTGCTTATTTTCAGAAATCACTTATGGTCGAAGAAAGCGTACGTGAGGCGAAAGCAAGAAGACCGCTTACTACTCGACATGAAAAAACTTCAGACAAAAAAAGAGTATCTTCTATCTATGTGCCTCGGAAAAGATATATATACGCGAACACACAAGAAGCAGAGGGAACCCCCGCTAATGTAATAGACGCGAGCACGGCAAGTAAAATCATAGAGAGGGAAATGAAACGAAAAGGTATATTTGTTCCCCGTAGAGTGGTTTCCCATTCAAGAGGCCTTTTACACTCCAAAGAATATATTAGATTGATTCATCGGTACAATCGAGCAAATACAGATGAAGAAAGAGAAATTATTAAGGGTCAGATAGTTGAAGCCAGACAAAAGATGGAAAAGCCTCCCAATAAGGCAGGTGTGGGTGAGTATCTCCGAACCATAAGAGATCCGGTAGTTGGAGACGATGTCTGTTATGAGCGCTGGATTAGTACCTATAACAGCCCGCGTCCGACAGATGAAGAGTTAAGATCACCTCAGTTGATGTACGAAAAATACTATAGAGATAGAGGACCGCTTACCGACTTTGAAGATTACATTATCTCGAAGTTTTTAGAGGATTTAATTTTAGGATAGATACTTCTTGTCTTGGTTTTTCTGCTTATTCGTACCTTTTTACAAATTGAATTGTGGTACTTTCATTAGGAAGTTGATACACTCCAAGTATTTCTGCTTTTCCTGTCCTTGTAAGTTGTGTTACATAATTAGATATGAGATTCCGCTTATCACTCTCTTTGCTTCTAACGACTTCTTCCGTATTGGTTGAAACAATATAAAAATAGGAATATTTTTTCAACTCAGAATCTATATTTTCGGGTGAAAGACTAATAATATTTGTCATCTGTGCATTTTGAACGTTGTAAAGCTTCAGATACATCTCAAAGCTGTTTCCATTCATGTTTTGATAGTCAGGAAGAAAGATAATTTGTTGAAATCTTCCATTCAGTTCTTTTCGTAAGTCAAACACCATTTGCTCAAAAGGATAGCGAGACGTGTTGAATTGGTTATACCAGGCAATTTTATGGGGAAATGAAAAAAAAGATTGGCTATAGCCAAAAGCAATCAAAACGGTCACCATGAAAAAGATTACAAATCCAAAAAACCTACTTATAAATAACAGTTGAACTAAAAAATAAGCTAACAAGAGTGCGATAAAGGGCATGACTGGGAACATATAACGGATGTCTTTGTTAGGAAAAAGAGTGAGGGTGAGATACACAAACAAAGTGAAGAGAAAGAAGAGTGAAGTGGGTTTATTCACCTTCCTAACAAGGAGTATTGCGGGAAGTACAAAAAAAAGCACCGCATCATTCAGCGTCCATTTGACAAGTTCTATGGTGTAGTAAGTCCAGGTTAGCGGCGAAAAAAGTGACACAGGATCTCCTATTTCCCCGATGGATGCATTTTTATAATAAATCAATAAACTTCGCAAGCTGATCAATATCCAAGGGAGAGAAAAGACTACTCCAAGCAAGTAGCTTGAACTTAAGAAAAAGAGTGAACTCATACGTGTATCCTTTCGGCTCGGTAAGAGATAAACCGCTATGAGAATGGGAATGTAAAAGAGCGCCTGGATTTTAGTTAAGGTCGCGAGGCCTACAATAAGAGCGAAGATCACTTTATTGCGGAATGTTTTCTTATCTGCTAGTTTAATAAGCGCAAGATAAAAAAGACAGATAAAAAAACTGAGGCCAATGTCAAGTGATAAGTAATGAGATTGGTTCACTACTCCGGCAAAAAAAGAATAGAGAAAGGCAGCAGTAAGCCCTATCTTTATGCTTTTGTATTCATCCACTCCGATTCGATAAATGAGATATATTGTCGCGACAAAAAAGAGAGTTCCTATAAATTGAGCAATCCGGACGTCTGGATAAAGAATTAGCATGGATAACGCGGCTATGATTTTCAGAAGCGGGCCGTAGGGATCGGTAATTGTCACTAATATATATTCAGGCTGCCACCGGCCTGACAGTAATTCAGCAAAAATGTGATAGTACGAAAGCGCCCCTCGTGTATGAGCTGCTTCGTCCCAGGGTGGAGGAGTGGAGTTGAGTTGTAGCCAGACGAGATTTGCTATGAGATGAAAAAATATGAGCAGAAAGATGAGATATGATGGCTGTAGGTACTTTTTTAGACTATTCCGAAGTCTCATATCCTTAATTGTATATAATTAAAGGAGAAATGCGAAGTTTATTGCAAAAAAGACCATTATTTTTGAGCCTATTGGGGATAGTATTTTTGATCGCCTTAACCTCTCTAAAGATAGATAAAGGAATAGCCGGCTGGGATAATTATTCCTCCTACTTTCACCCTGAAATCAATATAACTCGTACCTTGTTCTCGACGTGGAGATCGTTTCGAGGAATGGGCGTACCTTCAGATTCGGAGGTTACCGATGTATTCAGGCAACTGTTTTTTTTGCCGCTCCGATTAATATTCCCCTTGTCACTGCTTGATCAACTCTATTTTTTGCTCTGTCTTTTGGTCGGAGTGGTAGCAATGTATTTTCTTACCTCATATATCTATAACAAATACCTGCGAACCCATTTTGAGCAAAACCGAGACGACTTGGTCGCTTTTATCGCTGCTTTTTTCTATTTATTTAATCTGAATACGCTCGGTACTTTTTACTACCCGATGGTTATGTTTATATCCCGCTTTGCACTGCTCCCCATTGTATTACTTGCCTTTCTCAAATTTGTGAATAAAGACATCAAACGAAGGAGAGATTACGTTTTTCTATTTGGATCGATACTCTTTTTCAGCGGAAGTTTTATGGTTCCGACGGTGTCTATAGCCCTTTTTATCATGCTGATGTGCGTACTCATTTTCCAGTCATCGCTCAAAAGAGCCCTTCTTTTCTTATTGATCTTTATCTCGCTCAATGCATTTTGGCTTCTTCCTTTTACAAACTATACTATTAATAAGGCAAAGTTGGTAAAACAAGCGCCTACTTTTATCGATGGAAATGAAGGATTCACGAATAAATCTGCCGCTTATCTCTCATTTGGTAAACAAGTCATATTGTATCCAAGCTTTTTTGAGATGAAGTACACGGATTCCGCTTCTCGGGTGCAGCATTTTTTTCATCCATTGGCAGAGCGTCTGGATAATGCAGGTAAACCTTCGCTTGCCTTCTATTTTTTCCCTATTTTGTATTTTTTGGGTTCAGGCTTTATTTTATTTAAGATAAAAAAAAGGGCTTTATTCTGGATTCCTTTAGTCATCTTTCTCTTTTTGCTGTTCTCGATGAAAGAATATTCTTTTTTTGGCTTTCTGTATAGCTTCTTGTCTAAAACGATTCCCTTTTTCGAAGTGATCTTTCGCTATGGTGACACCAAGTTTCATCCACAGATAGCGGTAGTCGGATCGATTGCAGCTGCAATAGGA
>MFZI01000023.1 GCA_001789355.1 Candidatus Roizmanbacteria bacterium RIFCSPHIGHO2_01_FULL_39_8
CTGGTTTGGAGATATCTGGAAAATGCTCTTTTTCAAGAAAGGATTTAACGGGAAGTTGATTCTGCTTTTTGGTATTCCCGGGATTATTGCCAGCTTTTGGGCAGCCCGATTGCCATTAACTCTGCCGGAAGAGTTATTACAACGCTCACTCGGCCTGTTTTTGGTTCTTTATGTTGCCATCCTGTGGCTTAAGCCAGACTGGAAGATGAAGCCTTCCAACAATAATGCTTTGCTGGGTGGGGCGCTCTCGGGCTTCTTCTCTGGGGTCTTTGGAGTGGGCGGGGCACTGAGGAGCACTTTCTTATCTGCTTATAACTTGCCTAAGTCTGTATTTCTATTTACCTCGGGGGTGATTGGATTGTTGATTGATAGCTCGCGGGTCACGCAGTACTTTATCAGTGGAATTCGTATTGAAGGATACTTACTTCTAACTCTGGTTGTGTGCGTTCCTATTTCGCTATTGGGGGCATATTTGGCTAAAAAGCTGATAGACAAGATTCCTCAAAGGTCCTTCCGTCTGTTTATCGCTGTAGCTTTATTCTTAGTAGGGTTACGATATTTATTCATTGCTTAGTAAAAAGGGGGGGAAATTATGAAAATTGGCATCATTTTAGAAACCAATTTGAATATCTTCAAGAAAACGATCAATATGTTCTTTGTACGGAGTTATTCCCAAGAGTTGAGGTACGGGGAGCAAGATTCGATTTAGATTCTTCTAACAAAATCTTTCGTAATATATTGAACACCGTGACACACATCACTGACGAAAACACATTCTTCGTATAGCATATGAATGTGAATTCATATAGTTGTTGCACCGCTAAAAAGCGAGTATCTAAGCAAGTCACTAGTTTATCTTCGTTGCTTAAACTCGTGGGCGAGGAAAGTCGACTCAAAATTCTTTGTATCTTACGACAGAATATATATTGCGTTTGCGAAATCGAAAAGCATGTTAATCTTTCCCAAAGTCTTATCTCTCATCACTTGAAAGATCTAAAGGAAGCCGGGTTAATCCAGGATGAGAAAAAACAACAAAGGGTCTACTACTTTCTAACCGAAAAGGGTAAAAATATTACCGAGTTATTATTTAGTATTAATTAAAAAAATAATGAAAATTCAAGTATTAGGCTCCGGTTGTGCAACTTGTCATAAATTGTTCGAAATTACTCAACAAGCAATCAAAGAGCTTCAATTAACTCATACTGTCGAATATGTAACCGGCGATAAAGGGACACAGAAAATAATTGAGCTTGGTTCGATGTCGAGCCCCGTACTTGCGATTAACGGTAAAATTGCCATGGTTGGATTTGTCCCAGACGTAGAGAAGATCAAGAAGCTTATTTTGGACAATCTCAACTAATCTATGGATATTTTTTTCCCTATTCAACGATTAGCTAATTGGATCACTTACAGCTTTTTACCATTGCAAGAATCCAACCATTTTGCGGAAAGTCTGAATTTTTTTATCTACGACACGATTAAAATCGTTGTCCTTCTCATAGTTGTCAACTACATAATGGCGGTATTCCGCTATTACTTGCCAGTTGAGAAAATAAGAAAGATACTCACTTCCCGCAATTGGTACGGACTTGATTACCTGTTAGCCGCCTTTTTTGGAGTGGTAACGCCTTTTTGCTCCTGTTCCTCAATTCCTCTTTTTATTGGCTTTGTGAGTGCGGGTATTCCATTAGGGGTAACCTTTGCCTTTCTGATTACTTCACCTCTAGTTAATGAGGCTTCGCTTGCTTTGTTTCCCGCTCTATTTGGCTGGCAAATAACCCTTATATATAACTTAATAGGTATTCTTGTTGGGGTTACTGGGGGTATGATCATACATAAATTAAATATGGAAAAGTATATCGAGCCATCTCTTTTGAAGTTTAAGTCGAAAGTAGATATTGCAGGGAAAAAGGAAAAAATTGCATTATCCAAACTTGTCACAATTTGGTGGGTTGAGGGCTGGCAGATAACAAAAAGTCTTATCCCATATGTTCTCCTTGGAATCGGAGTTGGAGCGATAATCCACGGTTTTATTCCCGCTAATTTTTTTGAACGCTATTTATCGAGCAGACAATGGTGGACTGTACCAGTTGCTACATTAGCTGGACTGCCCTTGTATGCAAATTCTGTTGGACTTATACCCATAATGGAAGTTCTGGTAGATAAAGGTGTATCTCTGGGCACGGCACTTGCTTTTATGACGGCGACCGTAACTCTCTCAATTCCCGAGGCACTCATCCTTAGAAAGGCTATGAAACTACCATTACTCATAACCTTTTTTGGTGTAACGACAGTTGGAATAATGATAATTGGGTACTTCTTTAATTTTATCTATAGGTAAATAGGTTGTATTTGAAAGGTTTAAAAAAGTTTAGATGTTCTGTAGACTAAATCCAAACTCTATTTTTCGGTCCTTTAAAGCGTTTACTAAGTAGAGCTTATTCATACATAGTTAGATAGGTTACTGGGTTAGATATCCCATTGTAGATAATCCATTTAATAAGCTCAGGCGGACAACCTTTAAAGTAATAGCGAAGTAATTTAGGGCCGACAACAGGATTTAAGAAGACTTTTCTCTCGAATTGTTCATCTAAGTTACGAGGAGACTCACTGCGATCTACTATAATAGGAAAGTCTTTATCTAAAAAAGGAATAACTCTTTCATCGCTATAATCAATCCCCCCTGCAATTTTCCCTATCGCATCGGTTCCCATAATCTCAACAAACTCCAACGGATCAAATTGGGCAAGCCGGAAACGCATAACTACTTCATCAAAAGCGATTACTGCCCGTCTCTGCACGTCGGCGAGAGACCCCGCTATTCTCACTTGAACATGTTGGCCCGAAACTTTTTTTAAGGTCCTAATATATGATTCATAATCAGGCAGAGTGTGAAAAGGTCCTTCATTTTTCACACCAAGCTTGTAGACGTCTGTATCAAATCCTATTACATGAGTTACGTCTGGACTACCCCAAAAAGCAGCGAGAGCTTTATAATGAGCAATTGAACTTATACGATAAAAATCAGCGGAAACAATCGAATAAATACCTCTTTGTTGCCACTGGCTTTCAAGGTGTTGCTTAATGGCATCCTCATTTGCTGTATTAGCCAAAATAGGCCTTCCCCCAAGCTCTTGAACAGCTCGGTTAGCCACGTCTATTTTAGTCGTATTTCTGCTTGCAATCCCAATTTGCAGCCCTGGAGGCATCTGCCAACCTTGTGGAACAGCAGAGAACTCAGGAATTGACCACAATTTTTCTAGCGGATTCCCTGATAGAAAAGTTGGATTTTCAGGGGTTTGTATGAGGTCTTGCATGGTTCAAAAAAGAATGATGGTATTATACCATTGAGCAGAGAATAGCTTGATAAACCTTATCCAGAAAACTTCAGAGGTTATCTAAATTTTATTTGTTACAATTTTTGTATAATTCAATTTAATAAATTAGATACTTTATTAAAAAAGGGAATAGATAGATTATGACAACAATAACCAAGAAGACTACGAATAAACCCACTGGATTCTCCGATGATGAGCGAACGGCGATGAAGGAGCGTGCCAAAGAATTGATGGCAGAGGCACGGTCAAGCAAAAACAAAGCTCAAGGCGAAAGAGACGTTCTCGAAGCAATCGTAAAGATGCCGGAGCCGGATCGCGCCATCGGCAAGCGGCTCCATGCGATTATCAAAGCCAACGCGCCGACCCTTTCTCCGAAAACCTGGTATGGGATGCCTGCGTATGCGAATAAGGACGGTAAGGTTGTTTGTTTCTTTCAAGCAGCGAGTAAATTTAAATACAGATATGCTACGCTTGGCTTCCAAGAAGATGCGAATCTTGATGAAGGGAGTATGTGGCCAACTTCGTTTGCGCTGACGAAGTTGACTCCCAGTGAAGAGGCGAAGATAGCTGTGCTTGTGAAAAAAGCAGTAAAGTGACAGCCGAACACCATATATGAAAATCTTCCGGTTTAGTCCGATAAAAGATAAAAGTGAATTATTCAAAGCAATCCAATACATTCACTTTGAATCACATAGACTCTGTAGACAAAATTTAGGTTATCTCTTACCTGTTGCAGGAAATATCGGTGTTTTCTGTCATTATGGAGACGAGTTTGAACAGTTGATCAAAATAAGAAAAGAGCTAACCGATCTTTCAGACAATTGGAACGAGAAATATTTCCGTCTTTATAAGTCAATTGTCATCCCTGCTAAAGACGACATACCAGAGACAACGTATACGTATCTGTATATCCGCAAACCTGATCCAAATAACAGTCATGTCGGCGATGTAGACTTTTACCTTGAACCCGACAAATACAAAGAATTAAAAGAGTCCTTATTATCCGGAAAAATAATAAAGGGGGTAAAGATATTCGAAAGATCCGATCTTGATCTTGTCAGGCTACATGATCCGAATAGTGACGTAAGTGCTTTCGTCGGTAAAAAGACAATGCTCCAGAATGTAAAAGAAAAACACATTTAGAAAAGAAGAGTCCGTTGAGGTTTTAACTCAGAACATGATCCCCTCTCCATTTACTTACACTTCTAATAAACCTATAGTATAATATTCGGGTGAGAGAGAATCCAAATAGAAGCATTGCTGAGGCACAATTTCTGAAAGACCAATTTAATAATCTAGTGGAACAGGTGCAAGCGGATGTTTTACGCTACGCAGAAAGAGTAACCGGATCGGTTGATCTGGCCAATGAACTGTATATGATAACGTGGTGGGATGTTTTAGGAAGATTTCCCAATATTAGAAGAAAAGAGCGTATCCCATTTAAAGTATATTTTCAACGAGCCTTGAGGAGTAATTTTTTTGACTTTCAAGAAAGATCAAGGAGAACATTGAGTCTTGATCCACTTGGTGATGTCAAGGATGAAAGGGCAATTGCGATGGGTGAAACCCACGATCTAAACGAAGACCTGTACCGTGCATTGTATGGATTAGATCCACCATTAAGACAAGTTATATTATTGCAAAGCGAGGGATATAAGGAAAAAGAGTCGGCTGAATTAATGGGAATTTCACCCGCTTACTTTAAAGAGTTGTTAGCTGAAGCTCGTTTTTTATTGCAGCAAGAGATTTTTAGGGAAGAACTGACTGATCCAAAAGAAGCCAAACAAGAAGAATATGTAACAATAGAAGAAATCGCACAGAGATTACATTGGACATGGACCTCAACCGCAACACAACTTACTGCCTACAAAGACCAGGCAAGAAATGAGGGGGGAAGAACAATTATGGGAAGAATTCTTTTCCCGGTAAGCATATTGGAGCAACTTCAGAAAATACCTGAAGTCACTGTCCCTGCTTCGGACTGGTTGACCATTACTCAATTAACTCAATTGTTAGGAGTAGATTATAGATGGGTCGTAAGAAGACTATTTAAACTAACTTTTAAGGGTGAACTTAGAGTCGGTACCTTTCATAGAGTGGCAGTTCATTACCCGCCACAAAGTTTAGACGAATTAATGATAGAGCGCGATCGTGTTATTACACCTCCTAATCCAGAAATTGAGCACACGATATCAGACCTAGCAATATTGACAAAAAGACATCCGCATTGGGTAGAAAAAAGACTCATTGAACATGGTATTGCACCAAAATACAGAAGACATTTTTCGGGAAACATATTTGCTTACTATGATCATTCTGTACTAGTAACTTTAATGAATGAGAGCTTAAAATATCCACTACTTGGAGATTATTTGACTATCCCTATGTTAACTAAAGCAACGGGTATGGATAGAGAGTGGGTGATTAAAAAACTACATGAACTTGGAATAACCGGTGAACAGAGAGAGCATCCTGCTTTTCACCGAAGAGTTTATACTAGTTATCCACCTTCTACACTAAATAACCTCATTTCTTTAGCAGGAGACTATAAGAAAGCAGAAGATGGATGGTTAACTCTAACGGCCTTAGAAACAAAAGTGGGAAAATCCAGTAGATGGATATTAAAAAGACTCGGAGAAATAAATGTAACCACTATTATGCAAAGAGATTCAAGGGGAGCGTTGCGAATACACTATCCTCCTGCAGTTCTGCACGAATTATTGCAAGCAAAACAAATGGAAGAAGATAGAAAGCATGCAAAAAAGTGGTATGAGTGAGTGTTTACATACTTTATTTCAACCTTCCTCTTCCTAAAACATGTTAACTAAGGGGGAACACTTCGTCGAGCTCAGTGCAAGCCAATCATTATTTACAATAATCGCTTGATTTGCCACTCTGATAATCTGAGGATGGAAGAGCTAAAACTTTTGTTTTATCTTCAGATGAAATCCAATCAAACCAACAAACTGCATAATGTTCAATTTCGTAAGTATGTTTGGCGACCCAAGCAGGATCTTTTGAGGATTCGTTCTTTTGCCTATAATCATATACTCCCCAGTCTACAAAAGTATTAAGGCCTCCCAAAGCACTCGGACCTCCCTTGGTCAAACCAACCGCAGTGGCAATAATTTCTCCTTGCTTCACTTTTATCGGTGGATATACTTCCGTGGTTCTTGAATCCAATCCTTTAGGTAGGGGAAATTTATCGGCGATGGCTTGGAATTTTGGCGTTAGGGTAAGCAAGTGACCAAAGCGGTACCTAATTCCACAGGGATGGGTAAAATCAAAAGTATATTGAATTTCGCCGTCCACCGGATATCGAGCTCCGGCAATTACTTCAGCATCATAAGGAGCCACTACCTTGATCTCATCAGGATGAGAATTATCAAATCTAAAGCCCCCATGCGCTTTATATTCTCCACCTCTATATTGTCCGGGATAAAGAATTGATGTAACCCTATTTATATCTACCGGCATCTGGAAAACAAACGGACTTGGGCAAGATTCATATGATTTTGTAAATTGCTTGATTTGCCCCATCGGCAATATCTTTTCCGGATCCCGGATAAGTGCAGCAATAATAAATAACAAAAAACCCGTTACAATAACAAGTAAAATTTTCCTCATACTTAAATTTATTATATTTTAGTTATGCGATGCAAATGCAGTGATATTTATTATTTAACTGGATCGTTCGTAGAGAGAATGTTTCACCTCATCATAAAAGGCGGCAGCAGAAGATGTGCATCCTGTCGTTTTTGAAAGATCGCGAGGATTTGGGGGCTACACCCTTTGTATCCCAAAATATCGATACTTTTATCTCTTCGAGAAAGAAACTTCATGAGGCTATTATACTCCTTTTAGGCGCTTACGATCTGTTCCCAGGAAAAGTGATTGCGGCCAAAATGCCCATAGCAGGAGGTGTCCCTATAGATCGGTCTTCGCAAATCAAGCTTCTCCAAAATTCCTGCCACTGAGGTATCAAGTATCTTATTCACGAAGTCTTTTATTACTTTGTTTGACTTTTTTGCAGTTCCAAATGTCTCGACATCCTGCATGATCGGCTTTTTTGCACCGATGAAATAGGCTAAGCGTACTTCTGCCTTGTCTGCAAGCTTGTGTGCGACGATGTTTTTGGCCAAAAAGCGTGCCGCGTAAGCGCCGGACCGATCGACTTTGGTCGGGTCTTTGCCGCTAAAAGCTCCTCCACCCACTCGTGCGTAGCCACCATAGGTGTCAACAATTATTTTTCGCCCCGTCACACCGGTATCAGAGGCCGGCCCGCCAAAATGCCAGATTCCGGTCCCATTTACGATCACGTCTTTCGTTTCTATCGCAAATCCATATGATTTCAGCACCGGTTTAATTATTTTTTTATAGACATCGCTCTTTACTTGCTTCAGATGGACCGATTCTTTATGCGGAACAGCAATCACCACTGTCTGAACTTTGTAAGGTTTTCCGTTTTTATACTCCACGGTAACCTGGGTTTTTCCATCCGGTCGAAGATAAGATAAGATGTTTTTCTCCCTCACTTGATCTATCTTTTGAGCCAAAGTGTGAGCGATACTTATAGCGATCGGCATCAGGGTATCGGTATCCCGACAAGCAAAGCCAAACATCATTCCCTGGTCTCCCGCTCCCGCAACATCTACACCCGCTGCAATCTCTCTCGACTGGGCATGGACATAAATATCTATGGGAGATCGGAAAGAAAAGTTTAATTCTTTGCTTGTATAGCCGAGCGCCTTGATTTCATTTCGGGCCACTTTGTCAAAATCTATCTTGTATCGTGAGGTTATTTCACCCGCTAGTGTCATCTGGTTGTAAGTAACAAGCGTTTCGATAGCTACTCTCCCGTACGGATCTTTTGCAAGAACGTTATCCACGATAGCATCGCTTACTCGATCACAAATTTTGTCTGGATGACCTGCACAGACCGATTCTGAGGTAAACGTATATGAGTTGGACATAAAAAAACCTCTCTTATCCGAGAGGTAAAATTATAATTTGTCCGACGTGACGTCGGACCACATCTTCCTCTCGGAAATGGCACCGTATTATTCGGTTGCTGGTCCGATGTTACATCGGACACTCTTGATGTTTCCAATTACTATATATCTTTTGTTTCTTCATTGCAAGGGGAGAGATCACCATGTGCATAGAATCAAAAAGGTAAAGTGAGATGGTCCTCTGATTTTCCCGAATCTTCGCTATACTTTTTCCAGTCAACTTTAATAGATATCTTGCCTTTTTCGTTCAAATAGGCTACTTCGCCGGTTTGCGCTCCATGTTCAAAAAGCTCTTTCGTAAGCATGACATCATCCATACAATATTGTCTTAGTTCATCTAGTTTTCCCTCTTTGTAAAGATCTATCGCCATCAACCCATGCCCGGTTTTCTTTTTCCCGAGCGTCGCATACAAAAGATCGTTGAGCGCCAGTCTTCTTCCGATTTTATTTCTGATATCGTCGAGCAGATCGAAGGTCGAAAGCATTTCGAGCTTCCCCGGATAATACCCCTGGAGAACGGGTAAGTCAAAATTAATGACATTAAAACCGATGATATAGGATGAGCTCTCCAAAATGGGGAATAACTTATTCAAGTCCTTTTCACCAAAAGCTTTACATTGCTTGTCCTTGTAGTCGTATACGCCAACCACGGTCACCCCCAGCTTCTTATGTTCGGAAAAATCGCGAAAGGTATGCTTAGTTTCGAGGTCCAAAACAATCGGAAATTTTTTCATAGTAGTTCGTATTATTTCAGTTGGATCTTTTATTCGTAGGGAGTTCCTTGAAAATTTCAAGCTCGAGCAATTGAGGCAAATTCGTTTTAAGCTCTGATTTTATATTGACTTTGTTGAGTTGATTCTGAAATTGTTGATACAAATCATCGAATATCCTAAAAAAAACTTCTTTCTGGTTGGCATTAATATACCTAAATTCTTTGTGAAATGTCTCATCCAGCTTTCCCAGACTCCATAGCGTTTCAATAAGGTGTGTATTATTGAGCTGCAAAAAAGAAACATCACCCGCGATTGGCTTCACTTTGAATTTCATCATCCGTACTTCGCTTACCATATCTTGAATGGGAGGTTTGGCAGCAAGGATCTTTTTTAAGCGATTAAAAATTTCCAGAACGTCTTTTTTATTTTTTCTGATCATATTCGTGTGCCACTCTCGGCGTGATTTTGTTATCGCTCCTGCGTGATATAATGTATAAATGGTCAAACAAAAAATAATTCAGGACCAAATCCTGGCAATGAAACAAAGAGACCAGAATAAAGTCACAACGCTACGATATATTCTAGCACAATTGAAGAACAAAGAGATCGACAAAAAAGGTGAACTTTCGGATGAAGAAGAATTAGTCATTCTAAGAAAAATCGGTAAGGAGTTAAAAGAGTCAATTGACGCCTTCAGAAAGGGAAAAAGGGAGGATTTAATCGCTCAGTACGAATCACAGTTGAAATTATTGGGAACATATCTTCCTCAGGAAATATCAGACGAAGAGTTAAAAAAAGAAATTGGAAAAATTATTTTAGATAATAAAGAATTATATGACAAGAATCCCAAAGTAATCATAGGAATAGCCATGAAACAACTAAAAAATAAAGCCGACCCCACCCGCATCCTCAAATTACTTCGAACTAGCGAACTAACTAATAACGAATAACGATCTTTGCTATACTTTTACTATGAGACTGATTAGGAAGATATTTTTTATATTGCTTATTTTATTTTTTTTCTCTTCTTTAACAAAGAATCTTTTAGATTTTGGAAAAAAACTTGCTTTCTATGAGGATTTTAAAAATAGTTACGAAAAAGAAAAAAAAAGGAACTCTGAGCTACAGACAGAGTATCTGAAAAAAAAAGATCCGAACGAAGTTGAAAAAACAATCAGAAATAAACTCAATCTTCTTAAACCAAATGAAGTGGCAATTATCCTCAAACAGCCAACGCCCATCCCAACCATCCTTACTCCAACCCCTCTTCCCAACTACCAACAATGGTGGAATGTGTTTTTTAGCCAATGACAAGGCCATAAATGCAACCGAGCCGGTTGCAGAAAGGCTTACAGTACAATCTAATATTCATCATTTCTAATTGAAAAAGAATTGGATAAAAAGTATAATATGCACAATATACGGGGTAGTGTACGGTTGCACAGGAGGCTCAAATATGGGCTCATTTCGAAGTAATTCGAGACTAGAAAATTCGGCTGTATCGGTGGAATCCTTCGAGTCGGAGGGCAATACCGAGGAAACCTTAACATGAGGTTTAAGGGATCCGTAGAGACTATACGCCGAATCCCGATTAAATCGGGAAAGATATAGTCCGACACTCTTGGTAACAAGAGAAACCGGTAGCATAATCTCCTAGACCGTGGTTCAACTCCCGGCCCCGTAACATAGGTAGTAAAGAAATGCTATACTATTCTTCATGACCAACTTCCTCATTTCGATAGTCATTCCCGTCTACAACGAAGAGCAAAACATCCAACCACTCCTTAAAACACTTATTCCTATCCTCAAACCATATCAATATGAAATTATTTTTGTCGATGACGGGTCTAAAGATCAGACTATTCCGCTCATAAAACAAGAGGCTAAAAAATCTCAAAGCGTCAAACTCCTTAGCTTCCAGCGCAATTTCGGCCATCAGATGGCCCTCACCGCAGGCTACCACTTTGCTAAAGGTGCTTGTACGATTACTCTTGATGCAGACCTTCAGGATCCACCTGATATTATTCCCAAAATGATCGAGAGGTGGGAAAAGGGGGCAAAAATTGTCTACGCAAAGCGAACAAAAAGAGATTCCGACAGTTTCTTTAAAAAATTGACTGCCCAGGCATTTTATCGTTTCATCAATTTCCTCTCCGACACACAGATCCCAGATGACGTCGGTGATTTTCGCTTGCTTGATCGTGAAGTCGTAGACTTTCTCAAAGGACTTCCGGAACAGTCCCGCTTCTTACGCGGTCTTGTAGCCTGGTCTGGATTCCCCGCCTCTTATGTTACTTTTGAAAGACAGAAAAGGCACGCCGGTGAAACCCACTATCCCTTCTCCAAAATGCTCAACTTTGCACTAGAGGGCATTGCCTCATTTTCAGTAAAACCTCTTCGGCTTTCCATCTATTTGGGGTTTATTGCATCGGCCCTAAGTATTTTGGTGATCGCTTTTAAATCAGTACAGCATTTTATTTTCCACCAAGGTGATTGGCTACCGGGCTGGGCCTCACTTTTTTTCTCCATCGTTTTCCTGGGGGGGATTCAGCTTATTACCATAGGTATTATTGGTGAGTATGTAGGCAAAATATATAAAGAAGTACAAAAACGGCCACAGTTTTTGATAAAAGAGAAAATTAATCTTTAGCTATTTGCTAATTAGCTCTTTGCTTTTTAGTTTTTCTCATAGCTAACCATTTAATAATCTAAAAGCTAATATTGTGAAAATAGTTGGTTCCATCTTTATCGCTTTCGGGCTTGCTCTCATGGTCTTTCTTCTTTTCATGTATATGGGGGATAGAGATAAGATGGTATCTCCTATTCCTGAGGAAAGAGGCGTGAAGGTGATTTTTGTTACCCCCGCAAAATAGTGCAAAGTGCAAAAATCAAAGATCAAAGCTTGGCTCAAAAATTAAATCCTATAAAACTTTAGCTTTGAACTCGTTTTTGACATTTGAAGTTTGATCTTTGAACTCTTATGGACCTGGTATCTCCAACTTAAACAACTTACAGCTGCTTCCGAATCCTCCCAAGAAAAGAACGCAGATGATATTGAGGATAAGATAGGCGCTCACGAAGAGAATGAGACCTAGGATTGCAAATTTAAGTGTCCCCTGGGCTTTTTTTACCCCTTCCGGATTGCCAAGTGAAGTGAGGTAGCGAAATGCGCCGACGACGAACATGATGAATAATACAAGAACAAAAAGAGCCGAAGACATAAAAAGAATATTTCCAAAAACTACTTCGAGACATTTTAGGGTTGGCACTTCTACCCCCCCAACGTCAACTAAACAACCCGAAGTTGCCCAATCTCTCACCTGAGCATTGACGACAAAATTATACATAAGGAAATATATGAAAGATTACCAAAATGGAGAAGTTATAGCAAGTTCGGTAAGGTAAGTGGGCAGGATATACCAAAGCATACAGCCTTTTTAAAAATGATTTGTTCAAAAACAACGATGATTGAAAGCACCGCAACAATAATAATAATTCCTAGTATTGCGGCAGTGATCTTGTCTCTTGCCTTATCAACACTCTCTTTGTTACCACCTGAGGTGACCCAGGCCATAGCTCCCAAGAGAAGAAACATCAAAGCGAGTAATCCGGCAAGGACGAAAAAACCTCTAACCGCAAAAGTGAGAAAGGTACTCATCGTTGGGATTACAAAGCCAAGACCACCAGCGGTTACTGGACCGGTATTCACCCGAACAACCGTAGAAGGATCTGCACAGGCATTGCCTACCGCTTGACCGATTGCTGCACATGTAGCCGGGTCGCCTGGTGCAGCGAGAGTCTGTGCCCATTTAAATGTTTGAGTAGCAGCGTCAAGTTTACATTCACAAACAGCGTAAACTGGTCGAATTATTTTATCTAAAATTGCTTGTAACATATTATCTTAAGGACCTGACTTTTGTAATAGATTAGGTAATACAAGATCACACGATATTCCAAAACAAAGCTTTCCTTTGAATACCACTTGTTCTAATGTTACCATAATTGCCAAGACTGCTACAATGAGGACTACTCCCAAAATTGCAGCGGTAATCTTGTCTCTTGCCTTATCTACACTTTCTTTATTTCCACCTGAGGTGACCCATCCCATAGCTCCCAAAAGAAGAAACATCAAAGCGAGTAACCCGGCAAGGACAAAAAAGCCTCGGATTGCAAAAGTGAGGAAGGTGCTAAAACTTGGAATAGTGAAACCCAGTTCTGAATCACTTATCTGAATTTGATCCGTGGGAACAGGAGTAGAAGAGGGAACCTGGGCCAAAACTGACTTTACTAAAAAAGAGTTTATAAATTGGAAGATTTTAGCAACCATATATTTCTTACAAAAAAGAATACTCAATACAATATGCTTTGTCAAGCCCCATTTGATTACTCTTCTTTGAGACGATACTGTAGAGCTTCAGAAACAAACACTGCTTCAATTTTATTTCTATCGTTTAAGTCGGCGATAGTCTGAGCAACCTTTATTATTTTGAAATAAGACCGCGCCGAAAGTGAAAGTCGCGATATGGCCTGCTTTAAAAAATCGATCGCTTCTTTCGAGAACTGACAGTATTTTTTGATCTGAGATGAGCTCATTTCACCATTGGTCTTCACAGAAGAATTTTTAAACCTCGTTTGCTGTCTTTGCCGAGCCACCTCTACCCGCTCTCGAACTTTTGCACTCGGTTCCGATTCTTTGTACAGATTTAGGCTTTCTTCCCGTACCGGAGGAACATCTACATGTAAATCAATACGATCAAGAAGTGGCCCAGATAATCTTTTGCGATATTTTAAAATTCCTCCGGGTAAACAATGACAAGGTTTTTTGGGATTTCCCAAGTTGCCACAAGGGCACGGGTTCGAGGCCGCAAGAAGCAAAAAACGAGAAGGAAACGTAAGACTTCCTGAAGCCCTCGATATCGAAACTTTTCCATCCTCCAAAGGTTGGCGCAAAGCCTCCAACACCGATCGGGAGAATTCGGGCAACTCGTCCAAAAATAGCACTCCCCGATGAGCCAAAGAAATCTCGCCAGGTTTAGGAATCGTTCCCCCACCGATGAGCCCTATCCGCGAAGTTGTGTGGTGAGGTGAGCGGAAAGGTCTCGCAGTCATAAAAAATGTATCTTCCAGTAATCCTGAAACTGAATAAATTTTTGAGACCTCGAGCATTTCATCTCGATCCATCCGAGGGAGAACCGAGGGAAAGGCCCGAGATAACATAGTTTTGCCCGCTCCGGGAGGACCTTTAAGAAGGAGGTTGTGAAATCCGCTTGCCGCAATCTCAAGGGCCCGCTTGGCCTGGATCTGCCCTTTAATTTCGGAAAAATCAAATTCATATGTGCTTTCTTTAGCAAGGTGTTCCCAACTCAATTTTATTTGTTGAGCAATTTCTTTGTATCCGTTGAGGTGTAAGATCAGATCAGAAAGATTTTCTACCGGATAGATATGCAGACCATCTACTAGACTTGCTTCTTTCGCACTTTCCAAAGGGATATAGAGATCCTTATATTTCAATTTTTTTGCCAAAAGGGCTATCGAAATAACTCCGGGAACCCGCCGAACCTTTCCTTCCAAAGAAAGCTCTCCTAAAAATAGACTTTTTGTCAAATGTTCTTTTTGTACAGATCCTGATGCTGCTAAAATTCCTATCGCGATCGGGAGATCAAAGCGTGACCCTTCTTTAGGGATATCTGCCGGAGCAAGATTGATCGTAAGCCGGGAATCCGGCATCTCAAACCCGACATTCTCGATCGCTGCCCTTACTCTATCTTTCGCTTCGTCTATTGACTTGCTGGGAAGGCCGACGATACTAAAAGTGGGGAAACCCTTTCCTGCCACGTCTACCTCCACCTCAATAAGTACACCATCCAAACCAATTGTGGTACCGGAACATACTTTAGCCAACACGTAATCAATGTAGAATTTACCTCTGGAAGAAGTCAATGGACTATAAGCGACAAAAGGAGAAGTTTTACCTATTAGAAGAAGTCTTTTCTTTCATTTCCAAATGCTTGAACCAGCTACGTTTGAGAAGGATTGCAATGACGGCATAGACTCCGATATCGATCCATGAATCTTCTATGGATTCATTCACCGGTTTCTTGCCGTTCATGAGAAGATTTTTAATTCTATTGAATTTTTCCGAGATGCGAAAGGCTATCCCCAACTCCCCCATATCCAAAATGTTGCCTTTTCCGTAATCTTTATGTTTTTTCTTAAAAGTCTCAACCATCTTGCGACATACTTCTTCAAAGGCCTCATCAAGATATTTCGGTGATTTCATTGAATCGATTATACAAACAATTAAACGGCTTGTCATGCTGAATTTATTTCAGTATCTGGCTTTAGAATCGGATCCTGAAACAAGTTCAGGATGACTATCATTTTGATCTACTATGTCATACATCGTTCTCTTGACTCAAAATTAAAATGAGTATAGAATTCATCCCCAGTATGTTGCATCGACTCATTAGAAAATTCCGAATTTCTCATTAACAGTTCCCCCACCAGGGGGATTTTTTTAATATGCCAGTAGATCTAAAAGAACTGTCAAAAAGAACATTAGAACAGGCTCCTATAACCTATAAAACTTATGGGACTGGAAAAGTTGAAATTGCACATTTACAAGGTAAACGTTTTGATGTTCTCCCTTTTTTAAAGGATCCAGATTACTATAAAGGAACGGGTGCCAGTCCTTATGTAGATTATTTGGTAAATTTCGGAGATACTTTTGCCGGACTAATTGGCGAATATGATGGACAATATGGGACTTGGGGGAAACCAGAAGATTTAGCACAGGATGGAATAATTGTACTTCAGTACTTCGTTGAGGAGGCATCGGACATTATAAGAAGAATCGACGAACACTCTGCAAAAGGGCTTTATAATGACCAAGGATGGCAACAGAATTACTACGAAATGGCTAAATTTGCATATTCTCTTTTACGCAAATATGAAGAGCAATTTCGAATTGGACCAATACAAAGACCAGTTGCTTTGGAAAGAGCTGGTCTTGTGAGTGACAGGTTAGCAATGAATCTTCAAAAAGATGCAAGAATAAAGAACGAAACTCGAGTAATTACAAAAAGGGTACATTTAGTTGGTGAGGAACAAGGAGAAGTTGCCACTTCAGTCATATGGCGTGATGTGAATCAACTCCACATTCTTAACGGACAACTTATAGATGTGGTAGATTTTGTTAATCCAGCTTCAGGTGCATCTACAGCTGGAGTGATTCTTGCTGCAGGACAGGAAGGTGTTCGTCCTTCACATGTAGTTCATCGTTCAGTCAGTGCAACTCGTCAGGGAATCATGTTTAATAGAATGGCTTTGAATTATTTAGGGATTGGTTCTTCTTTTATCACAGTTGGAGAAACAGGCCGTATGTCTACAAAATTCTACTTAGAATCCCCAGGAGTAGGTGATGCTGGTGAAGCTTTAAGAAATTTTCAACCAAAGTGGGTCAAATAACTTAAGAATTATTTTCTAGCGCGAGAAAAGTATATTTGTATTCCCTATTTCTTGATTCTTTTTTAAAGACTACTTTTCTAAATTCTGAATAATCGGGAAAAAAGGTATCCGCGTCAAATTTTCCCTTTACAATTGTCAGATATAATTTGTCCGCATATTTGATTCCCTCTTTATAAATCTGTCCCCCTCCTATAATAAATATTTCGCCTTGAGTTTCCTTCTTTTTTCCTTGCTCTAGAGCCTCTTCCATAGAATTTACCACATAAAACTCAACTAATTGATCAATTGAGTTCTGAGGGAATGGGGGTTTATATTTTTTATCTCTGGTAATTATAATGTTTACTCTCTTTGGTAAAAGCCTTCCAATTGACTCTAAGGTTTTTCTTCCCATAATAACAACGTGGCCTTTGGTTAATTCCCGGAAAAGCTTCATATCCTCGGGAATATCCCATAGAAGCTTATTATTTTTTCCCAGTTCCCTATTTTCGCCAATTGCCGCAATCATACTAATTTTTATCATAGTGCTATTTTTTGCTTTTTTGAAAATATCCGCCAGAGACAGACAGTGCAGCTTTAATAGGTGAGTGAGGATTGTAATTGAGAAGTTCTAAAAAATTCGGCCTGAATTCGTCTACCGTCTTGAATTCACTTGTAAATCTAATTTTCGGAAACGGGCGCGGTTTTCTTTTAAGCTGTTCCCTGACTTGATTCACGTGGATCTCGTATACATGACAGTCTCCAAACGTATGGACGAATTCTCCCGGTTTATACCCCGTAATCTTTGCGAGAATAAGAGTCAAAAGGGCATACGATGCGATATTAAAAGGAACACCCAAAAATAAATCCGCGCTTCTCTGGTAGAGCTGAAGACAAAGTCTTCCATCGATCACATTTAATTGATACATGTTGTGGCAGATCGGAAAATGAGAGGTATCTTGATACCTCGCCATCGTGTATAAATATTCCGGATTCCAGGAATTTACGATCGCATTATGACAGTTTGGGTCTTCAACTACCTCGTTGACCGCCCACTTTAACTGGTCAATCGTGCGGGCAGGTTTACCCGCCGAAGCCTTGGCGGAGGTGGGCCAGCGTCTCCATAGTTCTCCATAGATTCTCGGCAGATTTCCCCACTTTTTTGCGAATTTCTTATCTGTCCTGATTTTTTCTATAAATTCTTCTTTTGTCAGTTGATTCTTCATACTTAATTCTTGATTCTTAATTCTGTATATTTTGTATGGATAGTCGTCCCAAATATGCACGTTATTGTCTACTAGATATTTAATATTCGATTGACCTGACATAAACCAGTACAATTCGTGAATTACTCCTTTCCAGTAGACTTTTTTTGTCGTGAGAAGCGGGAATCCATCATTCAAATCAAATCGTATCTGTTTTCCGAATAGACTGAATGAAGCATCTCCTGTGCCCCGATCGACTTTCCGGTAGCCTTTGCTTAGTGCTTCCTCCATGAGATCTAAATACTGTTGTTCTGGGTGAGTTTGTTTCATTTTTTTTCTTTCCAATCGCCCGCGGTAAATCTGTTTCGGGCGAAAAAATGCCAATCATGTGGATTTGAATCCTGGACATCTTTCCACATTTTTTTTGCAGAGGCGGTGTAGAGTTTTTTATACACTCTTTTTCTGGTATCGAGCCAGTATTTGCGCAGTGTTTCGCCTTTTACTTCTTGTTCCTTAAGCTCAAATTCCACATCCAGATTATCAGCGTCTTTGACAATTTTTGCTTCGATTGTTTTTCTTTCTTCGTATTCTTTCCATAGCTCGATCATTTCCTTCTCCATCACAGTACCGTCAAAAACATCTTTTACTGCCATTTCTTCATCGCGCGAAGTATACAAGCGTGAAATATAGTGAACGTCTCCACTCCTGCTCTCTCCTACATCGTGAACCAATGCCATCTGCACTACTTTTCCAATATTTTTCACCCCTTCATACGAAGCGAGAATCATCGCGATCCACGCGACTCGAAAACTATGCTCTGTTTCATTGGAAAAATCGGCATTCAAAAACTGCCGCCAGTTCCGCTGGAGAAATCGTAGACACCCCACCTCGTACAATAGTTCCAGATCACGTTTTTTAGTCATTGGATTAGTATCAAGAATTAAGTAGTAAGTATTAAGTATAAAAATATATACTTTCTTAATTCTTAATACTTGATACTTACTTCTCGTTATACTTGAGTTTCACGTCTTTTCGTTGTAACCCGTCCGTGTTGCCACTGTCCTCGGTAAAGGTTTCCATCACCATCGACCCACTCAAACTGAACATGAACAATTCTACACCCGAGTTCTAAAGTAACCGGAACTGGACCCTCGTTTTTCATTCCAAATGTGAGTTTGCCTTTGTATCCTGGAGCAACGTTTCCCGTTCGGATAAACAGTCCTGACCGAAATGTGGTAGTTCTTGGCTTAAAATTTGCAGTAATATCTTGAGGAAGGTTTACTTTTTCAATCGTTGAAATTAAATAAAAGTCTCCCGGTTTTATCTTTATCGATGAACTCTTTTTTTTGTCATACAGAGCGACTGTTTTTATTGCGGGTGTTTCCCGCTCGTTAATCCCCAAAAAAGCTTTTCCTTTTATCGAGTGGACTTCTCCAAGCCGAAGATCAAAACCTGCACCTTCCGGGTTAGCCAATTCTCTTTCGGCCAGATCTTCAACTAGTTTAACTTTTTTGACGAGTTGTAATAATTTTTTTGGCCCTATTACCATAAGCTAAATATTACAAATAAACAAATTGTTGAATTACTCATTCATTATTTAATTTATCTGAAATTTGCCGGATTTGTCATTTGTTTATTTTGTGCTTATTATACACTTCCCATTTCTACTACCTTAAAATTTCCGTCATCTTTAAATTTGACTAAATAGAAGGGGATATCTTTCCCAGTCTTTTTTATCGATTCATAAAGATTATCTTCTATCGATGAAAATAAGACTTCATATAAATATTCTTGATCGCAACCCGGAAATAATTTTACCGCCTTTTCCTCAACTAATTCTTGTGCAATTTTATAGAGTAGCTTACTCATGAGGGTCTGATGAAAAATATAAAACTTCCCAGCTATGGCGCCTTGGCCAGTTTCTATTGTAAAAGCAGAACGAATATTGTAGTTTCCTTTAACTTGAAGAATTACATCGAAATTTAGTATCTTCTCTTCCTCTTCATCTTGCAACAGTTTGAGAGCTTTTATAAGAGATTCAACTTTATTTTTATAAACCTCGAATCCGAAATCTTCTCCTGCTTTACTCACCGCGCCAACAACATCAAGTGACATCTTTTCTTTTTTTTCATCAATTGGATAGCGGCTGTTGAATATTATCTCCTCAACGTGTTCTTTTGAAACAATTATCCCTTTCACAAGAAGATAGTATACCACTCAGGTATTCACAATTTCAGACAGGAGATCTACAATCTGTCCAGTCGTATACTGAGGATATTTCTGAGCAATCCTCTCGGCAATCTCCTGTAAGATCTTCCATTGTGCCTCTTTGTTGGTGAGAAAACGATATCCATATTTTGTTTTTTTGGCAAACTGGAACCAAGCAATCGGTTTTCCCATGTGTTTAGCTTTTAAGCCAACTTCCAACTTCAAAACCTCCACTATTTTTTTCATATGGAGCTTATTGTAAATAAGAAAGAAAGTAACTGCTTGATAGGAACCTGACACGATTCTGACTGGGAAAAATACTATTTTTGAAGGAGAACAAATCCCATGCCTTTTTTTGTTCTCAAGGCATAAGGAGATTTCATAGCAATTAGTTTTGTCCTCACTCGATGTAAGAGTTGATCGATTGCCCACTCAGAATATTTTTCTTCAACATCTGATTCCCAGATTCTTTCTGCGATAACATCCCTTCCTACAATAGTGTTAAGATTTTTCTGGAGGTGAGTGAAAACACGATATTCTTGATCTGATAAAACTAAATGGTAGTTGAGATTAATTTCATCTTCCTGTTTATGTTTCTTGACAATTGTCGAGAGATATGGGGGGTAAATAATATATTCCCCTTTTTCTTTTTTTAAAAGTCCCAACTTAGTAAGATATTCTAGGTAAAGAGTATCCTTGTCTTGAGTCTGATAACCTCCTTGAGAGATTGCTTCTAAGAGCTTGCGGATCTCTTGAGAGAAAACCTGAACCATTGTTTGGGCTCTGTCGATCATTGAAACATCCTCTGCGATTTCGCCGGGTGTTATTTTTGACCTCTCACGAATAAGACGCATTGCATTTTTTATCCATCCCAATCTACCCGAGCAATTCTTCAGAATCCACTCTTTCTGTTTTCTATTAATATGCATATTCCATTTTTCTTCAAGATATTTTATAAACTGAGTTGAATCCTCTATTGAATAAAGAGGAATATAAAAGAAATTAGCTGCTAGAGGGTTTTTTTCAAAAAGCTTGGATTTTGTTCTTTTTTCGAGTAAGTAAACGCCGGTAAAAACCAAAATAGATAGATTATCAAAACGTTCATTGAGGGAAACAAGTTCTTTGAAAAGAGTGAAATCTAAATTTTGTATCATCCTATCTGCTCCTGTAACAAATAAAGCTATGTCAAATCCGTTTTCTCGTAATGTACTCATTAGTACTATAAGATCATTTCCCTCAAAACTAATATCCTCTCTTTTCACTCCTCTTTTCAATTGTGATTGTAACTCCGAAAAAAGCCGATACTTTTCGATCTTTGGCTCTTCATATAAATCTAAATGAATACAAATTGTCCTTTTTTTGAGACCGAAAATAATGTGTAATTTCTTATCTTCGATAAATTGAAGTATTCTTCTTTCCACACCCGTTTTGGGAGGCATCATAAAAAAACCCATTTCACGATAAGGAAGAAAAGAGATCCATCCCTCTACCATTTTCCTGAAAGAGTGTGGATGTATAGGAGGTTCTGTCATGCTAACATTATACTCTACCCTTTATTCTTTTTGGTATAATGATGTCCTATTTAATTTTATTATAAGGTATATATGCGCTTAGCTGAGGTTGCCCAGCGTCTACAAAATAATTCTTTTTTAAACACGGTCTTATCCTACGGTAGGCTTAATGATTATCTTCTGCTACACGCTTTAGATCATGATATTAAATTAGCCGTAACAAGTACTCCCAATCGTTATACAGTCCTTCCTTCTGAAATAGTTCCTCCAAGCGAAATCTTCCGAAATGGGGTCCGAATGAACATCAGAGAATTCATTCGTATTCATGAACAAAACTCTATTCCAGGTATACCAGAGTTAAATACAGCAGAGGTGATTACCGAATCCATGATGCCTTTCATGAGTTTTTTAATGGACGAAATAGAGGCGCTCGAACAAAAAAGAGGACGAACATCACATTTTATCCGCTCCAGCTCTGTCGCTGATATTTTACTTGCTAAGACGTCATTTCAACCTACTGAGAACTCAGTTCCTATTGCCCGAAGGGGAGAGCTCAAAAGCATCATTGCAAACGATCACCCTCATGAACGATTCCCCCTCGGAACGCTTTTAGACAGAGTTAAACAACAACTTCATACCGGTTCAGATCTCGATCTAAAGATCGAATTTTCAGATTATCACAGTTTTTTTGAATATCTTCGTCAAACACTCCCCTCATATGATGAGAACCTTGAACTGCTCGTAAACAACGAAGACGATAAAGGAGGGATGTTTATCTGGCATCTAAAAGGAAAACAAATAACTGCGGGAGCCAGATACGATGAAGGTCCTATTTTACCCCATGAACTGTATCTACGCTGCCGACACACCTCAACGAGGAGTGGTATTCCCCGGATAGAAGTCGAGCTTATTCATGGTGAGAACTTTGATGGAAAAGAGCTCGAAATTAGACAACACGATCTCAATATTCTTTTTTCAATTGGTTTTTCCCAATATGAAAGCCTTACTGAAGAGGTTCGAGCAAGAGATACGAGAGTCTCTAGAATCGCCAACAAATGGGATCAAAAAGGCAGGGGAAGATTGGTCCGAGAGAATGAGGATATTTATCTAGCTGCTGAAAAGGAATCAGTCGCTGCCTTAGCTTCGCCAAACGAAGTGGGCGAAGAGATTGATAGCTTGAGAGAGTATCGACCTATTCTTTTTTTTGATGAAACACTAAGAATATTTAGAAAAGCTGTTGTAGAAAAAAGAAATCTTGAATTCTCAAGGGAAGGGAGAACTCATATGACTCCGGATTTCAATTCATCAACAAGTAGTCGATTCTGGCGGGATCATGGTTACTATTTCCCTATCACCGACGATTCTCTCACTTATATTAATTCCGTGTTGCGCAATCCGGATTTTTTCGAAAATTTTCACATTGCCTGGAACGAGCTAGAATCTGAGAGAAAAATGTTTTTTTCAACGATCTTTGCCTCTGAAATTATGACCATGTTATTTTATGCTCCAAAGGAAACATTCACCCTCTTAAGAGATTTTGGATACACTGAATTTTTTCCTTTTCTTAAAGGTCTTTCGGAAAGACCTGATATATATAATACAGTTATAGAAGAACTCCCAGATCAAAGGGAGCTTGAGTTGACGACACTACTCAGGATGGATTGGTACAATGCTCTTACCAAACGAGTTCAACCTCTTTTGAATAGTTCGCAATATCGAAGAAACGCTCTCCACATCGGGGCTAGTATTATGCATTCTGACGAGTCTATTTTTCACTCTACTCCCTATATTATCGATAACTTGTGCCTTACCCCACGAATGTTAAGAATAAGAAAAGTATTAGAAAAGATGGCCGAATTAACAAGCTCTTTTTCTCCTACGACGATCGTTCCTACCGGTTTTTCCTCCATGGTTCGTCTTGTAACAATAGATCCCTCCCTTTACCCTCAAGGCTATCCCACATGGCTCAGAGATGTGATTACCCCTATTAGAGATACATCCTTGAGATAGATTCTCATTCCATTTATAATATATTCATGACAATACATACCTGTGATGCGCTCGTCGTTTCTTGCATAGACTTCCGATTCCAAAAATATATCCGCGAATGGCTCGAGAAGAATATGGAGAATAAGAAATATGATTATGTTGGATTTGCTGGGGGAGTAAAGGATCTTATCACGATTGTAAAACAACTTGATATCTCTGTAAAACTACATCACATATCAGAGGTTACTCTTATCAATCATGAAGACTGTGGAGCATATGGTAAAGAAAGCACTCACACTAGGCATTCCCAGGATCTCAAAACTGCAAAAAAAGTGATACACTCGCTTTATCCCGACTTAACTGTAGATCTCTATTATCTTCACCTCGATGGGAGATTTGAAAAAATTAAATAATATCTTCTTTGTTACAATTACTCTATGTCTTCTTCTATCTATTGTTATGATCCGATAGCGGGTGATCCCTTAAGTAGAGTAAGAGGAGTTGGGAGATATCTTCAGATTCTTCGTGAAAATTTTTCTCATTGGACTTTTGCTAATAAATCGGGAATGAGAAATTCGGAATTGAGAATTTTTATCAATCCGTTCTTCAATTTTTTACAACCCCCCTTAAGCATAAGGCGAATCGCAAAAAAACAAGTAGCGATAATTCATGACCTTATCCCTCTTAAATATCCAGAGCATTTTCCAGCCGGGATAAAAGGCAAAATAAATATTTTTCTTAATAAATTAGTTTTGAAACATTATGACAGTATTGTCACCGATTCTGAGGCCAGTAAGAAAGATATTGTGAGAATTTTGGGAATAAATGAAGATAAAGTAAAGGTGATTTATCCCTGCCTTCCCAAAATTTTCAGTAATTCGAAATTAGTAATTCGTGATTCGGAAAAACAAAAACAAGAAAATCCTAATTACCAATTACCAGTTACTAATTACTGTATCTACGTCGGTGATGCAACCTGGAATAAGAATCTGGTCAATCTCGCCCGCGCGATAAAAGAAATCAATGTGACGTGTGTATTTGTAGGAAAAGTATTCAGTAATTCGGAATTAGTAATTAGTAATTTGGACAAACAAAATAATCCTAATTACCAATTACCAGTTACCAGTTACTCCAATCCTTGGCAGAAAGAACTCAAACAGTTTATCGAAGAGGCGAAAAATGACAAGCGCTTCATATTTCCCGGTTTTATCCCCGATGAAGAGCTGATGACTCTCTACCGAAATGCAAAATGTAATATTCTTGTTTCCCGCGACGAGGGATTCGGGTTTTCTTATCTTGAAGCAGCCTCCCAAAGCTGTCCTTCTATTCTCTCGGGCATCCCAACGTTAAAAGAAATTAGCGACTCGAAAGGGGCGCTATTTGCTCCACCGGAAAAAGTAAGCGATATTGCAAACACTATTGGTGAATTGTATTTTAATCGAGACAAACGGAATACATTGGGAATTGAGGCTGAACGACAAGCTAGGTACTATTCCTATTCCAAATTTACACATGAGTGGAGTAAAATAGTGATATGAAAAGGATCTTCTTCATTTTACTTTTCATAATTGGCCTATCTTTGCAATCAGTTCTTGCACAAGAGGCAACAGATATAAGTCACCTTTTTACTGAACAAAAAGCGAGAGTGAGTTCTCGACAATCACCTTCTCTCCAAATCACTCCCATTCCATCTGTCGAAACGAGCGATGCCCTACCCACCACAGGAGAATGGAAAGGAAAAGCGATAAAAATAATACCTATAGATCGTTTCTTTCCAGAAACAGACCATTTTATCCCCGAAGGAATAAAATCTCTGACAACTTTGAAGGATGGCCGAATCATTGGAGGAGGAAAAGATGCATTTTTTATCAAATTTTCTGCCGATGTTGCCTGGAAGAACCTTCAACTAGTCGAAATCCCAAATAGTTTTGACTTAGACGGAATACGATTCATCAGGATCGCAGAAACAAATACTTCTTCTGATATCTATCTTGACGGAGACCTCGGACTCGTAAAGCTGGACAAAAATTATTTTTTGTCAGAGATTGAAGATCCCTTTGATTCTTCTGGACATCTAAAGGATTTCAAAGATATGGCAGTAGGCAATAGGGCTCTCGCGGCTTTTAAGAATGGCAATTATGGCTATACCAATGGAGCTCTCTATTTTATACACAAAAATATTCTGCGGAAGTGGTTGCTCCCTAGGCCTGATCCAAGCAGAAACTCTGACTCGATCCTCGGAATATTCCATGACGTATCCGCCAATAACAGCCTCTATATCATAGTTGGCTGCGAGGCATATGGAGGAATCTGCCCATTTTCAGATCTCGCAAAACAATATCTCGTCAGGCTGCAATTTTCAGCTAATACGCAAGTTCCACTTAGTGCAACAAGGCTGACAAAGGTATCGATACCAGAATTTGTATCGGGCCAATATATTTATAAACCTCGTATAAAGCTAAATCCTGACGGCAAAAAGACTCTGTACTCAATTCTCAAAACTCCGCAACAAAAGGATCGTCTTGCTGTAATCTACGACTTTAAACCAAACTCTCCACTTCTAGAACTTCATCTGTACTCGATCCCCTCCCCATCTGAAAGCGTTGAAGCAATTTTGGATTTTGTCTTAGATAGCGATCCCAACACAGACATCGTATATGCGGTAACGAGCGGACCATCAGCTCTCTGGGCTATCTCCGATCTAAAACCAAATATTGTTCCTTCCATAGAGTCCATTGCCGAAGTTAATACTCAGTCTTTGACTATGGATTCTTCTAAAAATATTATCTTAGGCTTTGGTCCATCTCCGCCAAATACGGCCGCAATAACAATATGGTCAACTGTAGCAAATCCCATAACTCCAACTTCTACAAATGTTTCTCTCCAAGAGATCCAAATAAACGAAAATGCGCTCGGCTTCAAAATTCCTACATTTAGCCAATTTCTTACATTTGCTATCCGCGGATTTTTTGTACTTGCAGGTTTACTCGCACTCCTTTTTTTACTCTTGGGGGGGGCTTGCTTGGATTGTTTCAGGGGGTAATAAGGAAAGTGTTGAGAAGGCTCGTGATAAAATCGTGGCTGCTTTAATAGGAGTCATTATCATGGTGGCAGTCCTTTCTCTAGTTGTTGCGCTGGAACAAGTCGTGTTTAAACAAAGTATTTGCTTTGGGATATCTTGTCCAATTACTCTTCCTGATCTGCTTAAACCTTCAAATTAACTCCTGATAATAATCACCCAGCAAAATATGCTATTCTAGAATTCATGGATCTCCTTACTTATTGCGTCATTTCCATCATCTATATTCTACTTATGCACTTTGCAATACAAATTAACGCAGAATTCAAGTTGTTTGTTATGGTTTTGATCTTTTTTTTTGGAGGAGTCGTTGGTACCTTCTTGCAATCTTATGAATTTGGACTCGTAGCTGCAATCATTATTTCCCAAATCAAGTGGGAAAACTAAATAATTGCAAAAAGGCTTTTTGCATTGGTTGTGGTCGCTTCAATGAGTTGATCCAGGGGAATATTTGTTGTCTTTGCAATAAACTCTGCAATGCGTTTCAAATTCTTTGGCTCGTTTGGGCCACGAATGTTTCGGGGTTGGGATCGCAAAGGCTCGGGATGAAGGAAAGGAGCGTCTGTTTCTAAAACAAGCATGTTGAGAGGAATTTTTTTTATGAATTCTTGTTTATCTTTGCGATAGGTAATGTCACCATCGACCCCGATATACATATTGTGTTCTTTCGCAAAAATAAGGAGCTCTTCATCCGGCTCACAACAGTGAAAAACGCTTCTGCCTGCAAGTTTCGGGTCCCATTTTTTACTTAACACGGACAAGGTGTCTGCCTTTGCTTCTCGGTTATGAAGAATCAGGCTTTTGTCATACTTTTTTGCTAGTTCGATTTGCTCTCTTAGAAATTCTTTCTGCAGTTCGATAAATTCTTCTGTCACCTGATAATTTACATGCCTCGTATTCTGATAATAATGCCTATCTAATCCTATCTCCCCCACTGCAACTACTTTAGGATTTTTAACGAGCGCTTCAATTTTTTGAATTTCAGATTTGAGATTTGAGTTATAGTTTTGAGTTTTGATATCTGAGTTTTGAACTTGAAAGACGTGGTGCGGGTGGATTCCTACTGTTGCATAGACATATTCGTGTTGTTCAGCAATTTCTACCGCGTTTCGTGAAGTCTTCACGTTAGTCCCCGGAACTACAATACGAGTCACGCCAGCATCCTTTGCACGCTGGATAATATCGTCAATATTGGGAAGTAACATCTTGAAATTGAGATGACAATGAGTGTCAAACATTCTTCATGTAACAGAGAACATATAACATGTAACATTCTAATTCATACTTTCTTTTAATTGTTACATGTTTCATGTTACATGCTACAATGTAAACATGACCATCTTCATCGGTGCCGACCACCGAGGATTTGAGTTAAAAAATAAACTTATCGAATACATTCAGGAAAAAAATATTCGAGTTGAAGATCTCGGTGCGTTTGAATTAGACCCATTGGATGATAATCCTGACTATGCTCAAAAAGTTGCCCAAACAGTTCTTCAAAATCCAAAAGAGTTTTTGGGAATAGTAATCTGCGGATCAGGAAATGGAGTCGCGATGGCTGCGAACCGGTATAAAGGAATCTTTTGTGGGCTTGCCTTTGATGTTCACCAAGTCAAACATATGCGTGAACACGATCATATCAATATGCTCGCAATCCCTGCTGACTATATTGATGTTGAGGTAGCTAAAAAATTTATAGATATTTTTCTTTCATCCCAACCTAAGCAGGAAGAAAAATATATACGAAGACTTAAAAAAACAGATACTACTCCTTAACCTGTGAAATTTTGTCGTTTTTTGAAAAACGCTTTCCCAAAAAGAATCGTATCATTTTTTTATACCTTTCATTCAAGTCAGATACATAGTATTCACGTTTTTTCCCTTTTGCCAACTTTTTTTCGAGAGCGCTATGTCTCTTGAGATATTCTTTTAGCTTTTGAGCTGTCACTTTTCCCTCGGATAAGATCTTTGTCGATGGCCCGACTAAGGATCGAATTTTTTTATCAATTAATCCGTAATGAGTGCATCCTAAAACAAGTGTGTCTATATTTTTTTCTTTAAGCGGCGCGAGATACTTCCGGAGCAGAAGATTTAAACCTTCCCACTGGACTTCTCCCTCTTCGATTACTGGGACAAGAAGCGGACAGGCATTTTGATATACATCAATTTTGTCATCCAATTTTTTCAGCTCAGCGACAAAGCTTTTCGAAATTACAGTCGCATACGTTGCCATAATACCAACACGTTTTGAGTTTTTTTCCACAATTGCTTCGACAGTGGGTCGAATTATTCCTAGCACCCGTCGTTCCGGATAGCAGTGAATAAGGTATTCTCTCTGGATTTTGGGAAGGGATATAGCTGTCGCTGTATTACAGGCGAGAATAACGAGAAGACAGTTTTTCTTCATTAAAAAATCGACTGCCTTACGGGTATATTCATAAATCAATTCTGCAGATTTTCCGCTGTAGGGAACTCTGGCGTTGTCCCCGAAATAAATATAGTTGTACTGCGGAAGTTCATCGAGTATGTCTTTTAGAACGGATAAACCGCCTAAGCCCGAATCGAAGACTCCAATAGAAAATGGTTTCATGGAGTTTTTTTATTTTTTTTCCTTAACCCCAAAAGACTAACAAAAAAGATAATCAAATACATAAAAAATCCGTATACGCAGGCAGGCAATTGGAAGAGAGAGAATGTACTACCGCATTGAACTAAAGCATTTTTGCATCCCACGGCAAATAATTCCATATACGATAAATAGCCGGAAAAGAGAAGTCCTGCCAGCGAAAGAATAAAAATTGCTTTCAGAGCTTTTTCGGGATTCATAGTTTAATTTTTTGCGTCACTCTTTTGCTGAAGATACCATCTTTTGGAAAGCCTTTATGTTATTTATTGTTATCTTGTGGCGCAAATAGCTTATTGCTTTTTCTTTTTGCAGCTTTTCCAGCTCGCGGCTTGCTGTCTCGCGGCTTATTCCCGCAAAAGATGCGATATCACGATGAGTAAAGGCTTCATTTAACTTCGCTACATTTCCTTTTTTTTCACCGAAGTGTCTGGACAAAAAAAGGAGCGCGGATATGATTTTCAGCTTTGCATTTCCATTCGTAAGATTTTCTATACGTAGAATCAATTTATCCAGTCCGAGAAGGAGTCTTCTTGAGAGATCAAGAACTACATCGGGTTCTTTTTTCAAAAAATTAACCAATTCTTCTTTGGGAATAATATAGAGTTCAGCCGGAGTAATAGTTTCGTAAAAGTACCTGTTTTTTGTCTTACTTATGATTGCAAGCATGGGAAAATAAGATCCTGGGGCAAAAATATGCAGAGTCAGCTCAACACCCTGGGGTGAAAGTGCATATTCGCGGACATATCCCTTTTTGAGATAAAAGGCTTCTTCGGGTGTTTCTTCAGCATCGATAAGTATGCTTCCTTTTTTTAACACTTTTTTCGTGAAGCGCGAAAAAAATTTCTCAATTTTTTGAGTCAGATTAGAGGGCATAGGATCAGTGCAAGTATACATCTCCTTTTGTAAGATTTCAAATATAATATAACGATTAGTAGAAAACATGAGATAATTGTGCAAAATATGAGCGTGGATTCTGACCCTTCTCGTCGCGGTGGATCTCGAGAGCCAATACATCTTAATTGGTTTATAGATGTTTGGCTATATCTCCTTTCACTAAAATCTACTCAGAATCAAAAAAAAACAGGTAGTTTTTTACCACTAAGTAGTCAACCTCCAACTAGGCCTGATAGTCAAAGACATCCTTTTCGTGATGATTTTGGTGCAGCAGATGATTAAATTATTTTAAAATATTTGCCTTCCTGATTTTTTTCCACAGCTCCCTTTATCTCAAAAATGGAAAGAATGTTAAGAATTTTTTCTATCGGCAATTTGGTTTCTTGGATTAACTCATCTGAAGATTTTGGTCCGTCTTTAAGTGAAGAGTAAACAACTTTTTCATCTGGCTCTAATTCTGACTCTACGTCTTTGCTCTCTTTTGGAACTCGTCTCAGATTAAATTCTTCAAAAATATCCTCTACCGATGTGACAAGTTTCGCTCCTTGTTTTAACAGATTATGAGGAGCTTCTGACATCTTTGAGGTCAGAAGACCAGGCAGTGCAAATACATCTTTTCCCTGTTCTGCCGCATATCTGGCGGTGATCATTGCTCCCGAATCTCTCGCTCCCTCTATAACAAGTACTCCTAATGATAATGCAGAGATTATTCTATTTCGGGCAATAAAAAGTCCTTTAACCACGGTCTGCCCCGGGGGAAATTCGGATATAATGAGCCCCTCTTTCTCAATTATTTTGTAATACAAGGAAGAGTTTATGGCAGGATAGATGATGTCTACCCCGCAGCCTAAAACTGCAACCGTCCTGCCGCCCGAATTAATGCATGCTAAGTGAGCTGCAGCATCGATCCCTATTGCAAGTCCGGAAACAATAATAAATCCTCCTTCCGTTAATTCTGCCGAAAACTTCTTTGCCATCTGTTGACCGTAGCTCGTTGGCTCTCTGGTTCCGACGATCGCCAGACATGCGTATGTATCAAATGGAAATGACTCAATTTTTCCTTTTATATAGAGACAGAGTGGAGGGTCCGAAATTTCTTTAATTTTTTTGGGGTAAACCTTATTATTGAATGGAATTACGGAAATATGTTTTCTTTTTAATTCTTCAAGTTTTTTAACCGGATCAAATTTTTTTCGAAATTCTATAAACTTTTCTCCCCAGTTGTTTCCGATGATTTCTTTTATTTTAGCCCTGTCACCTTCATAAGATTTTTTAACACTCCCGAAATGATTTAAAAGAGCGGTGAACCGGGTAGGCCCGATTCCTAAAAAATGTGAAAAGCCGAGATAGTAATAAACATCATCTGACATAAAAATACACTGAGAGTAGCAGAAACGCCGACAATTGTCTGTAGACTATAAGCGACAAACTTAGATTATCAGCTGTTAGTCTATTAGATTTTAGAGTAAATGGATTTGAGAGCTTCTATCCCTTTCCAAAACATCTCTTCATCGATATTTTCGTTGGGAGAATGTGCTTTTTCATCAGGAAGAGTAAACCCAAAAAGAATCACCGGTTTGCCAAAATGACGCTGCAGGACTTCCGCCGCTCCTATCGATCCTCCTGTTCTATTGTATATGGTCTCATTTCCAAAAATTTCCTTTAGCTGAGCCGCAGTTTTCTTTACATGGGAATTATCCGTGTCTGTATAAAAAGGAACAAATTTTGCAACTGTCTTAAGGGTGTATTTCACTCCCCTAGGAATTGCTTTTTTTATGTATTTTTTTACCAAATGCTCAATTGTATCAGGATTTTGATTCTCTACTAATCGAAAGGAGAACTTTGCTTTTATCTCTTTTGGGATCACCGTTTTTGCCCCCACTCCGGTATATCCTGATGTAATTCCATGAATATCGAAAGATGGATGAATCTTTGGCAACAAATATCCTTTCTCATGATTTGTTTCAATGATGGTAAATGTCTGCGCTTCTTTCTGGAGTTCTTTATTGCCTGTATAGGTTTTTTTTAACAATTCTCGTTCCTTCTCACCTATTTTTTTTACGCCATCGTAGAAGTGATCGATCAAAATCCTTCCTGACTTGGTGTCTTTCATTTGGGAGATTAACTTTGAAAGAACGAGGATTGGATTAAGTACCGCATTGCCGTAAATACCCGAATGAAGATCCCGCTCCCCGACGCAAAGTTTGATTTCAAAATAGACAAGACCTCGTAATGCATACATTATTTGAGGAACATTTTTTTTATGCATCCCCACGTCTGTTACGTAAAAAACATCGACCTTTGACAGGGTTTTTTTTACACTCTGTATCATCTCTTCGAAGTGAAGGCTCCCCACTTCTTCTTCTCCCTCTAAAATGAATACCACATTATTCTTCAGCTTGTTTGCGACTATAAGTTCTTTGATGGCATATATGTTCTGGATGACATGACCCTTGTCATCGGCCACTCCTCTTCCATATAGTTTTCCGTTTTGGGCGGTAAGTTCAAATGGTGGAGTTTTCCACTCATCTACCGGATCTTCCGGTTGAACATCGTAATGAGCATAGATTCCTATGGTCTTTCCTGCTTTTGAAGAATGTCTTGCTGCATAAAGAAGCGGCGGCGCATTATTTTTTTTGATCAGTCGTACCTCAAACTTCATCTTACGTAACTCCCTAGTCAATAAATCAACCGCCATTGTAATTTGTTTTCGCCTTTTCGGATCAGCAGAAACGGATTGAATTGAAACAAAGTTGGAAAGAAGTTGTAGTGTCTTGTTTTTATTCATTTATCTGACTTGAGTCCAAATAAACTTCGAAGCGCGTTCACAATATGACTCAGAGCTCTACTGAACCAATTTTTATTTTCTCTTTCACTCATAAGGGCTTAATTTTATCAAATTTAGATTGTTATAGCAGCAATAGGTTATTTACTCAACTTTTTCGTAAAAATTAACCGTTGCCTTTCCCCATGTCATCGGATACTCCTCCATTTTCAAGAACTTAAAAAAAGCCGATTGGAATGTTTTGGTAACGAGGAGAACTTTTGCACCTTTCTTTAAGCTCATACATCTTCTCTCGAGCGCCGTCATGAGCTCATCATGGAAACAGGTCGAATGAGCAAATATCATATCAGCCGATGAGAAATCTTGTTCCAAAAAATCGCCGTGGAGAAAATCAAGAGTTTGCTGTTTTTTTGCATCCGGCAGAATCGGGCGAATGGCTTCTTCATAGCGACTCAGGATTTTTTTTGACTCAAGATATAAATCCTCTAACATCTCAATCCCTATAATCTTGGTAAAGTTGCCAAAGAGTGAAGCGAGTACCACTCCTTTTCCCGTCCCCGATCCAAGATCATAAAAAGTTCCGGTAGAGACAATTTGGGGTTTAGATACTCCTCCATTTTCAAGAACTTAAAAATGGAGGAGT
>MFZI01000024.1 GCA_001789355.1 Candidatus Roizmanbacteria bacterium RIFCSPHIGHO2_01_FULL_39_8
CGCTTTTGCAGCACCCGTAGTCGTCGGAACTATATTGAGTCCAGCCGCTCGGGATCTGTCAGGTGATTTTCCCGTATCATCGAGAAGTGGCTGGGTTTGCGTATATGCGTGATCGGTAGTCAAAAAGCCGGAAATAATTTTGAAGTTATCATCCAAGACTTTGAAAAGCGGGGAAGCACAGTTTGTCGTACAGGAAGCATTCGAGATGATGTTGTTTTTTTTAAAATCGAAATGTGCATCGTTCACTCCAAGAACAATATGAGGAGTCTCCTCGTCTTTTGACGGAGCGGTCAAGATAACTTTTTTTACAGAACCTCTCAGGTGTTTTTTTAGATCTCCTATAGTGTTAAATGCGCCTGTTGCATCAACAACCACATCAATCTGTTGAGATTCCCAGGGGATGAGTGATGGATCTTCGTTCAGAAGACAAGGGATTTTTTTACCATCCACCGATATTCCATCGGTTTCTTCCTTTATCTTTCTGTCAAATGTCCGATAGACAGAATCATATTTGAGAAGGTAAGCAATCATCTTATTCGAAGTTCTTCTCGTGTTTATTGCAGCTATGTCAAAGGAGTTCCGTTTTAGTGCCAGCCTAGTAAACGCCCTACCTATTCTTCCGAAACCATTCAATCCAACCTTGATTCTTCTCATACAAATTGATTGTACTATATTCCGTGATAATGATGATGAGCCGTGATGTAGCGGATTGTTCCGGAAATGCCTCTAATGACAAGAGAGTGTGTTACTATTGTGTTTTTTTTAAACTCTACCCCTTTAAGAAGCGGACCTTCGATAACACCAGTTGCGGTAAAAGTAAGCTGTTTTCCTTTAGCCAGGTCTTCCGAAGTGTATATTTTTTTTAGATTCGTGATTCCGGCTTCTTCGATTTCTTTTTTGTGTGATTCTTGGAGCGGTTTGAAGCGTGCGAGAATTTCACCACCGAGAATTTTAATCGCGGTTGCAGCCAATACCGCTTCAGCGCTGGCTCCAATCCCCATCAACATATCGATTTCGGGATCAGGAAGTGAAGGAGCGATAGCTCCAGCCACATCACCATCGGTGATCAATCGTACTCTTGCTCCTGTTGATCTTATATCTCGGATAAGCTCATAATGTCTTTCCCGGTCTAGTACAAGAACTGTAATTTCATTGACGTCTTTACCTAAAACTTTGGCTACTTTTTTGATATTTTCTTTGACCGGGGCGTCGATATCTATCACTTTTTTAGCCGCTGGTCCAACCGCCAATTTTTCCATATACGTATCCGGGGCGTGAAGTAACGAATTTTTCGCACCGGCAACGATTACTGCGAGTGCATTATATCTTCCATGAGCGACGCTATCTGTACATTCAAGAGGGTCAACTGCCAGATCCATTTGAGGATTCTTATTTCTCCCCACTTTTTCACCGATGAAAAGTTCAGGCGCTTCATCTTTTTTACCTTCACCGATAACTATAGTTCCAGAGAAATCAAGCTGGTTGAGGCGGGATCTCATTGCATCTACGGCAGCCCCATCCGCAGCATGTTTGTCCCCACGCCCGATCCATTTGGCGGCAGAGATAGCAGCTGCTTCGGTGACCCGAACAAATTCGAGTGCTAAATTTCTGTCCATACCTTTTTCAAATTCCAACCAACAACTTACAAGATACAAACAAATTTCAAATTACAAAAAACAAATAAAAAAAGTTTGAAATCTGTGATTTGTAGTTTTTTGGATCACTTGTTGGTTGTTTCTTGTTATTTATAACTTTCCTTGACTAGCTTTATAGACTTTTTCGGCCCGGGCAATAAATATTTCTTGAGCCTTTTGCACATTTGCTTTTTTTCCACCCCACGCCTCAAGCGCTTCTCCTTGAAGAGCTCTTCCATAGGAGGCAGTTATCCTCCAGGGATATGATGATTTATTTTTGTTTCTCATCTTATTTATTTCGTTCAAGTGAATTGTTGCCAAATCCGGGCTTTGTCCACCGGAAAGAAAGGCAATCCCGGGAACAGCTGTAGGAACTGTTTTTTTGAGCACTTTAAGAGAAATCTCTGCAACTTTTTTGACGTCCGCCTGTTTCGCATTTTTTTTGCCGGAAGTTATCATATTTGGTTTTAATATCATTCCGCCAAAATCAACTCCATACTCCTTGAGCAGTTCAAATACTTTAGTGAAGACCTTTTCACTGATTACCATGTCTTTGTCAAATGGATGATTTCCCTCCATAAGGACTTCGGGTTCTACGATTGGCACGATATCCGCTTGTTGACAAAGCAATGCGTAGACAGCTAAATCATGAGCATTTCTTTCGATGATCGTATCCGACGGAGAAATCTTATCAATGGTGTAAACAGCCCTCCATTTTGCAAACTTTGCCCCAAGTTCCTTATATTCGGCTAACCGGTCAGAAAGTTTGTCGAGTCCCTGGGTAAACTTGTCTTGTCCCAGAGTTGGAATTTGTACCGTGCCTTTATCGACTTTTATTCCGGGAACGATGCCTCTTTTTTCAAGATGTGCTGAAAAAGGAACTTTTTGATCGGTAGATTGACGTATTGTTTCATCGTAGAGAATTACTCCACTGACATTTTTTTCTATCCCGGGTGCAGTGAAAAGAAGTTGTCTATATTGTCTATTGATTTCGGGGGTTGATTCTATCCCTATGGTGGCGAGTCTTTTTTTTATTGTTCCGGTACTTTCATCAGCAGCAAGAATAGTCCGTGAAACAATTTTTCGGGCATTCTGTCTTAGAAGCTTGGTATTCATATACCCCTATTATACACTCCGGTTTCAGTTGTCAAGAATATCTATCTTTGTTAACATAAATCTATGGACGCTTGTGTTTTTTGCAAGATTGTAAGAGGAGAATTGCCGAGTTATACCATTTATGAGGATGAGCTATTTTTGGGATTTTTGGATCATCGTCCGCGTCTTTTTGGTCACACACTCATGATTCCCAAAAGACACTACCAGTGGGTGTACGAGATTCCGGAGTTCGGAGCCTATTGGCTGGCGATCAGAAAGGTCACTTACGCAATCCGAAGCGCTTTAAAGCCTGCATTCGTTTCCTATATGACCTATGGTATGCACGTTCCTCACGCTCACGTTCATCTTCTGCCCCGGAGCGAAGGAGAGATCGGCATTTTTCCTCCCATCAAGCAGGTTTCTTCCGAGGAGATGAAAAGGCTTTCCGAAAAAATAAGCCAAGCGCTAGCAGTGTAAAAGCGTCTCTATTTTTCAGCGTAAAATATGCCATAGCCAAAAAGACCACGTTTTACTCCTTCATATTGAACAATTGCTGCTTTGCAGTTAATTAAAAAAAGACTGGGAAGTAACGAAATTTTTACGGCGATAGATAAAAAAGGATATAGTATTTTCGTTATTCGATTCATTCTTCTGGATGAAGGAAGTATATTTTTGGTTTTATCAAATTTTTTTAATTTAATAAATCCTACACTTTTCATTTTGTTTTCGAATTCACTAAAGGAACTAAGATTTGGTAAAAGCATACCTCTATAAAAGTCAAGAGTTAGTTGTTTCTCCCGTTTGTTTATTGGTTTTCGTTTCAAAAATCCATCCGAAATAATTATTTTTCCACCTTTTTTAAGTATTCTGTAGGCTTCAGCTAAAAACGCTTCCTTTTTTTTCGCATGACAAACACTTTCAATAGCCCACACGACGTCAAACGTATTATCTTTGAACTCTGTATGCAGATAATCCTTAAGGTAGAATGTTACTAATGTGGAGACTCCATATTTTTCTGCTAATTCATTCGCCTTTTCTATCTGTTTTGAACTGATACTGATTCCTGTGACTTTGGCTTGAATATTTTTTGCTAACCATATAGAACTTCCTCCAATTCCACATCCTGCATCTAAAACTTCTGTACCCTTTTTTATACCTGCTTGTCTAGACATGAATTCATTTGTATTCAATAAAGCCTCATGCAAATTTTTAGTATTTCTGTCCCAAAGACCATAATGAAGAGCATAGCTTTGTGAGTTCAAATACCAAATATAACGATAGAAAGGAGAAGTTTCATCATACCATTTCGCGATTGAAGCTTTATTCATACAAGTTAGCTAGGTTTCTTTAGTGAAATCTGGATTTTATTGTTTTTGCAATCAACCACAATCCGGTCAAGCGGTTTGATTTTGCCTTCGACGATTTGGAGAGCGATTTCGTCGACGATCAATTCATTGGTGATTCTTTTTAAAGGTCTTGCGCCATACATTTCGTCGATTCCAACGGCACTCAAATATTTTTTAACCGCGTCGGTTACCGATAGATGGAGATTTTGTTTTTCCAGTCTTTTTTCTACTTCCCTGATTTGTAAATCGACTATTTCTTTAATCATATCTTTTGAGAGTGGGTGGAAGATAACAATAGAGTCAAGCCGGTTCAAAAATTCCGGCCTGAAGAATTTACGAATAACTTCATAGATTTTTTCCTCACGCTTTTTATTAACCGAGTCAGTTGAATGCAAGTGAAATAATTCACTTCCCAGATTGGAAGTAAGGATGATGATTGTATTTTTGAAATTGACAACCCTCCCTCTTCCATCAGTGAGTCTTCCGTCATCCAAAATTTGCAAAAAGACATTAAAAACTTGTGGGTGAGCCTTTTCAACCTCGTCAAAAAGGACTACCGAGTATGGTTTTCTTCGGATGGCTTCGGTGAGCTGACCTCCTTCTTCATATCCTACATATCCGGGAGGAGCACCGATAAGACGGGCGACGGTATGAGCCTCCTGGTATTCACTCATATCGATTCGAACCATTGCCCGTTCATCATTGAAGAGTGAATACGCGAGGGCCTTGGCTGTCTCGGTTTTACCTACCCCGGTTGGGCCTAAAAATAAGAAGGATCCGATTGGTTTATTTTCTTCACCTAAGCCCGCCCGGGATCTCCTAATGGCATTGGCGATCTTGTGGATGGCGTGGTCTTGTCCGACGACTCTTTTTTTGAGCTCCTCTTCGAGTTTGGCCAATTTTTCCGATTCGGTAGCAAGAAGCCGAGTCACCGGAATATTCGTCCAATGTGAAACAATTCTGGCAATATCCTCTTCGGTGACCTGTTCTTTAAGGAGTCGATCTTCGGAGGGGATTTGTGCCCATTTTTCCTCCAGTTCTTTCAGTTTTTTTTCAACATCAGGAATTTTGCCATATTTTAATTCCGCCGCTTTATCCAGAAGTGCATCACGTTCTGCTTTTTCCAATTCTTCTTTCAACCGGTCTATTTCTACTCTATATTTTTGCAGATCCGAAATAATTCTTTTCTGCTCCTGCCATTTTTTATGAAGTTCGCCGAATTTTTTTTGCAAATTTTTTCGCTCAATTTCTAAATTTCTCTTGCGCGACTCCAATCCTCTCTCGCGTTTTAGCGCCGCGAGTTCGATACCCAATTGGGTGATTCTCCGCTTGACTTGGTCCAGATCTTGAGGAAGCGATTCAACATCTATTTTTGCTGAGGCGGCTGCTTCATCGATAAGATCAATTGCTTTATCAGGAAGAAACCGGTCGGTGATATACCTGACTGATAAATTGACAGCGGCAATCACCGCATCATCGGATATTTTTATACCGTGATGGACTTCGTATTTTTCTTTGATGCCTCTAAGAATTGCAATAGAATCTTCGATTGTCGGTTCATCAACATAAACCGGCTGGAATCTTCTCTCGAGTGCTGCATCCTTTTCAATATATTGCCGGTATTCACGGACCGTAGTTGCGCCAACTGCATGCAAAGCACCACGAGCCAGCATTGGTTTAAGGATATTACTGGCATCGACCGCTCCCTCGGCTCCGCCTGCTCCAACTATGGTATGGAGTTCATCCATGAAGAGAATATATTTGCCTTCGCCTTTCTCGATTGCCTCAAGAACTCTTTTGAGGCGTTGTTCAAACTCTCCCCGGTAGGCAGCGCCTGCCAAAATTCCAGCTAAATCAAAAGAAAGAATCTCTTTATTTTTCAATGTATCCGGGACGTCACCGTCTATTATTCTTTGCGCAAGCCCCTCTACAATCGCAGTTTTTCCTACCCCCGGATCTCCCAAAAGTACCGGATTGTTCTTCGTCCTGCGGGACAGGATTTGGATGACCCGGCGCACTTCATTATCACGGCCTATGACAGGATCAAGCTTACCCGATTGGGCAAGTTTGGTCAGATTGACCGTATATTTCTCCAGCGGATTTCCCTCATCCTGGGGCGGTTCGTAATTAATGTCTACCATATAAATATTGTAGCTCCATTTAGCAGTCTTGTCAATAGATTGCTAATTAGGGTAATGGATCAATACCACCCTTATTCCAAGGATGGCAGCGGATGATACGTTTGAATCCGAGCCAAAGTCCTTTTATGGTGCCATATGTATCAACAGCTTGATAAGTATATTCTGAACAGGTAGGCTCAAATCGGCAAATCCGATCGGTCATGAATAAAGTCCGAAGTATATGACCATGGAAAAATTCGGTGCGCTTGTAAAAACGGATAAAAGCAAGAATCAGGCGTTTCATAGTACAATACTATCATGAAGATCACTATTTTAACGCTTTTTCCCAAAATGATTGAGGGTTTTTTCAAGGAAAGCATTGTAAAACGGGCACAAGATAAAGGACTTATAGATATTAGAATAGTAGACCTTAGAGAATATGCAGTGGATGATTATGGTTCTGTAGACGATAGACCTTATGGCGGAGGAGTAGGAATGGTATTAAGAGCCGACGTTGTCTGGACGGCTCTTAATAAAGTAAAAGTTAAAAGTGAAAAGTCAAAAGTTAAAAAAGTTATCACTTCTCCAAAAGGAAAACTATTTAATCAAAAAAAAGCCCAGGAGTTTTCGAAACTTAACCACCTTGTAATTATCGCCGGACACTATGAGGGGGTGGATGAGCGGGTTCTGGAGTACGTTGATGAAGAGATATCCTTGGGTGACTTTGTCATGACGGGAGGGGAGATAGCCGCATCAGCGATTGTTGACTCTATTGTCCGGCTTCTTCCTGGAGTTCTAAAACATGAAGAAGCAACTCAAAAAGAAAGTTTTTTCTCCACTGCAATTAATCAATTAATTGGAGCGATAGGTGAAAATAGTATTTTAAAAAAATTAAGAGACAAAGGAATAAAAAAAGTACAGTTACTGGAATATCCCCAGTATACGAGGCCCGAGGAATTTAACGGAATAAAAGTTCCTGCCGTTCTGCTGTCGGGAAATCACAAGGAGGTTGAAAAGTGGAGATTGAAAAAGTCCTTCGAACAAACTCTCAAAAAAAGACCGGACTTGCTTGTGTAAAAATAAGGTAAGATTTAGTGACAAAAATCACTTCCATCTTGAAAAAGTAAGATAAAAAGATCATAATATACTTATTATTCATTCCCTTACCACCTATGCAATTTAACAAACTTTCTCCCAAAACCTTTTCTGACTCAATTTATTCAATGAAAGGAATCTCAAAAAAGACTGTCGAAGAACACCTGAAGCTTTATCAGGGGTATGTGACTAAATATAACGAGATCATGGAAAAATTATCGATGTTAACGGATGATGATTATGCAAAAGCCAATCAATCATATTCTTTAATACGTGAACTCAAAGTAGAGTTAACTTTCGCATACGGTGGAGTAGTCAACCACGAATTATATTTTGCGCATCTGGGTGGAAAAGGCGGCATGCCAGAAGGTGACGTCTTGAAGCAGATCAAAAAAGATTTCGGGTCATTTGAGACATTTAAAAAAGACATGACGGCAACGGGTATCGCGGCCCGTGGGTGGGTCTGGACGGCATGGAATTGGAAGAATATGAAGCTTTTCAATTACTTGGGTGATGCACAAAATACCTTTCCCGTTTGGCACTCGACCCCCATCTTTGCACTGGATACCTATGAGCACGCATATTTTATCGATTACGGGGCTGCAAGAGCTAAGTATATTGAGGCTTTTTTTGAAAACGTTGACTGGAAACAAGTATCAAAAAATTTCGAACTGGTCTTAATGAAGTGCGATTGTGATTGTAATGGGTGTGAGGATCACAAATAGAGATAATATGTGAAGCGGTTAGGGTAAAGAAGTTAGTTTGGTCTAACGGTTAGGAAATTAGTAAACCTAACCCAATTTCTAAACTGGCTTCTTTACCTACAGACCAACTTCATGTTGTGGAAGAAAGAGTTTTTTGGTATAAAGGATGCTTATGATCTTGTTGACTTCTGTTACGAAGCGCTTTCGAAATACTCTTGCAGTAGACAATATAAGTTTTAAGGCAAAACAAGGTGAAATCATCGGCTTTCTCGGGGTAAACGGAGCTGGAAAAACTACCACAATGAGGCTTCTTTTAGGCTACCTCAACTCAACCTCAGGCAAAATCTCTATAGACAATCTCAATCCGTTAAAGGACAGAATTCAAGTATTGAGAAACGTCGGATATCTTCCGGAAAACAACCCTCTCTATCAGGAAATGAAAGTAGATGAGTATTTAACATTTATCGCAGCTGTGAAGGGGAAAACTATTTTACGGGATACGATTGATCAAGTCGGACTGGAGGATGTAATAAAATCCAAAATTGAAAATCTATCAAGAGGGTACAAGCAAAGAGTTGGATTGGTCGCAGCACTTATCGGAAACCCTCAGATACTTATTTTGGATGAACCAACATCGGGGCTTGACCCCATCGAACAAGAAAAAATCAGGAAATTAATTAAAAAATTATCGAGTGATAAAACGATTATTTTCTCAACCCATATCTTATCCGAGGTAGAAGATGTTGCAACAAGGCTCATCATCATTCATAAAGGAAAAATCGTATATGACGGAAAAAAACCGAGAGGAAGGGGAGGAGTGGAGAAACTGTTTAAGAAACTGGTTAAGTAAAAATATATGAAGACGCTGTATAAAAAAGAATTGCAATATTATCTAAACAATCCAATTGGATATATCGTGATTGTTTTGTTTGCTGTTTTTGCAAACTTTCTTTTTGTCAAAGATATTTTTGTAGTAGGATCTGTTTCGATGCGATCTTTTTTTCAGCTTCTTCCCTGGTTATTCCTCATTTATATTCC
>MFZI01000025.1:0-1761 GCA_001789355.1 Candidatus Roizmanbacteria bacterium RIFCSPHIGHO2_01_FULL_39_8
CTGCGGTTGTTCGTTCCGATCAAGAGATTTTGGTAATATCGAAAGATTTATAGATCCCTGCATCCTTCTTCTCTTGTTACAAGATTCCTCTTACGGCTATCAGATTCGTGAAGATCTAAAAGAACACTGTGGCCACGAAATCGATTTTGGCAATCTGTATCGAACGCTTCGCAGGATGGAGACGGATGAGTGGATACGATCAGATTGGAAAAAAGGCGATGGAGCACCTGACAAACGAATCTACTCAACAACTCCTGAGGGAAAAGAAGTTCTCGCCGACGCCATCATTTCACTTGAGAGAACTGATAAATTACTCCATCGATTATTTGAAAAATACAAAAAAGTTAAAAAATCAATATGAAACTTGCCATAATTTTGACAAGCAAAAATCCGGAAATCAACTGGAATGCATTCCGGCTTGCCAATCTTGCCCTTGGAAAAGGAGACGAAGTTCGAATATTTCTTTTGGGTGAAGCAGTGGAATACTACAAAGTAAATCAAGAACCATTTAATATTCAAGAGCAGGTTGACATATTTTTACAAACAGAAAAGGCTAAACTGATCGCATGTGGCACTTGCATGGATATGCGCCATCAAAAAAATAGCAAGACTTGTCCCACGGGTGGAATTCAGGATTTATATTCTCTCATTGTAACCAGTGATAAAGTATTAACATTTTAAGAGAAGGAGAAAATATGGACTTTGATTATACTGTCATAACAGAGAAAAAATTTAAAGATGCCATCGCTTCTGTAGAAAAAGAAACGAGAAATGCAGGATTTAAAGTGCTTTATATTCACGATGTAGCTGCAACCTTGAATGAGAAAGGTTTTAAAACCGAACCATTCAAGATTATTGAGATTTGTAATGCCAAAAGTGCCTATGCCGTCTTAAAAGCTGACATAAAAATAGGATTATGTTTGCCCTGTAAGATAAATGTATATAAAAAGAATGGCACAATCTATATCTCAAGCATGCGGCCTGTCATTTTATCTCAATTTTTTCCCAAAGCCAACCTTGGAACTCTACCACAAGAAGTTGATAAAATTATTAGAAGAATTATTGATGGGAGTAAATAAAATATGAAGCGGCTTTTTTTCTTTTTGCTATTGCTTATTGCTCTTCTAACTATACAATCTATGGTTTCTGCCCAAGAAGGAGTTCAAACAGGCCTAGCATCTGATGATCACACGGCTCGTGAGGAAAAGGAGGGGAAAGAAATCTGGGAGAAACTACAGGCAAAACAACTTGGATGCAAAGAGCTTACTGATGACCGCTATGTAGTGCTTGGTGAGTATTTTATGGGACAATCTATCGGCGATACCCAAAGACATGCTGCCATGAACCAGATGATGATTAGCATGATGGGTGAAAAAGGAGAGAAACAAATGCACATTGTTATGGGTAAGCGCTTAAGTGGTTGTGACACTTCAGCCCAAATTCCTGCAAATGATATAGGTTTTATGCCGATGATGATGGGAATAATGAGAGGAGGTGGTAATAACATGATGAGCGGCTGGGGAGGTTTTGGTCTATTGGGATGGATACCTATGGTGCTTTTCTGGATAGTTCTCATTCTTGGCGTAGTTGCACTGCTGCGTTATCTTGGTAGATCTGGACAACAACAAGATGACAAAACACCACTAGAGATATTAAAAGAACGATATGCAAAAGGTGAGATCGACAAAAAAAAATTTGAAGAAATGAAAAAGGAAGTAAGATAATTGGTTGCTAAAAAGTAATGAAATCTTTTATTTTCTT
>MFZI01000025.1:1772-9823 GCA_001789355.1 Candidatus Roizmanbacteria bacterium RIFCSPHIGHO2_01_FULL_39_8
TGTCCAAAATCTCTCGTTTATTTAGCTTAGTCAAAATAATTACTCCGTCGTAAGTATTTGGAGCAAGATAGACATTTTCGGGATATTTTTTTACGACAACTTTTAATTTATCAACTAATCCTGATTCACAGATATAAGGCTTCGTGCAGTTATATTGAATTATAACTCCGGGTTCGCCTTCTCCATCGGCATGTTCAAGCATATGTTTTTGGATGGGATCTGGCATTGCTTCATTCAACACATGAGATTTCGGATTTTGCTCTATGTGTCCCGACATATCAATAGGTGGGAGATTTGGCTGCATTCTAATGTACCAAATGATCCCTCCTAAAGTGATTAATACCCCAAAGACAATAAGAGACCTTGTAGTAATAGCTTTCCAGTCTATAGTTTGTCCCGAAGTTTGTGGCGTACGTTTTTTTTCAAGTTTGGCAAGATATCTTCTTTCTCTTCTATTTAATTGCGGCTTTTGTTTTAATTTCTCAATTTCCGCTTCAATATTAGATTTTTCCATTTTTATTCGATAATTATTGTACCTCTCATGCCCGAGTGGCCGGTACCGCAGGTTACCGAACAGACAAAACTAAAAGTTCCTTTTCTCGATGCATGAAAATCAACCATTGTCTCTTTTCCCGGTTCTATGGCCTGATCTATACCAAAGTCCGGTAGAGAAAATCCGTGCGTGACATCTTCGGAAGTGATGAGGAATTTTACCTGTTCATTGAGCTTTAGTTTGATCTGATTTGGTGAAAATGAGAATTGTTTCGCTCTGATTTGAATTTCTCGAATATTTTCGCGTGGACTTCTTGCAGCAACCGATGAAATTTCTGGATTTCTTTCATTTGCTGGCTTACCGGATCGTAGGATAAAAATAGCAAGAAGTACGATGATTACGAACAATCCTATTAGCAGCGTGCTGAAAGATATTCTCAATTTCATAGTTATACGCCGCATCCTCCGCCCTGAGCCGGTGGTTTTTCTTGAATACCTTTTTCAACAAGATATTTTTTGACATTCTGGGCACCGAAAGCGGAAAAAATATCTTTACTTAAAAAGGTTTTTGCGTCGATATCCTTAAATTCTTTTCCTTCTTTATTTTTGAAATATAAAGCTGCGTCAAAGGCGTTTGACGGAAACCAATAGGAGTTGATATATTTTGCCGCCTGATACATCTCTTGTTCATTTGCTCCCTGCGCTGCCATGAGCTCAAATATTCCAAGTAACGCCATGCCATGATTACAATCGGGAAATGCCGTGGAGTTTCCGCAACAGGGACGATAGACATTTGACGCCACTTCATTTACCAGTGTTTCTTGTTCGGCAGTTAAAGGAACGATTGCTCTTTTTGAGTAGTATTGCATGGCGTCACCGCTTGTGGTCAAGCTGCTCCAACCGCCGGTTGAAGCAAAGCCTCCCGCTCCTGATAAACCGTCGTATTTGACCATTTCTCCCTCCTCGAGAATTTTTGATTTGTTGGCAAGGCCAAACGCCCAGAAGAAATTGAGAAGAAAATATGAATTTTCAGGAGTGATTTTGATTTCTAGATCTGATCCCTTAGTTAAAATGTCGAGTTGTTCCTGAGTCAAAGGTTGACCTGACTTATCGTACGTTTCTTTGAATTTGTCGAAGTCGATGACTCCCATCTCAAGCATCTTTGGGCCAATGTCTTCATAAGTTGCATTTATTTGAAATCCTTCGGGAGGATTAATTTGGGCAAATAGGCCGGCCGATTGATTTTCACTTGTGTTTGCCTTTTGTTGATTTTGGGGGTTCACTTGTCTTTGTGTCTGGAGGCGCCAGGTTTTGGGCAGCCGCGGCAGTGAGTAAACAATAACGATAAAAAACAGTAAGACTATCAAAGGTTTCAATTGAGGCAATGTTTTTTTGGTTAAGTTAAACTCCAGTTGACCTTTTTCACTGCTCACTATTTTTTCTTTAGGAATGGCACAAAGTCCGCTTATAATTTTGGCATATTCGTACATTGAATAAATAAGAAGGAACGCCGAAAGAAGTTTTACTTCAAGGCCGCCAAAGGGAAGTGCAGTTAAAGATGCGGCTATGCCAAGTGTAGGGAGAAGAAATGCGCTGCACACAGAACAGCCCGTGGCGGCTGCTGAAAAAAGAAGTGAGGCGAAACTTTGGGCAAAAGAAGTCTTTGAAGTTTTCTTTCTCTCTTCGATCACGTGAAAAAACATAGAAAGAGAAACGCCGATAAAAAGCGCATTGATGATACTTAGGATTACTTGAGACCAGCTATAAAAGGCTGTGTTCGACTGCCAAAACGCATCCCAGGTGGTCTTTTGCGTCAGAAGAAAATAGTAGATAAATAGAATATTTACTGCTGCGATTATAGTAAGCGCCCAATAATACGGTTTTGAAAAAGTTTTCTTGAGTCCAGCTTTTAGAATAAACAGGGGAGAATAAATTTTCCTCATACTACATACTGTAGTAGTTCTCTCAATTTTTGTCAAGAGGATTTTAGGAAGAGCATTCCGAATGACAATTATGTCCCTTGAGACAAACAGAAGGAGAAATATTTTGGTGCGCTGATACAGGTTTAGAAGTAAAAATGAGAAGTATGGATATTGCAACAAAAGAAATGAAAGATACAAGGATGTGTCGAATTTTAAAAGACAAAACGAGTGATTTTTCTCCTTTTAGTATTTTGATTCGATGTTCAAGCGTGTCCGTATGGACGAATGACACAAGATAAGCAAATGATGGGTTTGTTTCCTGATGTGATATTAATTTTTTAAAAGCAGAAAGTACTATATCTGGATTTTTAAAATAGGAAAGTGCATATCCATCTGCTTCGGTTTCTTTTTGCCGTATGAAGGACATTGCTACGTCAGTAAGAATAGGAAATAAAAGAAATAGCTCTCTGAAAAAAGTTGCTATTAAAACAAGAAATGTGCCTTTATTCAAGAGATGATATTTCTCATGAAGTATGATTGCCTCTATTTCTTTTCCGCTCATTATTTCTAATAGTTTGGTAGAGAGATAGATCTTTGCATCTTTAATTCCGAGACAAAAAGCCGACGGTTTTGTGTTTCGGAAAATAATTATTTTATCCCCTAAGTCATGTTTTAAAGATACGTCCTGTATATATTGTGGAATTTTTGCTGTCTGTATGCTTTTCTTAAACCAGTACATTTTTAGCCAGGAAAAAAGAATCTTGGCTAACGCTAGGAAAAAAAATAAAAAAAGCAACCCAGTAAATAAAATAGGAGGATACGAAATACTACCAAGGAAGGATAAACAAACCCCGGCAATATGTCCAATATTCATAAACTATTTCTGATTTTTTAATAATTGGAGTAAATATTTCTTTTTGTCTTTTGGAAGCGATTCCAAACTTTCTGCAAAGGAAGCTATGGCAACATCACCAAATGAATGTGTCATCTTTTGCAAGAAAGATTTTGCCAGCGTTTTAATATAGGATTCTTTTGAAATTCTTGGAAAGTACCAATAGCCTTTTTTTTGAACTTTTCTATCAACAACCTTTTTATCAAAAAGTCTCTGAAGAATCGTTGCAACAGTAGTATAAGCAATTTTTTTCTTTTTTTTAATCTCAATAACAACATCTCTCACCGAGCAACCATTACATTTCCAGACAATATTCATAACCTGTTGTTCTAAATCACCCAAGACTCGTGTCTCCATATACTACACAGTGTAGCACAATCAAAGATTTACGTTTCAGCAAAATTAATTTTTTTAAACACGGGAGATACTGCTTTAAAATTTAATCTGCGTGATTTTTGACTTGAATTTCTTTATAATGAACATATGAAAATAGCTGTACTTGGGACAGGAATGGTTGGTAGAGCACATGCGGCAAAACTCGCCGAACTTGGACATGAAGTAACTATAGGAACAAGAGATGTTGCTAAAACCACGTCAGAAACAAAGCCTGATCAGATGGGTAATCCGCCGTTTTCTCAGTGGCAAAAGGAACATTCTCATGTGAAATTGGAAACGTTCGAAAACGCGGTGAAAAATACGGATATGATACTCGAAGCTTTGCATGGGGCAGTCGCAGTCGAAGTCCTTAAAGCTTTAGAATCATCACTAACAGGAAAAATTCTCATTGACATTGCCAATCCGCTCGACTTTTCCAAAGGCATGCCCCCTTCGCTTTTTGTTTCAAACACTGATTCGCTGGGTGAACAGATTCAAAATACATTACCAAAAACACGAGTGGTAAAAACGTTCAATACAATGAATGCCATGCTGCAGATAAATCCGCAAATGCTCGCCAATGGAGAGCACCATATATTTACGAGCGGAAACGATGCTGACGCAAAGGGGAAAGTCACTGAACTTCTCACAAGTTACGGTTGGAAACATATTATCGATTTGGGCGACATTACAACGGCAAGGGGAACAGAAATGATGATGCCGTTTTGGCTCAGGCTTTGGGGGTCACTCAAAACTCCGATGTTTAACTATAGAATAGTTACAAAATAATCTTCATAATATACTTTCCCTATGAATATATTCGGATTTGATTATGACGGAACAATCATCAATATCGAGCCACAAAAAGCGAAAACCTTTGGGGAACTCATTTCTCATAACTGGGGTGTCGGTAAGAAAGAAGCTGCGCAATTCTGGATAAATGGCGGAGGCACCTCTCGACGATATAAGTTTGATTACTTTTATAAAAAAAGATTCAACGAGAAGTTATCAGATAAAACATATGACGAGATTGAATCAAAATACAGCAAGACACTAAAGCAATTTTTCTATCCCAAAGTCAAATTACTCTCTCACGCTTTGGATATTTTGAGATTTGTCCAATCGAAGTTTGACTTCGTTTTCGTATCTAGCGGGGTTCCTCTAGAGGAAATAAAATACTTAGTTCATCTGAATGGACTATCCGATTATTTCGATTTGGTTTTAGGAACTAGTAAGAAATATCCTACAAAAAGAGAACATTTCAAAGAAATATTACAAGCAAAAAAACCAGATTTTTGGATGTTTATGGGAGATAGCGCAGAAGATATGAAATTGGCAAAAGAATATAAGGCAATCACAATCGGATTACCAACAAACGAATCAGAAATCAATTTAAAAAATGCTGGAGCAGATTATGTCTGTTCATTGAAGGAAAGTAAATCAGTAATCAAAAAGTTGTTGACTAATTATAATAGTGCAAGTGAATTCTGATACAAGGATATAAAAACACCGGAGAGCGATATGCTCTCCAGTGTTTAAAAGTGGGAACAGTTACCACCCTCTTTTCATACCTTCAAATGGCATCAAGAAAGTTGGGTCAATACCTTGGTTTTGGAGCCATGCTTTTATCTCTGCCTGGTGATCTTGGATTTTTTGCTTCATCTGATCTTTGGTCATCCCTTTAAAAGAACCAGGAGGAAACTTGGATTTAAGCTCTGCAAGTTTATTGAGGATCGCCAGTTTTTGCTCTGAAGTTATCTTGCCATCTTTGACAGCTTGATCGAGTCTTTCCCCAATTCGCTTTTGCCGATTCTCTTGCATGGTTGTTCTTCGCTCCGCATGGAATTGGTCGACAACTGATTGTACTTGGTCTTTATCCAGATTGAATTTTTGTGAGATCGCATCGACCAATCCACTCATCGGATTGGTATTTGTTTGGGCATGTGCCTGATTTATCCCAAACAATCCTGCTCCGATTACACCAACAGTAAGAAGAGAGAATAATATTTTTTTTGACATCTATATCCACCTCCTTTCATTCCTCTTATCATAAAAATCATTTCTGAATGAAAGCTGAAACAGATATGGGCTACTTAGGGGAACGGAAATGTTTCTAAACTTGAATTGTAAAATATGTACCACTATAATGGCCGCAATATGGTTACTCGACCAGAACACCTACTCCGTCCGGATAAAAGAAATGGTGTAATCGGCGGAACAGGATTCTCCGAAAGAGCTCAGAATTTTGAAACAATTCATACAGATTATGGAGACGTGAGGGTTGGACATTTGGAACTTGGCGGCAGGGACACTATTTTTATTGCTCGCCACCAGCGACTTCAAGCACCATTTCAGGTGAATTATCGTGCCAATGTGGAAGCAATGAAATTACTTGGAGTGAATAAAGTTGCATCAATTAGTGCCGCAGGAAGAATGGATAAAGATGTATTACCTGGACACTTAGTGAATGTTGACGATTTAGCATTCATGAGTTTAGGAGCACGTCCGATGAGTTTTTCCGAAGAAGAAGCTTTGTTGTTGCATGCGCCGCTTACCGCACCTTATAGTGAAGGACTAAGAGATATCCTTACGAATGCTTGGGATCAATCACAAGCACAAATAGCAGAATTATATGCAAAATATCCACAGCTTGAATTAGCTCTAGGATTTCATCCAGATGGTACTTATTTCAATAGCGATCCTCCTTGGTTTAACACCAACGCCCAAGAAACTATGATTAGGAAAAACTTTCCCAATATGAGATTAATTGGTCAGACTTTACTTCCAGAAACTGCATTGTTAAGAGAACTTGGAATTGCTCAAGTTGCGATAGGAATGTGTACAGATCACTCGAATTTCCCAGGAGCAGTTAGACCAGTGAGTCACGCGGGGGAGGGTGGTGTGATGGATGTTGCGGCAATCACCTCAGGAGCAGCTCTTATTTTATTAGATAATGCCATGAAATCTCTTCCAGATGATTTTTCTGACCCTTTTGCTCATACCATGATACAGAATTCCATACATCCTAACCAAGTGAATTGGCATAAGTTACGATGGAAAAGACCAAGACTTGCAGTGATTATTGACCAAGGATTACCAGTAGATCAAAGACATCCCTACAATTTAATTGATAGACTACGTTATCTTGCGGTAAGATGAAATAAACTTCTTTTTCCATCATGATATACTCTTTTCATGAATAATCAGTTGATACAAGAAATTCAGGAAGCGGAAAAAAGGATAAGACGTTACATCCTCAAAACTCCTCTACTGGAATCACTTTATATCTCCCAAGTCTCGAAAGCCCACGTGTTTCTCAAGCTGGAAAGCGAACAATATACCGGTTCATTCAAAATAAGAGGGGCAACAAACAAAGTTATACTCTTAACTGCAGAAGAAAAAAAAAGAGGAGTGATTACGGCCTCGACAGGAAACCATGGCCAAGCCCTAGCCCGAGCCTGTCAAAAAGCCGGAATAAAATGTATCGTCTTTGTTCCCAAAAATGCCGATCCGGCAAAAGTTGAAGCGATCAAATCCTATGGAGCAGAAGTCGAGCCGTTTGGCGATTCCTCCTCTGACACGATCATCCATGGTCAAGCCAAAAAAGTCGCTAAGGAGAGAGATATGATTTGGGTTTCTCCTTACAACGATTTACAAATTATTGCAGGCCAAGGGACGATTGCAGCCGAAGTACTGCAAGATCTGAAAGATATCGATGCAATGTTTGTGACGGTAGGTGGGGGAGGGTTGATATCGGGAATAGGGACATATTTAAAATCAATGAGTCCAAAGACAAAGATCGTCGGCTGCCTTCCCGAAAATTCTGCAGAGATGTATGAGAGTATTAAAAGCGGGACATTCGTCGACTCGCATAATCTTGATACGATTTCCGATGGATCAGGAGGAGCATTCGAACAAGGTTCAATTACCTATGATATCTGCAAAGAAGTCGTAGATGAATTTATTCTGGTTTCGGAAGATGAAATCAAGCAATCAATCAAACTCATGATAGATGCTCATCATAAGATCATTGAAGGCGCAGCTGGCGTTGCTTTAGCAAGTTTTCTAAAAAAGAAAGATAACTATGCTGGGAAAAATGTGGTGATTCTTCTCTGCGGCGCAAACATCGCAACCGAGAAATTGAAGGAAATTTTATAATGTAAAGAACTCTCGTTACCGCGTGAATTTGATGCCATTTTCAGGGTAAATTCACGCCATATTGACAAAATAACGTTAATTTGGCTGCTTTTCGGGAAAAGGAGTGTGGAAAATAGGAGAAGCAATATCTTCAGTCAAAAAATTGAAGGAAGTTATCTAATTCACAAAGATTACTCTCGCATCTTTTACATCCAGGCTATTATTATAGTTAG
>MFZI01000026.1:0-1608 GCA_001789355.1 Candidatus Roizmanbacteria bacterium RIFCSPHIGHO2_01_FULL_39_8
TTTAACAAAGGCTTATTGCGGCTGTGGCTTTTTAAAATCTCCGCCCTTTCTTTAATATCCGGCAAAGTTAAAATCACGCGGCGATCAAAGCGGCCGGGCCTAAGCAGAGCAGGATCAAGAACATCAGGACGATTAGTCGCCGCAATAACTATTGTATTTTCATCACTTTCAAAACCATCTAGTTCAACTAAAATCTGATTTAAAGTTTGTTCTCTTTCGTCGTGCGAACCGCCCAAACCGGCGCCGCGCTGACGGCCGATGGCGTCAATTTCATCAATAAAAACAATTGACGGCGAAACTTTTTTGGCTTTATTAAAAAGATCCCGCACGCGGGAAGCGCCCACGCCAACAAACAGTTCCACAAATTCAGAAGCGGAAATATGAAAAAAGGGCACGTTGGCTTCGCCGGAAACAGCTTTGGCTAGCATTGTTTTGCCAACCCCGGGAGGACCGAATAATAAAACGCCGTGTGGAATTCTGGCGCCCAAACGAGTAAACTTTTGTGGATTTCTTAAAAACTCCACGATTTCCGACAATTCTTCTTTGGCCTCTCTGGAGCCAGCTACGTCTTTAAAAGTAATTCGCTGGCGCTCGCTTGACTTGGTCTTGTCCGGCTTGTCGGATAAACGAGTGTTGCCGAAAGAAATCGCCCGACGATTAACGTTCTGCGCGCTTCTGAAAGTAAAAAAGAAAAAACCAGCAATCAGCAAGAAGGGTAGCAAGATTGGCAGTAGTGTGCCGACCACAAAATCCAACCCAGCTAAACTTTTTACTTCTAGACCGACTGCTGTTAACTCCTCTGGTGTTACCCCTAAATCAACCAGAGTTTCAGTCAAAGACACGCCTTCCTCTTTAAAAGTTTGTTTTTTCTGACCATTTAATAAGTCAACTTCAACATTATCCTTGGCAATAATCAAACTTTTAATTTGTTTAGTTTTAATTTCCTTGATTAATTCGCTTAAAGAAATACTTTCCCGACTTTCAGGCGTGTTTAATAAACTAAACACACCGGCGATGACCAAAAAAACCGCTACGGCAATGATAATATTTTTTGTAAGAGATTTCATAAAATAATTAAGACTAGAAACTAACAAAACAACAATATAGCAATGAAACCATGGTGCTTAATTACTATATTATTATATTGCCATATTGTTATATTGTTGTTAAATAATTCTAATAATTGTTAATCTTTCAGCCTCGCGAATGAAGTTTAACCGCCCAAATCTTTTTTCACCCCTTTTAAGAGACAGAATCTCTTCAATCTGCGCCCGGTATAAATCCTGGCGGCTGGCAGTTAGTTGGTTGATTGACCACAAAATAATCTCACTTTGCAAAAATGGATGCTCTTTATTTAAAAGCCCGCGATCCAATACCAGTTGACTTCTATCGCGGCTGATTAAGCATTTTTGACCTTTCTCTTCTGCTACCAATCCTAACCAACTAACCAGATTTTTAAAATAGTCGGTCTGTCTTAAAGTAATTTGAGTTAAATTAGCTTGAAAATGTTTTTCTAAATAGGGGATAAGCTCTAGTCTTAAACGATTGCGGCTAAACTTAGATTCAAAATTTGTTTGATCTTGCCTAAAAACTAACCCTTGCTTTTGA
>MFZI01000026.1:1621-3421 GCA_001789355.1 Candidatus Roizmanbacteria bacterium RIFCSPHIGHO2_01_FULL_39_8
TAATAAATGCAACCAAAAAGTTTCCACCTGATCGTCAGCCTGATGCGCCAGCGTCAGCCAATCAGCTTGGCTATTTTTGACTACTTGGCTTAAAAATTTAAACCGGCTGATTCTGGCATCGTTTTCGGATTTAATCTTTCCTTTAGCTGACTGGCTAACAAACTCCAAACCGTAACTCGCGGCTAATCTCTTGACTAATTCTTCGTCTGAATCTGATTCCGGTCCCCGCAAACGATGATTAAAATGAGCCACTATTAAACGCAAATCATATTTGTCTTTAATTCTGGCCATTAAATCCAACAAACAGACTGAATCCGGCCCGCCAGACACAGCTAAAACTAAACTATCGCTCCGAGAAAGGTGCTGTTTGGCGATGGATTTAAATCTATTAAATAAAATCATAGCCCATTTAATTTAACAGTCCGCTTCTAGCTTTTCTTCTTTTTACTCTTTTCAACTTTCACAACTTCTTTTGCCAGACTCAAACCTAGTCTATGTTCTTTGGGTTCAATGGAAATAATTTTAAAATTCTTCTTATCGCCAACCTTAAGCGGTGATTTGATCAAAGTAGAGTCTAATTCTGAAGAATGCAGTAAGCCATGAATGTCCTCATCTAGTTTAACAAAAGCGCCAAAAGGACTGATTTTAATAATCTCGCCCTCAACAATTTGGTTAACTTCATACTTCTGAGCCTTAGTTAACCATGGATCAGGTTTAAGATTTTTAATTGATAAAGAAATTCGGCCATTAGTAATGCCAATTACTTCAGCTGTAATCTTGTCGCCCATTTGAAATAGTTCTCTAGGATTCGCGACTCTATGCCAAGCCATTTCTGAAACATGAACTAGGCCCTCTAAATCATCAAATTTAACAAAAATGCCAAAATCAGCTAAACCGCTGACTATTCCTTCCACGCGAGAGCCAATTTTTAATTTGGTTAGTTTTTCTTTGTCCCTTTCCGCGGAAGCCGCCTTTTCTGATAAAATTAACTTATTGTCTTCTTCCGAAGAATCAATTACTTTAACTTTTAGTTCTTTGCCAACTAAAATGTTAAGACGCCGGATGATTTCTGATTTGTCGCCGCCTTCCACACGAGGATAATTAGCCGGGGCTAACTGCGACACTGGTAAAAAGCCCGGCACGCCTACTATATTGGCGATTAAACCGCCTTTATTAGCTTGACTGATTTTAACAGTAACAATTTCGCCTGATTCTTTCCAGTCCTGAATCTGCCGCCAAGCCAACTCCTCGCTGGCTTGTTTTAAGGACAGTTCCAAAATTCCAGCCTCGTTCTCCAGCTCTAAAACTGTCACTAAAACTTTATCCTTGGCCTTTATTGACTGATTTCTATCTGGCAGCTCAGGGCCGCGCACTATGCCAATCCCTAAACCAGGCAAGCTGACTAAAATTTCTTTTTTGCCAACTTCAATCACTTCGCCCTCAATGTTATCGCCGGCTTTGGGCAGTTTAAAAAAATCAGGTTTTTTTTCTATCAGTTCCGACATTTTCTTACCATTTTTCTTGACAGATTCTTTAACGTCTTTTTTTAGTTTCATTTTAAATTTTAAACAAAGCTTACTTGAGATTAATAATAAACTATCAACCAAAGAATCAAATAAGCCAAACTTCTCCAGCTGACAGCGCTTTTAGATTAGCCTAATTTAAGGCGAAAGTCAAATTAACAGTTCGCTGTCTCTAGCTATGAAAAAAATCCTGGCGGCTTTCAGCCGCCACCTTCTCTGGTGGGTAAATAAAACCAGCCAGAACTTTCTCAAAATTTGGATTTTTTATTTTCTAACG
>MFZI01000026.1:3429-3976 GCA_001789355.1 Candidatus Roizmanbacteria bacterium RIFCSPHIGHO2_01_FULL_39_8
TACTAAGTATTTGTTCTTTAATTTTGGGGATGCTAGTGGCGCTCTGATTTTAATCGCCAGCTGCATCCCTTTTTTATTTTCTAAAATTTGAATTTTTTGTCTTTTCTTGTTAAGATATAATTAGTATTTAGTATTTTGTAGCTAATATTTGATATTACTCAAGCTAAACTGCGACTAGCTAATAAATTCTCTTTAGAAATACTAAATACCAACTACCCAATAAAAAACCTCTATGATCATTACCTACTTTGGTTTAGGCGCGGTTAAAATTGAAACCAATAAAACTAGTTTGCTGATTGACCCCTTTCAGATAGACAGCGGCTTAAAACCTTTGCGCGGAAAATTTGAAACAATTTTATTGTCTCGTGTGGGTGGTAAATTGCCCGGCGGTCTAATGAATCATCCTTTTGTGATTGACACACCCGGAGAATACGATTTAAAAGGTATTAGTTTGGTTGGTTTAGCTAATAATCAGCAAATTATTTACTCTCTTACGGCTGAAGGAATCAATCTGGTTCATTTGACTAATATTAAACAGGCTTTATCA
>MFZI01000026.1:3988-4894 GCA_001789355.1 Candidatus Roizmanbacteria bacterium RIFCSPHIGHO2_01_FULL_39_8
TGAACCGTATATTGTAGTGCCGATTTATTACAATCTAGCGGGTTTAAAAATCAAATTGGCTGATTTAAATAGGTTCACCCAGGAAATGGGCGTAAAAAATTCATCACCCCAAGAAAAATTAAAATTAAAAAAGAAAGATTTATCAGGCGAGCAAACCGAGATTATAGTTTTAGAATCTAGGCAAAAATAATTAAATAAATTGTCTAAACAAATTCTATTATTTTTATTATTCCTATCAACCTTTAGCGCCATAACCACCGGCTGGTTTAAATTTTTTAAACCAGCTAACATCGGTTTTGATCAAACGGCGTCATTTTTTAAGCTAAAAAAGCCAGAATCACTCTGGCAACCAAGTCAAACAGCTTTAAAACAACTATCTAGCGTGGTTTTAGGGGATCAAGTTAAAAAATTGTCAGTCAACATAATCAAAACCAAGCAAGGGCTAACTATTGCTTTAGATCAAATCAGCTTTAGAAAAGATGAAACCTGGTTGTTTTTTAAGGTCAACAATCAAAGCGGAGGAGCCGTTATTCTAGCGGAAACTTTTTACCTCTGGCAAAACAACCAGCAGTTGTCTGAAACTAAACAAAGCGGCCAATCCAGCCTGCTGCTGGCCAGAAAAATCAATGCCGGAGACGAAAGCGTAGGCACGGTTTACTTTCCTAAACTGGATCCAAATCAACCAATAAAAGTTTTAATTGAAGGTGTTTTCCTAAACGACAATCTAACTAATTTCGCCTTTGAAACTATAAATTAACCCATTATGAGAGCTAAACCAGCGGAAAAAGAGAGAAACAATGTTATTATTAGATCTCTTTCGCAAGAAATGGAAGAGTCGTATTTAGACTACGCTATGAGCGTAATTGTTGATCGCGCTCTGCCTGATGCCAGAGACGGTTTAAAGCC
>MFZI01000026.1:5021-5126 GCA_001789355.1 Candidatus Roizmanbacteria bacterium RIFCSPHIGHO2_01_FULL_39_8
TATCCTTCAATGGTGCACCTGGCTCAAACCTTTAAAATGCGCTACCCACTGGTAGAAGGTCAGGGTAATTTTGGCTCAATTGACGGCGATCCTCCAGCGGCCATG
>MFZI01000027.1 GCA_001789355.1 Candidatus Roizmanbacteria bacterium RIFCSPHIGHO2_01_FULL_39_8
AAACTCATAAGTAAGTTTTTAAATGGAAAAAAAATATTGGATTTTGGAACAGGTGGAGGATATTTCGCGCTTAAATTGGAAAAAAAAGGATTTATTTTAATCACGTCAGATATATTAGACTATCGTATAAAAGAAGCAGAGCATTTACCCTTCAAAAAAATGTATTCGCCTGTAGATATAAAATACCTACCGAAATCTATAGACATCGCTCTAATGAAGACGGTGCTTCATCATATCGATGATGAGTATATTTTGTATATCCTCGATAAACTAAGAAAAAAAGTCAAAAGGATCATCATTAAAGAAGATGTTGTTTCAGTTCCTAGAACAATACAGAGATTTCGCCAGTCTTATAAGACCCAGCCAAACTTAAGGAAATTTCTTAAAATGTCCAGATTTAATCGAAAAATGTGCTTGTTTCTATTTGACTTTTTCGGGAATGTTATAGCATACGGAGTTTCAGAGATAAATTTGCCGTTCAATTTTAAATCGGTATCTCTATGGAAGAAATTGTTCGATTCTAAAGGATTTAAATTAAAGGCGAGTATTTTTTCGGGATTCGAAAAAAATAAACTTCATGGCAATTGTCAGGTATGGATGGTTTTCGACAATAAAATAAAATTTTAAGAGAACTTCTTCATATGTTCAATGAGCAAACCGCGAATAAATTTAGATTTAGTAATCCCTAATGCTGAACTCGTCTTCTCTAAATAAGTAAGCAGTCTGGGACTTATAAAAAAATTAAATCTTTTGTCTCTTTTTTCTCGAGCATCATCGAAACATTTTCGTAAAACACTATTCAGTGTTTTCTCTTCATATTCATGCACTATTAATTTTTCATCTTCGATCCCTGCTAGAAAGTGAGGTACATGATCCTTTAAAAATAAGACAATAGTCGGCTTATTAAAATCTAAGGCTTTTTGTATCAAAAATCCTATGGATAGACTATGAAGTGAACACTCAAATATACAGATGTCAGCTTCTTTTAGGTGCTTCATCTTTCTGTTATATAGATCAACAAATGCCTTGCGTCCCGCGTTTTCAATAGATTTATAGTATTTTTGGCTGCTCAAGGCAAATATTTCTTTATCCAGATGAACATATCCAAGATTTTCAGTTTCTCGATAAATATTTTTGTAGTAGTTTTTGAATTCATTGGTACCTCTCAGTGATGCGGTAAAAAAAACTCTCATAGTTGAAGCATATTATACACGATTCACCTTGACACTTATTCACTTCTTTCAAAATACGCCCTTAGGATCTCTTTCGCGATCGGGGCCGCGACATCTGATCCTTGTCCTGCGTTCTCGACAAGGACGGTGAGGACAATCTCAGGTTTATCATAGGGAGCAAATACGGTAAACCAAGCATGAGGTGGTGCAACTTCTAGATCACTTCCGGTAGGAGCTGCGCTTTGGGATTCGGCTGTTCCGGTCTTACAACCAACTTGAATGTTCATAGTTGATGGTTCACTGTTTATAGTTCGTGGTTTTTTACTATCAACTATTAACTCTGAACTCTGAACTTTGAAGTCAAAGAAGGGCCAGCCAGTGCCGCCCGTTGTACAGGCCTCTTTCATTCCTTGTCTAACAAGACTCAATGTTTTTTCCGAAATGGGGAGTTTTTTACAGTTTGAAGTTGGAAGTTGCCTGCCTGCCGGCGAGGCAGGGAAGTTGGAAGCTCTTGTTAATATAGGTTTACACAAATATCCTCCGTTTGCAAAAACTGCAGTCGCCTGATTCATCTGAAGAGGAGTAACGAGGAGGTATCCCTGGCCGATGGATAAGTTATACGTATCACCAAGATACCACCGGTCGTTAAACATCTCTTGTTTCCAGAACTCTGACGGAATAATTCCCTCAGCTTCCTCCAAGCCAATACCGGTCTTTGATCCATAGCCAAATATATCTGCCCATTTTTTAATCTTATTGGGAGTAAGTAGGTCGCCCACTTTGTAGAAGAAAATGTCGTTCGAACGTCTTATTGCCTTTACTACATCGACCATCCCATCGGTTTTCCCATATTGGAGAAAATACCAGTTACCGAATGAAAGAGGTCCCGCCTTGAGGGTTCCCGTATCCTCAATGAGCGTACGGTCCGTGATTTTCTTCTCTTCCAGTGCTCCGGTTGCCAAGATGATCTTAAAAATCGAGCCGGGAGGATATGTTCCCTCGGTGGATTTATTGAAGAGGGGCTTATCGCGAGCAGAAAGATAAGATGAGACAGTTTTTGCGTTTTCATCTTCAAAGGCCTGGGGGTTGAAGGTCGGTGAAGATACGAGAACTAGAATTTCTCCGGTATCGGGCTTTGTGGCAACGACAGCCGCATGTTTACCTTTCACGAGCTCGTATACTTTCGTCTGAAGCGCCAGGTCCAATGCAAGTTGGATAGTTTTTCCGTCTTGGGGAGGAAGAAGCGAAATCGTACGAAGATATTGTCCTCTTGCATCAACCTCAATTAATTTTTTCCCATATTTCCCTCTCAACTCACATTCATAGATTTTCTCAATTCCTTTTTTTCCGACTTTATCACCAATTCTTAGCTTATTAATACATGAATCTTGTGAAAAATCCTCCTGATCAGCTTTTTGCCGATATCCGACTACCGGAGCGATCACGTCCGGAGAATGATAGATTCTATGAGAAGTTAGTCTCTCTAAGTTTTTTTTGGTATCGGCGGCCACGTTATTCGCCAGAATAAGACCCTTTCTGTCTCTAATGATGCCGCGTTTCGGCTCGATAATAAGCTCCCTGATTCTATTTTGTTCGGAAGCACGACTATAGTATTCTCCTTTGACGATAGTTAACTGGAAAAGCCTGAGCCCTAAGGTTATAAAAAGTATAGTAATAAAGAGAAAATATACATAGAGAACTAGTACTGAAGAAATTTTTTTCTGACTTTCAAAATGCATCCCGCCCGATTTGCCTTTTATAAATAAGGGAAGTTTTCCCATATATTTTTTATTAGAAAATTAGCGTGTTTAGCGGGTTAACGGGTTAAACATCCATAACTCGAAATTCGTTAACTCGAAATTAATTAATAAGTAATCGTAATCAACTAATGAAATAGCCCTGTATAAAAAAACCGAGCATTACTATATGCAACAGCAGGAACATTATGGCGAGGGAGATCTTTAGGAAGTTGTTTGTGATTTGGCTGAGAAAGAGGAAAAAAGATAGGGAGAATAGTGCATAGCGTGGGATAGAAGAAAGAGTACCGGTTAAGGTTGGAAGGAGAAGATTAGCGAAAGAAAATATGTTTAAGCTCAATCGTTCAAAGTTCGAAACTCGAAACTCGAAACTCGAAACAAATTTTAAATTCAAACTTTTTAATAAATCCAAAACTAAAACAATAAAAACAAAGTTAAAAATGATAAATTCGAATAAAGAAATGAAGTACTGGAAATTCCACGCGGCAGTGAAAAAAATATTGAAATAACGATAGTATACCTGCGGAAGTAATACTATATTAGAGCTTCTATTAGCTCCAAATGCCCACTGCGAATGGAGAAAAAAAAGAGGATCACCCGTTGTTTTGAGAAGATAGAGAGAGTAAATTCCTAGACCCAAAATCGAAGAAATTAACGCCAGTAAAAATTTCCAATTATTTTTAGTTTTAAGTTTTGAGCTGTGGATTTGATATTTGAGATTTGATATTTGAGATAAAAATATAGGGATAATCAAAAATACCCCAATCAATTTCGTCAGTGAAGCAAGAAACGCGAAGATGGCAACAAGTATATATTTTTCTTTTTTTAAAAAATAAAGAGTTAAGATAAAGAGAAGAAAAAAAAGCCCTTCTGTATAGACTGAGCCGAAAAAGAAAGACGTGGGGAAAAGTAAAAGAAACAACAACACAGAAACTGATCGGGATTTATTGAAATTAATAGAAATGAGTCGGAGATATTTGGAAAAAACAAGTAGTCCGATGAAGAAAGAAACGTTTGAGATAAGGAGGGCAGTAACCAAATGATTATTTGCAAACAAAGGAGATAGGTAGCGGATAAGAAGAGGGTAGAGTGGAAAAAAAGCCTGTTCGTACTGACTGTATCCCTGCCGCGCAATAAGCAGATAGTGGGCACCATCAAAATTGGCAAACGATGAGATGAATTGGGGAAGATGATATTCAGTCAATATTTCTTTATAAGGAAAGAATCCTAAATAAGCTATTATCTGAGGTGAGAAGTAGCTGACCACTATGTCTAGAAACCGAGAAATTAAGAAACTAATGATGAGAAAAGACATCTCTACATTATACCTTTTGTGTTTTATTTTCTTAGTACGAGGAAATATTCTTTTTTAGGAAGCCTGTTCAGGTAGCTCAAAATCAAATCGACATCTTTTTTTTGCGATCGATGAGCTTTCATGGCATTGACTTTGGTGTCCCAAACATCCGAGACATCAAAGATCATATCAACATCTTGTGTGGAGTACCCCGGTGGAAAATAGATGAAATAGTCATCTAATTTCTTTTCTTCCGCAACTTGTTCTTTAGAGAGACAGAAGTAGTAAAGAGTTTTAATCGAAGAGACATGTTCATATAAATAGCTCGTAATCATAGAAACAGCAATATGATCAATATGGCCCGAAACTCCTCTTGGTTCAAATGTCAACAGTGAGGAAGGCTTTATTCGTTTGATTACTTTTTTAATTTTAGCCGCAATCGTGTGGTAGTGTAAATTACACAGTGTTCCGTCTTTGAATCCAAGAAAAATTACCTGTTTGACACCTAAAATCTTTGCCGATTGTCTTAATTCCTGCTCACGGACTTCCGCTTTTCCACCCGCTTCGCCTTTTGTCGCACATAAAATAGTAACGTCATGGGTTTGAGAAAATTTAGCAATCGTACCTCCGGGCCCAAACGCTTCGTCATCCGGATGGGCAAAGACGCAGACGACAGATTGTTTCATTAGGAAGTATTATAGCGAAAAACAATGATATTTTTTGATACAATTTATACTATAACGGGGAATAGTTCAGATAGTAGAACGCCGCGCTGGGGGTGCGGAGGTGGGCGGGGCAGTACCGCCTTCCCCGACAGTTTAGACTACCAGCTATGTCCAAGATAACGTGTGATTTCTGTGGTAAAGTGTTTCTGAGGAAAATGCGTCAAATCAACGAAGCGGCAACCCATGGTTGGAAATCATATTGTACACCTCAGTGTCTTTCTAATGCAAAAGATAAAAGAATCTTATTTACCTGTTTTAATCCTATTTGCAAAAAAATATTTAAGAAACGTCCAAAAGAAGTTAGTTCTTCCGGAAAAGTCTACTGTTCTCAATCATGCGCAGCAATTGAGAGCAATAAAAACAGATGGTTAAAACTCCCGCAAAACCATTGTGCAAATCCAAATTGTAAAAAAGTTATTTCTCGTTCAAACAAATTCTGTTCAAATAAATGCAATGGAATTCTAAAAAGATTTTCTGATGAAGAATATAGATTAAAAATTATAAAAAGGATTAAACAATTTTATATAAACAAACATAGAATTCCATTTAAAAAAGAGATGTGGGGAAGTTATGGAGCAGCAAGGAGAATTTTTGGTACTTGGAATAGCGCAATTGAGGCAGCGGGTCTGCTTCCAAATCCCGTAAAGTTTGCAATGAAATATCTTGCTAAAGATGGGCATAAATGTGATTCTTTATCCGAGAAAATTATCGATGACTGGCTGTTTAAAAGAAAAATTCACCATGAAATTAAGGTTCCATACGGAATAAATCGAATGACGGCAGATTTTAAGGTAAAAGATGTCCTAATTGAATTTTTTGGTTTACAAGGAGAATTAAAAAAATATGATAGCTTGATGAGGAAAAAATTAAGATTTATTAAAAAGAAACATTTACATGTAATTCCGATCTATCCCACAGATCTGTTTCCTAAATCGAGACTAAACGATATTCTAAGCCCCCTTAAGGATTAAATATAAAAAATAACTCAACGAAGAGTTGTCTGGATGAATGGAGTTTGGAATATTATTTTTTCTCGCCGCAATATTTACAGTATTTCATATGAGTCGCGAAGTCATATACTGCTGACGCGCCTACCAATATATAAACAAGTTTTTCAACTGTTGGCCACGAGCCGAGAAGCGTATTCACAAGATTAAAATTCAGTAATCCAACTAAACCCCAGTTGACTGCTCCAACAATAACGAGAGAATAAGTGACTATATGGATTAATTTTGCATTCTTCATCTTTTCTTCACCTCGATTTCTATTCAACTCTAGCAGATGCCATGAAATCTTGTCAAGACAATGATATAATTTGATCATGTTAGCGAATAAGAATAGACCTTCCTGGAGGGAATATTTCCTCAAACTCGCCGAAATCGTAAAAGGTCGATCAAACTGTTTACGAATGTCTGTTGGCGTAGTGATCGTCAAAGATAAACATATCATTTCGACCGGATACAACGGAACACCTGCAGGGATCACTAACTGTATTGATGGAGGGTGCAAAAGATGTAAACAACGACATAGTGGTGAGTTGAAGGAGAATGAGCGAAAAGACTTATGTATCTGTATTCACGCTGAACAAAACGCGCTTCTGCAGACTGCGTATCACGGTATTTCCACAAAAGGCGCGATTATGTATTCGACTACCGCTCCTTGTTTGCAGTGTGCAAAACACATCATTAATGCCGGTATTGCTAAAGTCATCTTTACAGATAACCATCAAGACAGATTGGGGATAGATCTACTTCAAAAGGCGGGAATAGATATAGAGAAAGCTCGATAGTTACCTGCCTGCCGGAAGGCAGGTTTGTCAGTTCGTTATTCGTCATTTAGATGAAAAATATAATCAAAAAAGTGCTGTTCATGTTTATTTTCATGGTTTTTATCATAAAGCCGGCTTTTGCGGATGAAATTAAAAATAATAAATTTGGAATCCACCTCGCTCAGCCCCACTTAGAAGATCTCGTGAAAGCGAAGCTGCTTCTTAATAGTACCGGCGGAGACTGGGGATATGTGACTCTTGTAATGCAGGAAAACGACCGGAATAAAGATAAGTGGCAAGAGATCTTCGACAAGATGAGGGAATATCACCTTATCCCACTTATCCGGATTGCTACACAGCCAGAGGGCAGCTTATGGCGAAGACCAACAAAAGAAGATGCTGATTCTTGGGTACAATTTCTTGATTCCCTAAACTGGGTAGTAAAAAATCGATATATCATACTTTTTAATGAGCCAAATCATGCAACGGAATGGGGCGGTTCGGTAGACGCAAAAAACTATACCGACACGACGTTGATTTTTGCACAAAAATTAAAACAGAAAAATTCTGACTTTTTCGTCATGCTTGCCGGTTTAGATGCTTCAGCTCCTCAAGCTTTACCCAACTATCAGGACGAAAGTTCTTTTTTGCAGCAAGTTTTTAACGATGATACGATTCAACAATGGAATACTGTTTTATCTGGATTAGCTTCCCACTCCTACCCGAATCCCGGATTTTCCGGTGTTCCTTATGGGTTTGGCCGCGGGACAGTAAGGACATATCAATGGGAACTTGATTTGTTAAAACAGCTTGGTGTAAAAGATCTGCCGGTGTTTATTACCGAAACCGGATGGGTGAGGGGGGACGAGTCAGTCGTTGCAGATAATTATAAAATTGCCTATGAGAATGTGTGGCTGCCGGATGACCGCGTCGTCGCGGTAACTCCTTTTGTTTTCGATTATCAAGGCGATCCTTTCTTAAGTTTTTCCTGGAAATTACCCTCGATTCAAGCCAGTGAAAAACAGGAATTCTTCCAGCAGTTTTATACCGTCCAAGGAATTGAGAAAGAAAAAGGCGAGCCCGAACAGGTCGAAAAAGGACAGATCAGGCTTGACTTGCCGAACGAATTAGTTGCCCACTCGAATTTCCATTTCTCCATAAAGCTCAAAAATTCAGGCCAGGCTCTCTGGGACAAAGATTTTGGTTATAGACTGATCGTCGAAGATAGGGAAGGAAAACCATTTGAATATTTTTTTTCAGATCTACGCAAAATGCAGCCAGCCAAGGAAGACGAAATCGATTTCTTTGTCAAAACAAACGGTACGATAGGAAAAAGAGCGGCTATCTTAGAACTGAAAAAAGATGACAGAACTATCCTTAGTTCCCGAACTTGGGAGTTTGAGATATTCCCTCTGCCGAGTCTGGCTTTTTCGGTAAACTTGTTCCCTCATCTAAAGTCGAATGGCAACGATTTTGAGTTTCAGATATTTAATAGCAAAGAAGAGGTCGTTTTTAAGAAAAAGGGAGTCAGGCTCAAAGAGAGTAAAGGCACAATCGAAGAAATCCGCAACATCGCATTAGGAAAAAAATATCGCATCGTTTTGTTGAAATCCGGATATCTCCCCCGTCAGACGTTTGCCACTTTTGCAAAAGGAAAAAATGCAATCAAATTCGAAACGATGTTTCCTTTCGATTTGAATCGTGACGGAACCTTGAACTTCAGCGATCTTTTTTTCTTCTTAAAAAAATAATATACCGTTCGCAAATGAATTTGCTCAGGATATACCTATCTAAGACTGCTTTGACAACCCTCCGGGTTGCAAACCAGCATAAGATCGGTATAGAATGAAGGCGTGAAGAAAATTTTTCTGATGGGAGTCGCTGTTTTTTTTGTTGTTCTGCTTTTTGTCTACGTCTATCAACAAAGCAAAAAATCAAAGGCTCAAAGCACCTCCCAAATTAAACAAGTCAAGCTGAATCTCAAACTCGCATTCCAAGGAATAGTGAAAGACAGACTATTGGAAGATAAGAAGCTGAAGGTGAAGGTAATTCTTGTCGATGAACCTTCTACGGTTGAATATCCCTTCGTCGTTGATTTTTCGTACCAAAAGGAAAGC
>MFZI01000028.1:0-9704 GCA_001789355.1 Candidatus Roizmanbacteria bacterium RIFCSPHIGHO2_01_FULL_39_8
ACGAGTATTTACCGACATGGGCCAAGGAATGTGCGGGGGGACCTGCGAGGCAGGAGATAGAAGTAAGAAAAGGTAGTTTTAATCTATTTGCAAGTAATAAATTATCTTACGAGGGAAGTTCTGATGCATCGGATGAAACAGAACTCATCGTATATAAGTATTATTTCCCTGGCTGGCACGTAGAAGTTGACGGGAAAAGTTCTAAGTTAGATTACACATTTTCAAAAGGGGGGATTTTTAAGACAAAAATACCCGCAGGATTACATTTGATAAGAGTCTATTACGAAAAAACTCCGGTGATGTGGATTGCGGATTTAATTTCGTTAGTATCAGTAGGGCTATTTTTACTTTGGATAGCACGAAGTAAACACTTATGAAAAAGGTTAAAAAAATTATCCTGGTCCTTCTCACTATTTTGCCAATAGCTTTCTTCACGAAGTCTGTTTTTTTAGGCGATGTTAACTTTTGGTATGATTCTGCGAGGGATTTAATCTCTGCTTGGGATAATCTGAACAAACTCTCACTCATCGGTCCTCCCACAGGAATACAAGGTATATTTTATGGGCCCTATTGGATATGGCTCTTGAGCTTAGGATTATTCTTATCAAAGAATCCTCGCGTTACCATTTTTCTCGTCTCCACCATTCCCTTTTGTATCATTTTTCCGATCATTTTGTCCCGCTACTCAAAGATAATCAGCAAAAAAGCGCTTTTGATTGCATGGCTTTTTTTTCTTTACGTCGATGGGTTTGGATATGCGACATCACTCTGGAATCCACATCTTGGCCTCATTATGTTGCTCAGTCTGATTTATCTGATTGTTTTTACAGATTTCAGACGCATGGATCGATACACGGTTATCAAAATATTTTTGGCAGGAATATCTAATGGTTTAATGATTAATTTCCAGATGTCACTCGGAATATGTGTTTTATTGGGTTCAGTTATTTTTCTTTTACTCTACCTTTTTTTGAACTTTGTAAAAAAAAGACAAAAAAGGCTCCGGTTTTTGAAACATACTTTCATTATTATCAGTTTTTTTCTTACGGGAGTAGCGGTAACATTTCTTCCATTATTCCTTTTCGAGATACGCCACGGATTCAATCAAATTCGTACCCTTATTGAAGCTCTCACCTCATATGGAGGAATAGTTAACTACAGAATCCTAAGCCAAAAAGAGATTCTTTCACTATTTTTTGGTAGATTCGGATATATCTTGCACACGAATTGGGTTGGTGCCTATCTTCTGGAATTACTCAGTATACTACTTATTCTTTGGCGAATCAGGAAAGAGAAAATAGTCCTATCCGAAAAAGAAAAAAAACTCTTATTACTTCTCTTAACAATAACTCTATCCATTTTATATATCTACCTCACGGCCAGAAATCCGGTATGGGAGTATCATTTTTTGGGTACAGAGGTGATATTTATTCTTCTTATCGCCTTTGTTATCGGTAAGATATCTTTTTTTGAAAAACTTTTGGTTCTTTATATTTTGTATTCTGCTTTGATGATGATTCCACTTCTCTTTGCCAATAAAAACCTCTATGCGTCTTCGTCTCTCGTGACAAAGGAGTATATTGTAGATATAATTCGGGAGGATGCGGGAAGTAGAGACTATGCGGTCGATGCCTACAGCGCGTCGGTATATGTATATGATTATAGTTATCTCTTTAGATGGCGATCTGGTAAAGAAGTACCTTTTGACCCAAATACAGTCACGGAAAAAAAGGATTTAGTATATCTAATTATTCCTGGAACAAAGAAAGAAGAGAGGCTTAATTTTATCAATTACAGAACGCCAAATAACACTTATACCACGTTAAAAAAATGGCTTATCGCAGACGGTACTGAAATTATTAAACGTGCAAAGAAATAGGCTATGTTCAGCTTTAAGAAAAACATTTTTCTTCTCATTCTGCTTATTTTATTCGGTTTCATCTTCTTTTTTAGGCTGGATTATAAGCCTCTGGAGAGTTGGGATGAGGCGTGGTATGGATCAATAGCCAATGATGTCGTAAAAACGGGTAATTTTATGGATACGACTTATAACAATAAACCTTACTTCGATCATCCGCCGGCAGGATTTGTGTTAATGGCGGCATCCTACAAACTATTGGGGGTAAGCGAATTTTCGACAAGACTTCCTTCGGTATTGTTTGGTCTTATGAGCATACTTCTTATCTATCTTATTGCTTCGGAATTATTCGGTAGATCCGAAATCGCATTCGCATCTGCTCTAATTTTGGGAAGCTCTGTTTGGTATGTAATCAGGGTTCGATCTGGGAATCTTGATTCGGCGTTTCTCTTTTTTTACCTTTTGACAGTCTATCTTTCTTTGAAATCCGCAAGAAACTTTAGGTGGTTTCCCTTTGTTGGTTTGAGTTTTGGTGCTCTCATAATGACTAAAACTTTAGCTGGGATATCTGTGCTTGTTTTAATCGTGTTGCTCAATATAAAAACTCTCTTCGGCAAAAGGGAAAATTTGATTTGGTTACTGCTGGCTTTTATTTTTTTCTATCTCTTAGTTTTTCCTTGGTATAAGTCTCACGAAGCTAAGTATTCAGATTTTCTCAACTATCAGATTAAGCACATCGGCCAAAGAGATAGAACTCAACTTCTTCTCATTCCTTCAAATATAAGTCAAACACTTTTTTATCTACATATGGGAATTAGAAAATGGTTTAAATTGTGGCAGCTGAGTTTTATTCCATACCTGTTTCTTTTTCTTTATCAAATTTATTCATACTTTAAAAGAGGCAAAAAAATAAAACAGAAGAAAAGTGTTGAAATCTTACCTTATTTGTTCATTCTTATTTGGACTACAGTTGTTCTGTATCCTTTTTTAGCCTCGAGTCAAACAGAAATCTGGCACTTAATACCGGTATATCCGCCGATAGCTTTATTTATCGCCTCAGTGACATTTAATATCGGATTACTATTTGTCAAAACTGTCGTCACACGATTTAACCTTGAAAAGGTCAACTTGGTAAGAATATATCCAGTAATTTTCATTGGCGCATTTCTTGTTTTGTCGTTTATCCAAGCGAAAAATTTTTGGGCTGAAGTCTATCCGAAAGTAAAATATACAAATGACGAAGTTGATATTTCTAGAAGACTAAGCAAATATAATCAAATGATCTATGTCGATGGAGATTATCTACCCCTAGCAGTTTTTTATTCGGGAAAACAGATTAAATCGCTCATATTGGAGTCAGATAGTGTAGTCACTTTTACTAAACTATTTGAAATAGATAAGGGAAATGTAATTGGTGTAACAAGAAACTGGGTATTTGACGATTTGAGAAAGAAAAATTTCAATTTTAAGCTGTTAGAAAAAAACAATTCGTATTCAATAGTAACGATTCCTTAACCATATGTTTTTTTTACTTTACTTTGTATTGTTGATATTTTTTGCGATTTATTCGTATGCGTTGGTCGACCCAAATCTTACCCTTATTCAGTCGGATATCTGGGTAGGGTTTAGAAATTCCTTAGTAGATCTTGGTTATTATCATAGAGACGCTTCTTGGTTGTTATACCTTGTTGGAGTTGTTTTACTCTTTGTTTTTTCCTATTTTTTTACTAAGAATTTTAAGAAATTTGATCCCTTGCGAATCGCAATTTTAGTGGGATTAGTGAGTCTTATCTCCTATCCCTTCCTGACTCACGATTTATTCAATTACATGTTCGATGCAAAAATCGTGACCTGGTATCACCAGAATCCATATCTCTTTAAAGCTCTCGACTTTCCCCAGGATCAGTGGCTCCGATTCATGCACTGGACCCATAGAACATATCCTTACGGCCCCGTTTTTCTATTGATTACCTTGGTTCCGTCTTTTTTGAGTCTCGGAAAATTTTTATTGAGTTTTTTGCTCTTTAAAGTAACTTGGCTTGTTTTTTATGCTTTGAGCGTATATTGTCTTAAAAAAATAGACAAGCGTTCAGCTATTTTATTCGCAACAAACCCTCTAGTTATCATCGAAGGTCTGATAAACATGCATAATGATCTTGTTGCGGTCTCCCTCGGGATTATTGGAGTGTACTTCATCTTCAAGCAAAGAGAAATATTAGGTAGATTCTTTATTTTAGCTTCAGCAGGTATAAAGTATGTTACCGCTCCTTTAATTTTGACCAGCGGAAGAAATAAAGTATTCCAATTTTTAGCATTTGCCGGAGTTGCGGCAATACTTATCTATATGTCTTTATGGGTAGGGATTCAACCCTGGTATTTTATAAATCTATTTGTTTTTCTTCCTTTTCCTCTACGATTCATTTTGCCTCTCAATGTGTTTTTCTTTGGGTTACTTGTTTCATATTATCCCTATATTCGTTTGGGAGGATGGGATAAACTTAATAATGTGAATTTACAGCACTCCATTATAATATTCTTCTCCATCTTTGCAGCAATTATATTGCTAGTGAGAGAAGTAAGAAAAAAATATGTTTAAGCGTTTACAGACAATTCTTGCAGGCAAAAAAAGTTTGATTCCAGGAATACTTTTTTTTTGCGCCGTTTTCGCTTTGTTTTTGATTAATTCTACTTATGTTAGTTATCCGGACGAGTTCGTCAATCTCTGGGCAGGAAAATATATCAACCTGGGAAAGGTACCATACAGGGAATTTTTCGACCATCATTTACCTCTCGCCTGGTATCTCTCTGCATTTCTTTTAAAGCTGTCATTCAATTCATATACTCTGTTCAGATTTTTTTGGGCATTATTCCAATTCATGGCACTTTTTGGTTTGGCCGTCTGGATCAAAAAAAATCATAAAGATTTTTATGCTTACTCCCTTGTATTTTTATTACTTTATCCGCTTGTCACAGTTTATTATTGGCTGCATATTTTTTTAGCCGATAGTTTAGCTGCTTTTTTCTTTTCGCTCATATTCTGGATATTACTTCTTGAGACTTACAAGAAAAGTAATACCATAGCAATTTATCTCGTTACGTCGTTTCTCACATTTTGTCTCATTTTTTCTTCGCTGAGTTATCTCTATCTGGGCTTGGTCTTGTATCTTTGGCAAGTGTATTTATTGTTGCCAAAGATTAAACACATCCTTATTTTAGTCCTATTTTCGGCAGTTCCTTATTTTTTTTATTTACTTTATCTCCTGTTGACTAACTCCATAAGCGATTTTTACTTTGCAAATCTTACCTATAATACAGATCTTTATATTAATATCGCAAACTATACAAGAGGTAAATTTTTCAATCCGTTAAAATTTGGTTTTACTTTGATTTATAATTTTTGGCAAGGTTATCTTCCCCGTTTGACGACCATAAAAGACTTAAGTCTTTATCTCCCGGTAGGATCGCTTGTGACATTGGGTAGTTTCATCCTGCTTCTTCTATTGATGTTACGGTATTTACCTATTGGTATTTTGTTCTTCTTCATTCTTTCATTTTCAGCTCCGAGAAGTAATATAAGCACGTCGATTAATGAAACTGATTATCAAGTTGGGCTTTACATAATGTTAGGAATAACAGCTTCATTATTTGTTCTTGGCGCTTTCAAGAAAATTGTATTAAAAGAAGAATTTTTTCAAGATGTCCTAAGAATAGGGCGATTGTTGTTGTTATTATTTTTACTTTTTTCCTTCATTTTTCTTTTGTACAATACATATTCGAAATGGTATCTCCGCTACACTCAAAAGATGCCTTCAATTCGTGATACTTCTGACAGCGCAATTTTTATCGATGAAATTCTCGATGAAGATGATACATTTTGGTCAGGACCCTATGAGCCACATGAGTCTTTCTTCGTTAAAAAGGGGAGGATGGTCGGAAAATATCTTTCTTTACTTCCGCAATTTAGGGAAAATGATGTTTTAAAAACTAATTTCATCAAACAGTTCGCTAAAGAAAAACCCACAATTATCATCTTTAAGATAGATACAGGTATTTTTGGCACGCTCACATCTGAGTTCGGCAATTTTTTTCTTACCTGGCTTAAAGAATACTATATAAGTTTGAAGGATGTTAAGGGAGTTAATGTGCTTAAAAATCCAACATCAATCAGGTTAGATACAGATCTTTTTATTCTGAAGAAGGAAAGGGATTCAGTCCTGCAAAAACTTAAATTATATAAATATATAGAATAATCTAACCCCAGACGGGTAAGCGAATTTAACGAAAGAAAAGCCAGTCGTTGGGAGTAATCTTTGCAGGGGGTTCCCTATCACTTTTAGAAAGATTATATTTATTAATTTGGTAACCGTTACTTAAAGGTATTATTTTTACCGGTGAGGAATTAATTCCCAACTCCCTTTTAATCCATGGTTCGGCCATAAGATCAGGTCTGAAACTAGGAGGCGGCTCGATCAAAACGTATGTAGTTTGTTTTTTAATAAATCTAGAGGCCTTCTTTGAAGATAGCTTTTCTGCGTAAGACATTGCATATTTATCCTGGTAGCCAAAAATATCCGGGGCGTAGATAAAATAACCGAACTCCCCCGGGGCATCTGCAAAAATCTTATTCGCGTTTGTAAGGTGGAATCTCCATGATCCATTTGCTGTACCGAACCCAATGGTTATTTTGCTGATATAGAGTGTATTTTGAATACCCGAAATTACAATTATCGTGAACAGTAATCCGTAATATAACCATTTAAGACTATAGCGATGGAGGGTCGAAAAAATAAGAATGGGGAGTACACTCATTGGCAACCACCAAAACATGATAAGAAATCCACCATGTAAAAGAGTCAATGCATAATAGCCGATGTAAAAATACAAGAATATAAGATATGAGGATCTTTTTCTGTCTTTTTTTTTGAATATACCATAAAAACAATAGGTCATAAAAATAAATACGACCAAATTAAATTTATGAAGTGGCGATCTTACGAAATTGAGTCCCACGGTCGATAGTCCCTCGAGTCTGTCCTTCAGCGACAAGATCAAGGGGATTGGCTTCCCGTCGCGGGCACCCTTCGCATATGCAATGAGCGATCGAAACTGTAGAAAATTATGCCTAAGATCGGATACCAGGAATGTTAAAAAAAACAATAGTAAAACAGCAAAACCGACAAAATGAATATATTTCTTTTTCCGTATAACAAGTATTGCCGCTGCAAGGGTGGATAAGAGAAGGAGAGGTAATCCGAGTGCGATTTCAAACTGTAAAAGCATTCCTCCTATAAAAAAATGACCGATTAAATATATTAGTTTAGCCGTTTGTTCATACCTTATAAAAAAATAGAGAAATAATGGAAGCAGCAGCATCGCTCCGTTACCGTGAAAAAAACCTTGAGCAATTGGGACCATAGTGAAAGAGAGGAGAAGAGTGGCGATAAGTGCAGACTGTGAATCAAAAAGACGCTTCATAATAAAATAGACCGATGCTAAAAATCCCACGGTGAGAAGAATCCAAAACCACCCAACAATTATCGGGTTCCCGTTACCAATGAGATAAGCTGGCATATTGAGATAATGCCATAAAACGCCATGAAACAATCCTTGCGCATCGGCACGGGGACCAATGAGTACTAATTTTTTAGTCGCAATTTCGTCAAATATAAGAAAATCTCGGCCGATATCGGTATAGTAATAGATATCTTTGTGTAGTACGCTCCATGCTGCTAAAACAAGATTGAAGAAAATGAAAAGAAAAGCCACGATAATAAAGTATACTATATCCCAAATATATGAAATTTGCACTGGTGAGTATTGTAATTCCTGTTTTCAACGAAGAAAAATATATTAGAAAAACAATCCAAGAAGTGGCTGTTGCCAAGACCTGCGGGTTAAGAAAAGAAATCATAATTATAGATGATGGAAGTAGAGATAAAACAATTGAAATGATTAACTCACAAGTAGAAATTTTAAGTAAAAAAAAGAATTCAATTACTCTCAAAATCATTCGGAGAAAAGATAATGAAGGTAAGGGCGCTGCATTAAAGCTTGGATTTGAAAAAACTAATGGAGATATTGTAATTGTGCAAGATTCAGATCTGGAGTATGACCCGGATGATTATGAACTACTTCTGGCTCCTTTCTTAAAAAACCAAGCTGATGTTGTTTACGGGTCGAGGTTTGTGACGGATCGGCCGCACAGGGTTTTGTATTTCTGGCACTATCTTGCCAATAATTTTTTAACAACCCTTTCAAATGTGTTTACCAATCTCAATCTCACCGATATGGAGACAGGATATAAGGTCTTCAGAGGTGAGTTAATTCGTAAACTCGGTTCAAAACTAAAAAGTAAGAGGTTTGGATTCGAACCAGAGATTACTGCAAAAATTGCAAAAATTAAACCTTTAAAAATTTATGAAGTGGGAATATCATATCAGGGAAGAACTTATGAGGAAGGAAAAAAAATTGGTTGGATCGATGGAGTGAAGGCGATTTGGGAAATAGTGATATACAATCTTCTTATAGATTAGGCTCACCTTTTGGCAAAGCAGGTCTCTCAAAAAGATAATATTCAAATTCTTCCCACTGTTTTTCCCTCACTTTAGGTATCTTTGATTTTAAAACATACAATTCCGACGGCTTTTTCAGATGATTAATTCGAATATAATCTGTATTAAGTTTATTAACCACCAATTTACTTACAGCGTCATTTCCGTCCAAAGGTGCAAGACTATCCATAAGGAAAAATTCTGGTGGATTATTTCTAAATACTTCAAATATCTGTTTTCTAAATCTTGGCAGGTCATATTGCCAGCTCATAGATTCCAGAGGAGGAATTGCCAATTCAGCATCAGCAACCCATATCGCTAACGTATCGTTTGCAATACCAAAGACTCTATCACCGTCTTTCTTAATAGATTTTATTCCCAAGCCATTTTTAACAGATTTTGAATAGTTGATGTAGTGTTCGCGTGAAATGTCGTTCGTAGTATTGAGTAAAATATTACCGTAAAATTCCGCCTTATTTAGCATATTGAACCAAAAAGAAAACATCAACAAAATAATTATGGATATAAAATAAATCTTCCGAACTTTCCCTAATTTTTTGATTTCTTTTAAAAAACTTATCGTTACGATAGGAATGAATATGAAGGCTGCAATCCAGGGCAAGATATGGAAGTCTCCGAACTTTAGCGTAATAGTGCGGTTATTTGAGAGTATAAGAGAAACTAATATTACTGTAAAGGGCACCAATCTTTTTATACGCCAGAATATATACAATACTAAAGGATAAAAAAGAAGAAAAAAGAAAATTGTCAGGCTTACTAAATTGGAGCCTGAATAGATAAAATTAAATGGTAAAAAAATCATTTTGAAATAATCCGCTGTTGACGAAACTTTATTCATATTTGGAATAACAAAAGTAATATTGTCGACGAAGGTATTCTGGATATAATCCATAAAGGGGGTGAGCACAAATAAAATGATTGTTAAAAGGAAGAGCGGAAAAAACTGCCAAAATATTTTTTTCCGGTTTTCTCTATTTGCGATCAATAAATAAAGATTAAGAAGTCCGATACTTGGCCATAAAGGCAAAAGTGAAAAAGCAGATGTAAACGTAGCTAAGGAAAAGATGGCTAAGGTTACATTTGAAATTTTCTTCTTTAACAGAGTATGTTTTATTACTGTCCCGAGCAGAAATAAAAAAGGGTACAACGCCCATACTTCCCCAAGTACTTTATTTCCCAGGAGGACATATTTTAAGAGTTCAAAAATTGAGATAAAGAAAAAAACAAAGGGGCCAAAAGTAACAAGGTAGATAATTGACCAAACTATTGAGTAT
>MFZI01000028.1:9716-16561 GCA_001789355.1 Candidatus Roizmanbacteria bacterium RIFCSPHIGHO2_01_FULL_39_8
CAATTTTTTGAATTGCGGCCGGAAGCCAATATGTCAGGGGTTGATGATTCCCGGAAAAATCTTTGTATGGTTTATATCCTTTTAATATAAGATGACCTCCCAACATATGAGCGTCCTCATCGCCGAAGCGGTGAGATTGCGAATAATTCTTAGCAACTCTATAAAGTTGGAATGTGTAAATGATTACTCCAAGGACAAAGATCAAAAGGAAAATTTTTTTGCTTAAAGGAGATTGGATTTTCATTGCCTCAATAACCACTGTTTAATTAGATGCAGCTTAGTTTTGAGAGGCGCATATTTTATCCCGAATCTCAATCTGTTTATTCGTTGGTATTTTTCATGGATTTTAGATCCGGGGCCGCCGGTTGATTGTGAGTTTTTATGCCATAAAATAATACGCGGGTCATAAATCAATTTAATTCCCATCCTTTTTGCCCGTATACAAAAGTCTGAATCCTCAAAGTAAAGAAAATATGTCTCGTCCCAATAACCTAACTTATCTATAGCCGATTTATCCAACAACATGAGTGCTCCGTTGACGAATCCGGTTTCTTCAACTTTGTCATACTGTCCGCGATCCACTTCGTCGACACCACGATGAGGTGTTAAGGCATGATTCCAATCGATTGAGCCACCCGCATACCAGAAAACTTTTCCCAAATCTTGTTTTGAATAGCGATCTTTGTGATATTCATAGCCTGGCGCGTAGTATATTTTTCCTCCGATGATAGAAGAGGAATGATCTAGAAGAGATCTCATTGACATATCTATAAAATCTTTTTCAAAATACGTATCATTATTTAAAATGCAAAAAAAATGAATACCGCTCTCGCTCGCTTTTTTTAATCCTATATTAATTCCATGGGCGTACCCCTTATTTAAACCAGAAATTATTATAGTTTCAAATGGAGTTGCTTTTATTGATTTTTTGTTTTTTGAAAGATCAACAACGAATAATGTGAAGTTTTTATTGTTTTGTTTCTCAAGGCTTTTAAGGAAATCCTGAAGTACTGTATAATTCTCGTACACAACAGTAATAACAGCAAGCTTATGAGGCATACGATTGATTATATCAGAAAGCACAAATTCTTACTTTTTATCATTCTCCCTGCTTTTCTGTTATTCATGCTCCTCATATTTCCCAGCGGAACTTTTTACTGTTTTACAAATGCGTGTGGAATAAATTTTTGGGGAGTTCACGGACATGATGCTATTTGGCATCTTGCTATTACCAATGTTTCTTTTCAGAAATTTCCATTTATTGCTCCCACCTACGCGGGTCAATCTCTCTATGGATACAACTACCTTTTTGATTTCTTTTCCTACTTAGTTGCTAAGGTTGGCTTTTCACCTATCTTTATTTACTTCAAGCTTTTTCCAGTAATCTGGTTTGTTATTTTTACCGTATTACTCATTGTACTGGCTCGCAAGATAAAAGATTCATCTTTATTTGTTGGGATATTTCTTTTTTTCAATTACTTCGCAGGCTCTTTTTACTATTTAATCAAACTCTATCGTGAAGGCAACATAAATGATTCATCAACCCAGCTTCCTCAACCCGTGATGCTCATGATGTCAAATCCCCCGTATGCATTTTCTTTAATATTTTTACTTCTCTTATTGGTGCTTATCAAAAACAGAAGAATCAACTTAAAAACTTCACTCGTAATTGGATTTACCGTCTTCACTATCATGGGTCTCAAATTCTACGGGGGAGCGATAAGTATCTTTTTGACCGGAATTTATTTAACATTAGCTTATCTTTTAAAAGATTTGAAACGGTATCTAGTAAGTATTTTAATACTGGGAATATTTACGCTCTTAAGCGTAATATTCTTCTATAATCCGACTCAATCTCTTAAAAGCGGTTCGATTTTCGGATTTGCTCCGTTTGCGCTTGTTCATACTATCACCGAAATGCCAAACCAGTTCTATCTCCAGAATTTGACAGATGCGAGATATTATTTAGTAGAGCATGGTGTAGGACCAAGACTAATAGGTATAGAGGCTCTCAATTTAACTATTTTTCTATTTTTTTATTTAGGTACACGTTTTTTTGGATTTTTCTACATTTTCTATTTATTTTTGAAGCGTAAGCTGAATCTGTTTGACTTCTCCGTTATTTTGACTATCTGTTTTTCCATATTGTTAAGTATTACGTTAGTTCAAAAAGCAGAGTGGTGGAATACCATACAATTTTTTTACTATGCGATATTTCTCTCGACTATCTATTTGGCGAGATTGACGTATTCCCTAATCACGGCAAAAAAAATACTTTTTAAATTGATAGCAATACTGATTTTGGTACTATCGATTCCTACTTCTTATGATATGGTCAAATTCTATCTCGCTACTCCGGGTGCGACCTATCTACCTAAGGAAGAGTTGGAGGCGTTAGAGTTCCTGAAAAAGCAACCTCAGGGAGTAGTTTTGACACCCCTGTATAAAAACGAATGGAAAAACCTGACAAATCCCAAACCTCTTTATGCATATGAGGACACTGCTTATGTTGCAGCCTTTTCCAATAAACAAGAATACTTCGCAAATGAGCTGCAATTGAGACTGACGGGAGTTGCCTATGAGAAAAGATTGGAAAAGCTGAGGCAAATGGATTGTTCTATCCTTAAAGAGGTAAACTATGTCTATGAGATAAAACAGCTAAGAGATGAAGATAAAATTGTCATGAAATGTAATCCAGCAAATATAAAAACAATTTACCACAATAAAAAAATAATTATATATACCCTCTTATGAAGGACTCGCTTAACTACATTGGTAAACACAAATTCTTACTTTGGATAATTATTCCTGCCTTTTTACTCTATATGTTTATTATTTTTCCCAGTGGAACATATCTTTGTTTTGAAAAAGAATGTGGATATTATTTCTGGGGAGTACACGGAAGAGACGCGATTTGGCATCTTGCGATTGAGGCTGTCTCTTTCAATAAAATACCCTTTATTTCACCCACATTTGCAGGAGAAAAGCTCTATAGCTATAACTGGTTCATGGATTTTGGCATATTTCTCCTTTCTAAAATGGGTATTCCTGCAATTATTTCGTATTTTAAGTTGATTCCTGTCGTCTGGTTTATTGTCTTTACGTTTTTACTTACCACTTTTGCAAGGAAAGTGAAAGATAATCCATTATTTGTGAGCCTCTTTCTTCTCATGAGTTATTTCGCCGGTTCATTTTCATATCTTTTGACTCTGTATCATAGTAAAACGATTAAGGATTCTTCAACTCTCTTGCTCCAACCCATATTGCACAGTATGTCTAATTTGCAGTATGCTCTTTCCCTTCTTCTTTTTCTTGCGCTTCTTATTCTAATCAAAGATAGAAAAATCACCCTTAGACAAGTTGTCTTAAATGGAATGATACTTTTTTGCATGTTCGGTTTGAAGTTCTATGGAGGATTAATCGGACTTTTTCTTATGTCAATACACCTCGTCCTTAATTTTTTCCAAAATCTACATAAAGAAAAGATAAAAATATTCTTTACCTATGTGTTTTATTTTTTGCTCTTGGCGATCTTCGTTGGTTTTTCCGTTCTTATCTTTTATAATCCATTCCAATCAGGGAAAACCGGTTTTCCTTTTGGTTTCGCGCCTTTTGCACTTATTCACCCTATTACCGAGGCTCCGGATCAGTTCTATCTTCAGAGTATGACGGATGCAAGATACTATCTACAACAATTCAAGATGGGACCGCGACTCTTTGCGATAGAGGCTATAAATTTATTCATCTTTTTATTATTCTATTTAGGGACTAGATTTTTCGGAATCATATATATAGCCATTCTAGGGGTTAGACGAAAGCTTGATACCTTTGATGCAGTGGTGGTATCAACACTATTTTTCTCTATATTACTTACTGTCACATTGGTTCAAAAGGGCGTTTGGTGGAATACAATTCAGTTTTTCTTTTACGCAGTTTTTTTGTCAACGATCTATTTAACAAAATTGATAGACGACCTTTTCAGGTCAAAACAAAAACTATTATTAGTTATTGGAATGTTCATCGTGTTATTGTCACTCCCCACTTCCTATGATCTTTTTTGGCACTTTATGACATCGCGTCCAACCTACATACCTAAAGAGGAAGTTGAAGCGCTTAATTTCCTAAAGAAACAACCACAAGGAGTAGTATTGGATGAACAATTTAAACTAGATATGACAACGAGTACCGGAAAAAATTTTCCACTCTATGGATATGGTGACAGTTCGCATATTGCAGCTTTTTCAGGACAACAGCAATATATCGCAGATGTACAGACGCTTGGAGTATCAAGCGTTCCCTATGAGAAACGTCTGGAAAGAATTAAAAAAAAGGATTGCACGATTCTAAAAGAAGTAGATTATGTTTATGAAGTGAAGTTGTTACCAGCAGCAAAAAAAATAATTACCGTTTGTAAACCAAAAGCCAGCAAAAAAATTTTTGAGAATACATTAATCAGGATATATTCTCTGTATTAGAGTGTTTTTTCCTCTTGATACCATTTTATTGTTTTTTTAAGTCCCTCATCCAGAGAATAGTGAGGCTTCCAATTTAAGAACTCTTTCGCTTTTTGAATTGAAACATATTGTTTAGAAATTTCGAGCTTTCTATTATTTTCAAGAAATATAGGTTTAACACTGCTGGTTGCGGATAGTTTAATAATCCTATTTACGATATAGGCATTACTATAATGCTTGCCAGTTCCGAAATTAAAAGTTATATTTGACAAAATTTTCATCAGATTTTTCAAGTTTTCTCCCAAAGTTATATATGCATCTGTGGCGTCGTCTATATACATATAATCTCTTGTTGTCTCGTTCGAAAAAATCTCAGGATGTTGATTTTTAAGCAAAAAATTGATGGTTTTCGGAATAATTCTGTTATTCTGGTCCCCAGGGCCATATATATTGACACATCGAGCTATAGCTACCGGAAGCGCATAATAATTGGCATACGTTTGAGCAAGTATGTCGGCACAGGCTTTAGATGTTTCATATGGACCTGTGGGCCTAGGATAATATGTTTCCAAAAAAGGAAGACGATTTTTTCCATATACATGAGTGGTGGAAGCGATGATTATTCCTTCTAATTTATTTTGTCGAGCAGCCTCTAAAACATTCCATGTACCTCTGATATTCGTATCGAAAGTTGGAATTGGATCTTTTCCTGCAATGTTCAATAATGACTGAGCTGCTAGGTGATAACAAAAATGATATTTTCCCGAATTAAAAACAGAATTGACTTTATTACTATCACTGACATTTTCATTAAAATAGTCAACACTTGCTTTAAGTGCAGCCAATCTTTTTGTTAAGTGCTTGCCTACGAACCCTGAAGCACCAGTTATCAGCACTCGTTTATTTTTCCAGAAGTGAGCCATTCTTTAGTGAAATAGGGATAATAATTTATTTTCAATCTTAAGTTTGACAGCGGTAATAGAATGGACCAGCGACTCTTTACTCAGCCAATAATTAGTTTCTATTAATCCTTTTCTAAAAAAAGAGCGCGATATCACAGGTAAATTGTCGTTTCCCTGAATGTATTTTTTACTTTCCCAGTAGTAAAAATAAACCAAAAAATAGTAAAACATTTGGAGAATTGCTAAAGCAAAACCATGTGTGCCATCCTTATAGCCTTGTTCTGCAAAAAATCTGCTGATAAATTCTGAAATAGAGTTTTGTATAGTTTGAGTCAGGGTCATCACTTTATTTTTTCTTATTAATTGGGCAGATTCCTGTTTCGCATAAAAAATTGCTTTTGAGATATATTCGTCAATATTTTCGTAATTATAGTGGATCAGAGAAAGGTTTTCTTTAGCCTCGATAAATAATCCTTTTCCCTTCAATTCTGGTTGTTTGTGAATATCAATGTCCCTATCCCAATAAACCTTGTCTTTATTGATTAGCCGTATTTGATAGTCGGGAAACCAACGGGAATGTTTGATCCATTTGTTAAACACTATATTTTTGCGTGGGATTGCAAAATAATCATATTTCTCATAATTATCCAGAATGAATTTTTTAAGATCGGGAGGAATTATTTCATCGTGGTCGACAAAAAGGATATACTGCTCTTTAGCATAGTGCTTAAGATCCTCACGGATTAATTCGGCAAAAGAAAATTTCTTCTTTACCCGGACAATTTTTAATTTATCTATCATGAGCAATTCTTTTTCCAACTCCTCAGATATACCCGTATCGGCAATGATTATTTCTGAGGCAATTTCTTTAACAGATTTAAGTACTTCAAACAGTCTGGGATGCTGATATTTGATTATGCAGATAACCGATATTTTAGCCATGGAAAAGAAGTTCTCTAAAATGTTTTATTAAATTAAATCGAAATGCCGATCTTAATATTATAAGGTAGCTTATTCCTCCAATCAATATTGTAAACGATAAGGTCGGAAATGAAGTTTTTAAATATGTGAGAAGTGCCCACATAACCAGTCCTGTAAGAATCGCTGAAATAATAGCTTTACTAATAGAACCCAAGAAATTTATCTGTATCATCTTTTTCGCATGATACACCACAACGACGAAAGTTAAAGCTAAAATTACCTGCGTTATTGGAAAACCATAGAAGCCAAATAGGTTAGTTAAATATACGGTCAAAATCCAATTGGCTGCTGTCCAAAAAGACATAAGTATGAGAGGTATTTTTACTTTTCCCATAGCATTAAACAGATTAATAAAAGGAGTAGAGTATGATGCCAGGAATGCTGATATGCAAAATAGATAGAATAAGGGTAGTGCCGGTTGCCATTTATTATATTTAGGAATTAAATCTAGAAGTTTTGGCATAATCAAAACTAATACGATCATAGTTGGGGCCAAGAGTAGAGTCTG
>MFZI01000028.1:16596-18657 GCA_001789355.1 Candidatus Roizmanbacteria bacterium RIFCSPHIGHO2_01_FULL_39_8
TATCTCCTTGTATTCTCGCTATGACTGGAAACAAGACGCGGCTTATATTATCCATGATGATCCGGATTGGTGCTTCGGCCCATTTTTTAGCCCAGCCGATGTAACCCAAGCCCTGAAACCCCAATACTTTTCCCAAGAAGAGAGTGATAAGATCATCCTTAAACAATGCGAGAAAAGAACTCGCCTGAAATGGGACGCCGAAGGACAAAAGTTTTTTTAGGCTAGACATAGATATGCCGACAGTCGGAAGCCAAAATGAAATACTATAAATGACAACAAATCCGGTTATTGCCCTCAACAGGACCGCAATTGCAAAACTTAGTAATCCGAAATGGAAAACGGCAAGAATAATGGTAGAGATGTAAAATACAGAATTTTCTATCATTTGGACAAGAACAATTTTCTGAAATTGAATTTTTCTTTCCAAAAAGATTGAGGGAATAGTCTTCAGCGAAGAGATAAAAAATGAGATAAGTAATGCCCAAAATAGATATACTCCCTCTTTTGGTAACTGATAAAAATGTTGAACTGACGAAGTAGCAAAAAAGGCAAGAGAAATAAGTGTGATTATTAAAATCTGCTGTACAGTAAAAGTGGTAGAGACATCTTCGTCGGTTATCTCTTTCTTTTGAATCAAAGACGCAGCCAACCCTATATCAGAAAAATAATTAAGGACGGAGATAAGTGACAATACCGTTATATATATCCCAAAGATAGTAGGAGAGAGTAGAATAGTAAGAACCAGGTTGGCTACCAAGCCTAAAACGGCAGAATACCCGCTTTGTAGGAATAAACTTATCACACTCCAGATCGTTCTCTTTTTCAAGCTTGAAATATCATCATTCATGTCCAAAATTACTAGTAATTGTTATAATTTTCTTATGCGTAAGGTAAAATCGGCCTGTATTGATTTGCTACTTCTCTTAATTATAACAGCTCCGGCATTTATAAGACTTCTGAACAATCAGTATTTTTCGATGCATGATGATCAGCATATCGTACGTCTATTCCTTCTCGATCAGGGGATAAAGCAAGGCTATCTGTATCCGCGCTGGGTCGATGGGTTAGGGTTTGGATTTGGATATCCCCTCTTTAATTTTTATCCCCCTTTCATCTATTATGTAGCGGAATTTTTTCATCTTGCAGGGTTTTCTTTTATGTGGAGTATTAAATTAATGGTTATTTTTTCTTTTTATATAGGAGCGCTTGGAATATTCCTGTATGTGAGGAAAATAACCGATAGGCTCGCGGCATATTTAGCGGCAACTCTCTATACGTATTTTTTTTATCACGCTGTGTTGGTCTATGTAAGAGGTGCATTTGCAGAGTCAGCAAGCCTTGCTATTTTTCCCTTTGTTCTCCTAGCTTTTTCTCGTCTTGCTCATAAAAGCAATAAGTCCTATTGGGCCAACTCGATTCTTTTAGCTATAACAATCGCTCTCCTCATTTTAGCTCATCCTCTCATTGCGGTACCAGCAGTCATATTTTTGTTTTTCTTTTTCCTATTTTATCTTTGGCAAAGTAATGATAAGCTAAAATTCGCTTTTTTTACGGGGTTAGGTGGTTTTTTCGGACTTTTACTTTCTTCTTTTTTTTGGCTACCCTCGCTGATTGAGCGAAAATACACGCTTGTTGACAAAATCCTCACCTCGGAATTGGCAAACTACAAATTGCATTTTATTGACATTCCGCAATTTTTTTATTCCCCTTGGGGATATGGGGGATCAGGCCCGGGATTAACCGACGGAATGACCTTCCAGTTAGGCAAAATTCACTGGGGTTTAGCTGTTACATCAGTCTTTCTTTGCCTGATTTATCTATTTAGAAAAAAGAAGCCCGATTTAACTGTTAACTATTATCTATTATCTATTCTCATGCTCTCCTTTAGTCTTTTCATGACTACTGCATATTCGTCATTCATTTGGGATAAAGTTAAGTATTTGTGGTATATGCAGTTTCCTTGGAGATTTTTAACATTCGCGACAATTTTTATCTCAATAGTTGGAGGTTATTCCGTATTTTTTCTCTCCAGACTGTTAGATCAATATAGCAAACCCCCGG
>MFZI01000028.1:18672-25343 GCA_001789355.1 Candidatus Roizmanbacteria bacterium RIFCSPHIGHO2_01_FULL_39_8
GAAGGGCCAGAAATATAATTCTCACCGTTTTTATTATTTTTTTGACGATCTTTATCTATCAGAAATATTTCAGGCCTGAAAGACTGATCACGACTACAGATAGGCAACGTACATCGAATGAAGAAGTAAAGTGGAGAATAAGCGGTACTTCTTACGAATTTGTACCCAAAGAAGTAGCAATAAAAAAATCTTCCCTGGGGACGACACAGTTAGCCATAGAAAAGCAGGATGTTCCCGATAGATCTTTTACTACTGTAAAAGGAGGTGGCCTTGTAAGAAAACTCCAGGATAAATTTCAGAACAAAGAATTTTATATTCGGACAGAAAAACCGTTATTATTTCAATTAAATACCTATCATTTCCCAGGCTGGAGTGCTTATTTAAACGAAAACAAAATACAAATAAACGATAAGAACAAACTTCATCTGATGACAGTTTCTATTCCAGCTGGAAAATATAAGCTCGATTTTATTTTCGAAGATACTCCAATTAGGAAGTTGGCAAATATTCTCACCTTTTTAGGTTTTTTGGGCTGTGTTGTAATTCTTGCTTTTCAGTTCAAAAAGATAAATAGTTGATTTACCTCCAGGTTTTTCGAATTTTTTAATCAACTCGATTGGCCAATCCTTGGGGAAATTTTCTTTCTGTGCAAACACGACGAAGACATATTTTTCTGCGAGCTCGACTTGATTTTCAAAAAGAGCTTTTTCGTCCAATGGCCAGTATCCTTTAACAAAAATTCTGTCTCCTGGTTTTGTAAACACATCCAGTACATCTCCGACGAGACCAAAACTACCCTCAGCTAAGAGAACGACCGGTTTTTCTTTTGATCTTTCTCGGGCGTAGTCGATAATTTCTTTGGTTCCCCATCCTGCCGTTGCTCCTTCTATATACTGACCTCTATCGATTTCGGGGAAAGGGATTTTTTGAAAGTCAAAAAGGAGAGTGTAATTATAATAGGAAAAGAAAAAAATAATAAGTAGATAAGAAGTAACAGATAAGAGTTTGTTTTTTATGTGAGCTAGATAATAACTTGCAAATACAACTAAGAGTGATCCAAAGAAAATAAGATAGCGCGGGTAGATAACTTTTGAAAATAAAGCCAATGCTAAAAATGGGATGATAGTCCAAGAAAGTAAATAAATAACCAATCTTCTATCTTGCTTGATCAATCGCCAAATTCCTAAAAGAGCAAAAACAATAAGGATAAACCCCGATTCATTTATTACATACTCAGGGATGATCTGGATATTGTGAAAAAAAGAAGCAAAGGGATTTTGTTTAAATTCGTCGAACGTCATGATGAAGGTCTTATTCTTTTCTGCTACATAATGAAAAAAAGGAGAAAGTCTTTGAATGTTATAAATTACAAGCGAAACTGCGGTCACGATAAAAAACAGAAAATAGAAATTAATAAATTGAGATAAATTTTTTCTTATCTTTCGCTCCACAAAGAGTACTGGTACAAGAGCAGAAAGTGCTAGAAATATGCGAACCGAAGATTTTGCAAGGAGTGATAAACCGGTAGTTAGTCCAAAAAGAAGTGCTACATCGAGTCGTTTAGTTTTCGCCAATAGGATCGAAAAAAATAAAATCCAGATAAAACCTGCGTTGACTCCGGAATCAACTAAGGCTAATCGATCATAGAAAAGAAAGTAAGGCGTAAATATATAGATGAAGCTTCCCATGACAGCGGTTCTTTTTCCGAATAGGTAAAAAAGGAGGATAAACATTCCTGTTAGTCCTGCAAAACCAGTCGCGACAGAGAAAAGTCTACCAGCAAGAAGAGCATTGTCGGGAAAAAGCTTGAGGAACGGAATCGTTCCCCAGGTTTGCAGCGGTTGTTTGCCATCAGTTAAGGAAATAAACCTCCAACTTGCATCATGCCAAGCAACTTTCGCCCAATGTATATATATACCTTCGTCGGAAAATATAGGAAACTTATCAAGGTGAATCAATCTGGTTAAAAGAAAGGCAAAAAATATGACGCTTATGAAGATGCAATCATTCCTTGAAAACTGTTTTCGGACTGATTTAACAATATTCAACACATCAAACATATGATATTTATTATAACAATATTTTAATATGTTTTAATTTCTTTGAACAAAGAATAGTCTCCTATGGTTTTTATCTTTTTTAGCTTAAAGTTTTGAGAGATGACTGACGTGTCAGAGTTTTGAGTAGCGATACACATCTTAGGAGTGATTAGTTTGGCAGCAAAGCCGTTTTCAGTGTAGAGAAAATCAACTTTTTTCTTAAAATAGTAGACAATTGATGGATGGTCGCCCCATTGTTTGGTTGAACTGATAGTCAATCCTAAATCTTCAAGCGTTTTGGTTGAGTCACGAGTGTTTTTGTCAACAAGTACGGTAAGTGAATCACAGCGATCTTTTGCATAAAGCGCGAGACGATAGTAATCTTCCGGTTTAGAATAAAATGTTTTAAAAAAATCAGCTTTGCTGAAATTTTGATAAAAAATAAAAACTAATAAGATAACGGATAGGAGACCCACCTTCGCTGAAGCTACGGCGGGCAAGTAAGGGACAGGTTTTTTATCTTTCTTAAAGAGTGTCAGCGGGTAGACCGCAAGAAAGGCGAATTGAGGAATCGCAGGGAAAAGATACCAAAAAATCTTGGTTTTTGTAAGATTTAAGAATAAGAACCATGGAAGGAGGAATAGACAGAATATTAGATTATCAGCTGTTAGCTTTTTAGAAATAAATCGCCATAGCATTACTAAAAATCCAATAATTGAGAGCCAAGCGAAAAATCCCATCTGTTCGAATAAGAGGTCTATGTAGTAGGTTCTCTGACCAAAATGAGATTCTATGGATGCGGTAACTCTCCTCAAATGCGTTTCTATTATATGTTGCTGCCAAAAAGCTTCTTTAAATACTAAAAACATTGCGAAATACCATAGGGATAAGATTCCAATTTGAATCAAAACCATTTTAATCAACCTACGCGGCTCTCCCGCATTCGCCGAGTCTGAATGAGCTTTGCTCCTCAACCGCGAAGATTTAAAGAGAAGATAAAAATAATAGAGAAGCATGATTCCAGGAGCGTAAAAACCGATCAGCGACTTTGTCAATACTGCAATAGCCAGGAATAAAAAACTCAAGATAAAATTGTCAAAAAAAAGCAAATAACCGAGCCAGCCTATCAATAGAAAAACGTCGAGATTGACGATCTGAGAACGCTGAAGAAATATAGGAGTAAGGGAAGTCATGATTACCGTTAATAGCGATATAGACCTATTTCGACATGCTTTGTAAAAAACAAAATAGATGAGTATTAAAGAGATAAGAGATAAAAGCAATGAAACAATACGAAGGGAGACTTCGGGTTGGACAAATGGAGTAAGTTTCAATACTGTCCCAAATAAGAGAAAGGGAAGTGGAGGTTTGTCTAACCAAGGAGCACCTTGCCATAAAGGAATAAGAGATTTTTGCTCTATCATCTCTCTTGATACTTCTACATTGATTGCCTCATCCCAATCATAAAAAGGAGTTGGATGGGATATAAATTTATAAGCTATCACTAAAAAGTACAGAGTAAGAAAGATTATTAATAGTGGATGTTTTTTTATAAGTTTCATAAGCTCAAATAGCAAAAATTCCTTCAATAAATCTCAGGACAAGCAAAGGTCAAAAATATTTGCGAAGCCGAACTTCGATTTTTTGGCCTAAGTATAAAGCGATTAACATATTCAAAGGGATAAACAGTAAGAGAAGGTAACGAGGATAAATAGGAGTAATAAAAAGGAATCCGTTATAGACAACCAAGAATGCGGTAAGAATAAGTACGAGATTATCTTTTAACCCATCCTTTTTCTTGACCAGCATGATGGTAGAGATACCCCCCAGTAGAAAAACAAGCGGCCAGATGATAGTCCAACTTTCATAACTGATGATCGGATAACCATCTGACCAATATTTCCAGCGGTTGACCAGTATCAGCCCAATATAACTTCCCAATAATCTAATTTTTTCAATTTGTGATTCGTTGTAAAAAAGGAATATCCACTTCTGCACTCCCAAGAAACCTCTTAATGTTCCGCCGTTAATAAAGTAGCTCGTATATGTAATAAGGTATACCAACAGGATAACAAAGTTTAAAAGAATCATCTCAACCGCTACTTTTTTAATTGAGATTCTTCTCATAAGATAAAAGAGAAACAGCGTAGAATTTATCAGAAAGAAACTCACGACAAAAATTTTAGTCGAAACAAATGCTCCAGCAGAAATTCCAGAAAGGAGCATATATATGAGCGATTTTTTCTTGAGATACAACAGGAAAAAGTAAAAAGTAGAAAGAAGAAAAAGTAATTGAAAAATATCAAGTTGAGGCGCATGGATAAGCTGATCAACAAATAGGGATGTCGTGGAAGATAATAAGAGGCCAAGTGACGATATAAAAAGAGACCGAGTTGATAGATAAATCAGAAGAAAGATCATTCCCAGTGATAAAACACCAACCACAATTGATGCTAGCCTCTGGTTGTTGAACACTAAGATTGATACTCCAATGATGTATTTCCCAAGCGGAGGGACTTCAGGGTTTATTAAGATTGGATTTTTACCTTTCAGGTACTGATAACCAGCATACGCATACAGATCTTCGTCGGATATGACTCTCTTTGAATTAGGTATTACCCATTGAGACTGGTTAAATTTTTTTTCATACAATTTTGGTTCAAAACGCGTCGTGTATAAGCTTATATTACGATCTAGGGTAAAAAAGATATAGAGAAAAGACAGAGACACGAGTAGAATCGATATTGCTAAAGCGATTGATTTTTTTCCCATAGTTTCAAATTCATAATTCTCATAATTGAGCCATTAAGTTCAAAGGCTTTTTTAAAAACTTCTTTCTGGTAAAGGAAATAAGTACGCAGATCATATACCATCGCAAGTGCAAAAAAAGTGATGAGAAATGAAGTGAGTCCTATGAATAGTATTTTTGACTTTGCTTCCAGTTGAAGTAAATACGCGACTCCGTTTCCTACAAAAAAAACTGTAGGAATGATGGCGGTAAATGTTCGCAAACTGTTTGGATTTTCAGCAGGGTAGGTGAATAATGCAGGTGTGATGCTGACGATAAAATAGAGAAGGAATAGTTGATTGAACGATTTCCGAACGTTGAGAAACGCAACCAATATCCCCAATAGAAAAAAGGCTCCGATAATTGGATTGAGGATAGGTTTTCCAGGGTAATTGTGCCTTCCATTCAAATCCCCGTACAAGTTAAACATCCCCGATATCTTTATTGAATTGACTACAAAATAATCAATTTTATTTTGAACGTTAAGTTTTTTATCGACTAAAAATAATTGCTCTTCTATTCTTGTGTCTTTATTTGTTGAAAGATAAAAAACAAGAGGGGAAGCGGTGACTAGAAATAGAAGAAAAAAAACAAAGACATTTTTTAGCAACAAGTTTCTATATGAGTAGAGAATGATAAAGACTAAGGGAACAAGAAAAAAAATCCTACCCGGTGTGTATGAAAGAAAGGCCAATCCTGAAAAAAAACTCACAAAAATAAGATATAAAAGTCTTTGCTTTTTAAACCATACAATAAGGAACAAAATAGCCATCAACTCCAAAAATAATAAAAAGGTTGCCTCAAAAGAAAAACGAGCGAAGTTAAAATACCAACGGCTTGATATAAAAATAAGAGACAAAGAAAAAGGAATAAATGATGAAACGGACTCTCCTATTATAGGTATCTTTTTGAAAAAAAAAGCTTTTTTGAAATAATTGACTTGTGAAAAAACCCGCTTTGTTATGGTATAAAATATCAGAACATTCATGATTCCGAAAAGCGCTGCTGGAAAACGAAGCGCAAAATTTGTCACACCAAAAATCTGAAATGAGGCAAGGATGGCGTAAAAATAGAGAGTGGAATGACCTGTTGCTAATCGACTATATGGGAGATATGGTTTATTTTCAAGCGATAGCGCAAGTCTTGAAAATTCTACTTCGTCCCACGAAAGTTTTTTTGGGATCTCATTAAATTGGAAAAAAATAATAAGAGATGAAAGTATGAGAAGAAGAAATAATTCGATAAATATTTTCCTCATTTTTTAATACTTTTTCATGAGATCATAATATTTCATCTCAACCATATCGATAATAGTTTCGATGGAATCCCGGAAAAAATTCACGTTTTTTGTTTCGACATGTAACCACGTAACGGGAACCTCTTTTATGGCATAGCCCATTTTGTTTGCTAAAAACAAAAATTCCAGATCAAATGCAGCTGTAACGGACGAACCCTCGGCTTTTCTTTTGCCATGAAAAACTTTGAGTTTTTCAATTATTTTAGCTGCAGCCTTTTTACTGAACAATTTGAACCCATTTTGAGTATCCTTCAATCCCTTCAAATCCAAAATAATATCTCGAATAACGATAAAGCCATGAGACATAAGGCGCCGAAGTAAAGGCGCACCTTCTCTTCGGGAACTTCGTGATCCTATCACTATTTCATATCCGTGATCTATTTCTTTTATTAATTTATACGCTTCTTCAATCGGCGTAGCCAAGTCAATATCCGAAAACATAACGTGTGAGCCATTTGAATTTTTTATACCGGTCATGATCGCAAAGGCTTTTCCCTGGTGGTTATTTTCAAGCAGTTTGAATTTCGGAAACGTAGTAAGATATTTC
>MFZI01000028.1:25360-27336 GCA_001789355.1 Candidatus Roizmanbacteria bacterium RIFCSPHIGHO2_01_FULL_39_8
TGATCGATCGCTTGAGCCGTCATCTACGATGAGTACTTCGGCAAATTTCAAGTTATTTTGAGTAAAATTTCCTATTTTATCAAGAACTCCTTTTTGAATATTGGCTTCTTCGTTATAACAGGGAATAATAAGTGATATTGACATAAATCCCAATTTCAAATTTGCAAGATCCAAAAAAGTTCCAAGTTCCAAATCTCAAATAATCGAATCAGAATCTGTTAGTTTGAATATTGTGAACCGTTTGGATTACTTGTTTCTTGTTGGTTGTGAATTAATTTGTAGATTTTTACCCCTTCAACAGTCCATATTGTATCAATTTTAGCATCTTTAAATGAAGCTATTTGCCATTGTGGGTTACCAAGAACTTCACATTTCTTTTCAAAACAAAGCACAAATAATTCACTTGGCGGTGTAGTAGTATCGGCGGGTAACGGTCTATATCCGTCTATTTCGAGAAAATACCTGATATGTCCATCAGTTTCTACATTAGGCAGGGCGATGGTTTGAAAATTCTTTTTAGGAGTGTGCTCGGCGATGCTTTGTGCAACTTTGTTCGCGATGCTCATCTGACTTTTTGTTGGTTTAAACAGATAGTTTAGATTGCGGATGTTTAGTATTAAATAAATACCTATACATAGAATCAACACCAAAGTTTTAGCGGTTTTGCTTTTGTCAAGACTTGCTGAGAATGAAGCCAATATCACAAAGAAACTTAGATAAATTACATTGTAATAATGAGCATTTCGCGCAGTATTAATCAAGCTAAAAAAGACTAAAAAAAACACAATATTCAAAAGGTGTAAATTTACCAATGAGAATTTTTTCTTCTGCACATTCTTTACTAAATAGAAGATCGTAAGAGAAACAGTTAATAAAAAAGGAAGAAGTGTAGTTGTCGCTGTTTGAAATACATACGTATAGAGGGCTTGATTAGATAATAAAAATGAGGCTATAAAACCTCCACCGTTTGCCGTATTGCCCTCTGAAATAAGAGTTAATAAATTTCTGAAGTTCAAAAAATTATGCTTTAGCTCAAATAAGATAAGAGGAAGAGAAAAAAGTAAGAATGAGGCCGTGAATAAAATAAATTGTTTTATATCCTGCTTGATTTTGTTTTTTAGTGTTCTTGAAAAAAGGAGTAGATACCATAACACCATAGGAATGACCAGAGAAAAAGCCAAATGGTGAAGTTGGAAAGAAAAAGCGAGAAACGCCCCAGCCAAAAACACAAAGAGCCTGCTTTCAGTAGTAAAAGCTTTATAAAAGAAATAGAGCGTAAAAAATGAAAAGATAGGGAGCAGGTTCGGATTCCAGGAAAAGCGTGAAGATTGTATATTGACGAATGAAAACAGGGTGAGGAATAAAAAAATAAGAGCGGTAAGATCACTCACCTCTTTTTTTATTGCAACAAAAGCAGCCAAAATTCCCAGAAAGGACAGGAGGGCAACGGCAAAGACTGGTCCAACGGGATTAAAGTTAAATAAAAGAAGGAAAGGTGAAACAAGATAGTAATAAAAAGGACCTAAGTAAATTTGGCCAAGGGAACTCGGAGCCCCAATAGCGGGAAAATGCTCAAGAGTCACTATTCTCTTCATTACTATTGCGTCTCTTCCCTGGTCTCCGAGGAAGGTAGCAAAATCCTCCAATCGATAGAAGCGGAAAAAAGCCGACACGATCAATACAAAAAAAATAAATAAGGTGAGTTTTGAAACCCGATTTGTTAGAATATTCTTGATGCGCAAAGACATATTATCCTATTGTACCGTAATAGGCATAGTTTTGATAACAACCTTCTTTTTTTGGTTTCCTTTTCTCTTTAGATTTCAGAGTTGGTTTGGCCTCGATATCCCTAATTCTAATTTTCTCTATATCTATCGTCATTATGACGGCCTTCTCTATGTTGTTGCGGCAAAAACTTTGTATGTGACTAAATTGATCAGCACCTTTCCTATTGATATCGGTTTTGACCCGAAATA
>MFZI01000029.1:0-5595 GCA_001789355.1 Candidatus Roizmanbacteria bacterium RIFCSPHIGHO2_01_FULL_39_8
GCTGCACACTTTTGGGGCATTCATTCGAGAAAAGGATGAAGTGTCCGATTTGTAGGTCTCTTTATGGAGAAGGCCAAAAGCATGTTCATGGATAATATTCCAGACTATCACGAATCTTTTTTTACAACGCTTCCGGTAACACGTGCGGGATTTCCCACAACGATTGCATTTTCTTCAACATTTTTAGTAACAACGGAGCCAGCTCCGACCATGGCATTCTCCCCTATTGTGATTCCACCGAGAATAGTTGAATTCGATCCTATAGATGCTCCTTTTTTAACCAGAGTCTTTAGAAGTTTCCAATCGCCTTTAGTTTTCAATCGTCCTGATTTATTGATAGAGCGAGGGTAGTTGTCGTTGATAAAAACGACATGGTGACCTATGAAAACGTCGTCTTCAATTATCACCCCTTCACAGATAAATGAATGAGACTGGATTTTAATTCTGTCACCGATGACCACGTCTTTTTGTATTTCCACGAAAGATCCAATGGAAGAGTTATTTCCAACTTTACAGCCATACATATTCACAAAGCCCCATATTTTTGTTTTTTTCCCAATTTCGCAATCTTTGATACTCTGATTAGATTTCATATCTTCATACGCCCCAACTATATAGTGTTGCAGGTCAGATAGAATAAGGATTATTATCCAATTTTACTTCGGGAAAATATAGTTGTTTCACGTCTATTACTCCCATATTTCACATTTTATCATACCCATGATAGACCTTTCGCACGATACAATAGGGATATTATTATTTTTTTAATGTATGGATAAAACAGTATATCTGTACAGGAAGATGTAAGGCCAAGATTTCAGAAGTAGCTCAATTTTGCTGTGAGTACGTTGTCAGGGTGACGCTGATAAAGACCAATACTGTTCCGACGATCAGTCCAGGGGTAAGTTTTTCTTCCAGCAATATAAATGAGCTGAAATAGGTAAAGATCGGAAGAAAGTAATAGGAAAGCGACGCTATGATTGGATCGCTCAATTTAATTGCGGATTGAGCTAAAAAATAGGAGCCGATTGTGCCAAATAAGGATACATAGAGCAACGCGTAGAGAGAGATTGAACTCAATTGATAGAACCAGGCAGTATCTGTTTTTAATTCAATTAACGAAAAAAAGAAAAAGATGACAGTTGAGGTAAATATAAACACGGATGAAATAGCGAGCGGTGAAAATCTCCGCTGATACTGCTTTGAATAGACGAAATAAAGGGACCATAATATCATTCCAATCGTTATTAAGATATTGCCTGTCACATTTCCTGCAGGGAAGGAATTTTTTTCGATGAGCGGTAAAAATATAACGAAACATACGCCAATTAATCCAAGCGTGATAAAGAGCCATTTTTTAAGTGAAAGCCTTTGCTTTAAAATAACATAACTAAATATTCCCGCCATGATGGGTGTGCCAGCGTAAAGAAATTGAGCAACTGAAGCTGAGGTGAGTTTAATCCCAAACGCAAACAAGGCAATATTGGCGGTTGAAAGAAGCGATACGAATATGAGTGAAAAAATATTTCTGTCGAATTTAATTTTTGATTTTAAAATCAGGGGAAACAAAAACAGCGAGGCCAAAAAGAATCGTATAAAAGAAAAGCTAAACGGCGGAATTTCTCTCAAACCAATCTTGACTACCGGCGATACTGCTCCCCCAATCATTGCTGCCAAAACGATGATAAGAACGGCTTTTGTTTTATCAGACATAGCTATTTAAAAATAGTATATACTATTGACGTTATGAAGGTTATTATCCTCTGCGGTGGAATAGGGACTCGTTTGAAAGAAGAAACAGAATTCAAACCAAAGCCCATGGTTTATATAGGGAGTAAACCCATAATTTGGCATATTATGAAGTATTATTCCTACTTCGGTTATAACGAGTTTATTCTTGCGTTAGGATATAAAGCAGACTACATCAAAGATTTTTTCCTCAATCAAAAAGCATTCACTTCAGACTTTACTCTAAATACATGGAGCCATAAAACAAAATTTTATCTTGAGGAGCGCAGCGAAATAGACAGTTTTAAGATTACTTTTGTTGACACAGGTCTGGAGACGCTTCCTGGAGAACGAATACTTCGCTGTAAGAAATATATTCAAGATAGAGATAAATATTTTATGGTTACCTATGGTGACGGAGTGTGTAATGTTGATATTGATGAGGTTGTCAGATTTCATAAAAAACAAAAAACAATCGGAACGATAACAGGAGTTCATCCAAGATCTAAGTTTGGAATGATTCAGGTGTCAAGAAGAAAGCCTCTGGTTACCAATTTTACGGAGAAGCCGGTGCTTAATGATTGGGTAAATGGTGGATATATGGTTTTTGATATTCGTTTTTTTGACTATTTAAAAGCTGGCGAAACAGAACATCCAGCGCTTAAACATCTTGCAAAAGATAAGCAATTATCTTTGTATCGTCATCACGGTTTTTGGTTTGCGGTTGATACCCATAAGGAATACGAAGAATTAAATAAGATTTGGTTTACAGGAAGTGCACCGTGGAAAATATGGAAGTAAGTCCTTCGAGTTTATAAAGTTCATAAAGTCCACAAAGTTTAAAATGAATTTTTTAAAGGATAAAAATATTCTAATAACAGGGGGAACAGGTTTTGTCGGGTCTCATTTAATAGAATCTCTTACTGAGCAGAAGGCGAATGTGACGACTACATTTCTTTCCACTAATCCCCTATCCTATTTCCTCACAAAAAATCTGGACAAGAAAGTAAATATGGTTCACGCCGATGTGTGTGATTTTGACAAGGTTTTTGACATAGTCACGAAATTCGGAATCGACTACATTTTTCATCTTGCCGCAAAGGCTGTAGTCGAAACTGCCTACTATAACCCAAAAAGAGCCATCGATACGAACGTAATGGGAACAGTAAATATATTAGAAAGCGCTCGTTTATACACAAAAATCAAAGGGGTCATAATTGCTTCTTCTGACAAGGCGTATGGCAAAATGCCAAGTTCAACTGACTCGGTTAATGAGCCGAGTAAAAAAACCGAGTCAGTTCAAGTATACGGCAAGTACGCTGAAACGGACCCTCTCAAAGGTGACCATCCATACGAAGTGTCAAAATCATCCGCTGATCTCATTTCATATTCCTACTTTAAGACATATAAAGTTCCCGTAGTAATTACTCGGTTCGGAAATATTTACGGCGAGGGAGATATTAATTTTTCGCGGATTATTCCAGGTATTATGAAAGCGCTCATTGATAATGAAGTTCTCGAAATCAGAAGCGACGGCAAGTACGTCAGAGATTATTTGTATGTGAAAGATGTTGTGGATGGTTACTTGTTGCTCGCTGAGCATATCGAAAGAATAAAGGGAAACGCGTTTAATTTTGGCTCGAATGAAACTTTATCTGTTCTTGAAGTGGTAAAGTTGAGTGAAAAAATATTAAGAAAAAAAATTAATTACAAAGTTCTTAAAACAGCAAAAAATGAGATTCCATATCAGTCGCTCGATTATTCTAAAATTAAAAAAATGCTTGGTTGGCAGCCGAAACTCAACTTGTTGAAATCGATTCGTAGGATTCACAAGTGGTACAAGAAATATATATGAAGAAGCTTTCCATTTTACTGACTGGTTCATCTGGATACATCGGCAGAAATATTCTTGAGCAGAGAAAAACCAAATATCATATCGTTGCTCCCAGTCACAGTGAGTTGGATTTGACCAATACGGAAAAAGTGGATATGTATTTCGATGAATATGGACCATTTCATGCAGTAATTCACTGTGCAGTTATAGGAGGGAAAAGAGACGCTGTCAATTTGCAGAACATTTTGCCAACAAATCTTAGAATGTTCTTTAATCTAGCAAGAAACAAACGACATTTTAGCAAGATGATTCATATAGGAACAGGAGGTGAATATGACAAGTCAGAACCTATTGTTAAAGCAAGAGAGTCAGACTTTGGAAAGCGAATCCCAAAAGATGAATACTCTTTTTGCAAATATATATGCTCTCAATATATCGAAAAATCAGAAAACATCTACTCGCTCCGCTTATTTGGAATATTCGGTAAATATGAAGATTATAGGATCCGGTTTATTTCGAATATAATCTGCAAGTATATCTTCAAATTGCCTCTGACAATATTGCAGAATGCTTATTTTGATTACGTTTATTTAAATGATTTTATAAAAATTCTTGATTTTTTTATAAAAAAAAGGCCAAAATACAAAATTTATAATACAAGCTCAGGGCAGAAATTTGAGTTGCTGTCGCTAATCGAAAAAATAAATACTTTAAGCAACTATTCTATGCCGATTAAACTCCAGAAAAAAGGATTGAATAAAGAATATACAGGCGATAACAGAAGACTGAAAAAAGAATTGAAAAATTTCAGATTTACTCCTATTGATGATTCTATACGAGAGTTATACCATTGGTACAGAAAAAATATTCATAGAATCGATAAAAGAGAGATTCTAGAAGATTCCTTTAACAAATGAAAAAACTAGAGTTCATTCCTGGCCAGACTTACGTTCGGGTCTCCGGCAAGGTTTTTGATCGTGAGGAGATAAATAATGCTATAAAAGTGGCTCGGGACGGCTGGTGGACAGAGGGAGAGTTCGGTAAGCGATTTGAGTCTGATTTTCGATCATACATGGGAATTAAATATGTCTCACTCGTCAATTCAGGATCGTCGGCAAATCTAGTCGCACTCTATTCGTTGACCTCTAAAGTGTTTGGCGAACGAAGACTGAAGCCCGGTGATGAATTTATAACGACGGCAGTTGCTTTTCCTACCACCGTCAATCCGGGAATCCAATTTGGATTAAAACCGGTTTTTATAGATTCTGATATCGATACATTAAATGCCAATGTAAATCAACTTGAAAAAGCGATAACAAAAAAAACAAAACTGATCATGATGGCGCATACATTGGGTAAACCATTTGACTTAGATGTGGTGATGAGGCTGGTCAAAAAATACAACCTTTGGTTAATAGAAGATTGCTGTGATGCTTTGGGTTCACGCTTCGACGGAAAGCTCTTAGGAACATATGGTCATATCGCTACCTATAGCTTCTATCCGGCGCACCAAATTACCATGGGGGAAGGTGGAGCGGTTATCACAAACAATCCTTTAATCCACCGATCGATTCGTCAGTTCAGAGACTGGGGTCGAGATTGTTGGTGCGATACGGGAAAAGACAATACGTGTTACAAGAGATTTGGATGGAAGTTGGGAAAGTTACCTTATGGGTACGATCATAAATACATCTATTCCCAAATAGGTTTCAATTTGAAATTGACAGATTTTCAAGCGGCGATCGGAGTTGCCCAACTAAAGAAACTCCCCCATTTCATGAGAAAAAGAAAAGAAAACTATAAAAAGCTCTACGATTTTTTCAAGCAATACAGAAAATATTTTATTTTGATGAAAACTCCAAAAAGAGAAGATCCTTGCTGGTTCGGTTTTCCGCTCGTGGTTAAAGAAAAAGCTCCCTTCACGCGAAATCAAATCACAGAATTTCTAGAGAAAAATAAAATTGGGACGAGGAACGTATTCTCCGGCAATCTGCTGAACCATCCGGCGTATTTAAACCTTACCCGTAGAATCA
>MFZI01000029.1:5614-6576 GCA_001789355.1 Candidatus Roizmanbacteria bacterium RIFCSPHIGHO2_01_FULL_39_8
GAATAAGATCATGAATGGTGCTTTCTGGTTAGGTGTGTTTCCTGAAATTGATGCCGCTAGAATAAACTATATTAGAAAAATCATCAGACTTTTTATTCAGACGCATGGACAAAAATAAGGGGAAGAAGATTGGAGTTGCTGGAAATCATACGACAACAATAGATCTCATTTCAAACTTGCTACACCACGGATACAAGATAGACTGCATTATCAATATTGCATCAAGTCTGGATGGAAAAGTAGCAGGATATACCGATCTAGGCAGCTTTGCCAAAAAAAACAGAATCAAGATAATCAGACCAAAGACATACGGTTTGAAAAGCGAATATGATAAAAAAGCGATCGGTGATCTGAAGCTTGATGTACTGTTGGTTTGCGGATGGCAGAGGCTTGTACCCGAATGGCTGCTGTCTACTCTTACGATAGGTGCTTTCGGGACGCATGGCAGTTGGAAACCTCTGCCCTACGGCAGAGAGAGATCACCCGGAAACTGGAGTTTGTTATTGGGCAAAGACACGTTTATCGACAATTTATTTAAGTATGATTCAGGCATTGATAGCGGAGCCATCGTTGGATCGATCCAATTTAAGCTTTCTCCTTTTGATACCATAGCTACGTATTATCACAAGGATCAATTAGTTCAGCAAACGTTGCTCTTGAAGCATCTACCGGCGCTATTGAGCGGTACGTTCAATTATCGGATGCAGCCTACAGCAAAAAAAGCCTTTCTTTTACCCAAAAGGACTGAAGAAGATGGGGTCATCGATTGGAATTGGAAAACAGAATACATTTTTAATCTGGTAAGAGCTGTGACGAGGCCATATCCGGGCGCTTACACTTTTTTAAAAAGCAAAAAAATTACGATCTGGAACGCAATCCCCTTCCATCTTTTTCGATCATTTAAAACTAAGCGGGTAGGCGAAATCATTGCGGCATTTGATGATTCAACTTTTGTGGTAAGA
>MFZI01000029.1:6656-31698 GCA_001789355.1 Candidatus Roizmanbacteria bacterium RIFCSPHIGHO2_01_FULL_39_8
AAAAAACAAAAGTTTTGTAAAATTAAGACTCGCCGGCATATATGAGAGATAATTTTTTTTCTAAGAAAGGATACATTTCCATAATCGAACTGGCAAAACAAAAAGGATACAGGATTTCTCCAGTAGAAGAAGTGCGACGGGTGAAAACGGGCAATACTCCTCTTCTCGTATTTCGTCACGATGTAGATCTTGACCTTCAGGCTGCTTTACTGATGGCGATGATGGAAAAAGATATGCGAGTACATTCTACTTTTTTTGTCCATTTATACAACAATCACTATAACAGCCTGTCACCAGAGGGACGATTAATAATAAAAAAAATTTCGAGTCTTGGACATGAGATTGGACTTCACTGGGACTCCAGAGATCATCCTCATGACTTAGAGAGGAAGCTCGCAAGAGATAGGGATATCCTTGCGGAAATAATCGGCAAGCAAGTGATGAGCGGTTCCCAGCATAAACCCACCTCAACACCTCAAGTCAAATTTCATGCAATATTGAAATATGAGATGTATAGAGATTTTATATACATATCAGACAGCGCTATGAAATGGAGGCAGTTTACCCCATGGCAGCTCCTTAAGAAGAAACAGAATATTCATTTGCTAGCCCATCCATTTTGGTGGATGATAAAAGGCAAAACTAGAGAGGAAAAGTTTTTTAATCACTTCAAAAACATCACACTTAATAATAAAAAAAATATAAAAAAAGAACTAGAACACATGTCGCACTCCTTAAAATACCGAAAAAGATACGATTCGTATTTTGGTTACTTTAATAAAATAGTTTAAATAGCATCATTTTATTCCCCAGCTGTAGAGTGTTACCGGCCAGATGGAATACGGATTGTCATCTAGCGGGTAATGATCGAGATACAACTCTTTTTTCATATTTTTTTCCACATAGTCTATGACATCTTTAGGCAACGATGTATCGTCGATCAAAATGAAGCCTTTTGCGTAGGTTTTGATCGCTTTCTCCAAGTCGTCGACGTCCTCAATTAACCTAATCTGATTATTTCTCGGAACAACCTTCTCACCCTTATTATTTACATCGTACGGTAAATTTCCTCTCCACTGGAAAAAGTAGGAAGGTTTGTAATCAATACCTACGTACCAATAGGTTCGTGCCGGCCACGTTTCGATGACTGCTGTTTCATTTTTGTCTAGATCCCCTCTATGTTTGATGCGATCATAGATCTGTTTATAGTCGACAAGCGCGATTTCTCTGAAATCATGGTTTACCGAATAAAAATATTTCGGTCTATTGACGAATTTGTCTCCGTTAACAACGATAACAATAGTAAGAAGCAATGACGCAAATGTAGTCAAAATGTGTTTTTGATTTTTAAAGAACAAATTCGGGAGATGAGAGATAGCATATGCGCTAAGCACCAACATGAAAGGAAAGATCGGTAAGACATATCTTGTAACCAATGGTTTAAAACCAAATGTTATGAAAAAAAGGTGGGTGATAAAAAAAATGCTCAAAAACAGAAAAATGCTTTTTTTCCTATTGAAAGCAAGGATAAAACCAATAAGCGTAAGAAAAGTGAGTAAACTATATTCTCTCCAAAGGAATGAGTGATAGTACCATACGTTGTTTGCGCCAAACCCATCCCTAGAAAAATATGTCATAAACGTATCAAATAAACCGATATGTTTAGCAATTGCAATAAAGAGAATGAACAGTACATATATCCACCATTTATTAAAGATATGAATGAGTCTGTTTTTTTTTATGAAGACAAAGTGCATTATAAGGCTGAGTAGAAAAAGGTAAAAGAAAGAATGAGTAATGAAACCGAGCAAGGAAAAAAGAGCCAACAATATAAGATCAGTTCGTTTGTTGCCTTTCTCATCCAGCACCTTAAAGTATAAATATGTGGTGATTACCATAATAAGTTGCAAAAGCACATAACTTCTTGCCTGTCTTGACCACGTGATCTCAAAGTAAGAAAAGGCTGTCAATAATGCAGCTGCCAGGCCAGTTTTTGAATTAAAGAGATATTTCGCTAGAAAAAAAACAGCGACCGGCAACATCGAGCCAAAAATAAGTGAAGGCAGTCGGGCAACCCACTCTTGATTTCCAAGAATTTGAAAAAGAAAGGCAGTTAAAATGTGTGTGGAGATATTATGTTGTTCAATGTATACGTCTGGGTTCGAAAAGACAGATAATCCATATTTAAGTATATACTGCGACTGTATAGCTGTGCTAAATTCATCTACCCAAAAAGGGTAGTTTACAAAAAAACCATATCCGCGAAACAAAAAGCTCAACAAGAAAATGAATATTACTATAAGGAATGCCATCTTATTGGTAAGTAGTCACAATGACATTGTCAAGAAATGGTAAATTGAAAAAAAGAATTCTTTTCACCCGCTTCACGAGTCTGGTTAAGAGAGAGTCATTGGCTTGGGGATAGAGGACAAATCGAGAGAGCACATCAAAGGAAACTGTATTACTCTTAATAACTTGGCTATTTTGCGGGTTGTCTGTCGGCCTTTCAATCCATAATTCTTTTTTCCCTACGGGTTGATCGAGAGAAACGATGAATTTTATGCGTTCGTTTGTCCATTCATCAACCAATCGTACCGGTCCATCGTTGGTCAGAACTCTATAACTGTTATTTCCTAGAGGAGTAGGCCAGCCAAAATTGTATCCTTCTACTGTTACCTGTTGAGTGTGAAGAGCTTTTTGCGGGATGGCGCGAGCGATATGGAACTGTTTTCTCACCTGGTTTGCTCGGTATATTCGGCCTTGCATGTAGTCGCGTATAAGATTTGAGATAAATAAAAAAGAATAAAATGAAATGATTGATGCAAGAATGAGAAAAACAAAGATACCGACATATGAGATGGTTTTTCTTTTTAGCTCCTCCCCCACTTTTGGCATGGATACTTTTGGAATAGAAACGCGAAAATCAGGTTTTTTACTGAAAAATTTCCACGCCTCGTGATAATTAAAAGATTGATACAGTTGAATGAGTTGGGGAATAAACATGTAGAAAAAAAATACGAGCAGAATAAAAAAAGGGTACTGAATGATGTGTAAGAACGAAAATGGCTCAATATAAAACACGGCTAAAAAAAAAGCCGTCACAAGGCAGAATATATTTTCTGTTTTGCTCTTGGAATAGGGTTGTTCAATTTTAATTTTTTTTTCAGAAAAAGTAATGATCCACGCAATCGAACCCAAAAGAAACGCCAAAAAAAGAATAAAGCGCAAATAAGATATGTCGAAGAGATTTTGATCTATGTAACCTTCTGTAGGTTTAATCAAACGTAACAGATGGGCGACTAGAATATAGTTGAAGATAATAAAAGACAGTATTTGTGAGAAATATTTTACTCCTGTCACAAAGTATTTTTCAATTAGTTTCATAATTTTGTCTCAATTGTAATGTCATAAGCATAGCAGAAAGTATTAATGTCAAAAAACCAAAAACTGCAAAGGTCTCTGCGCTGTATATCATATCACTCAAGGCGAATGCAGGAATCAAGCAAAGTGAAACTAAACTGACAAGGGAGTTTATGGTGACGTTAAGATTGAAAACGACAAAAAAAGCGACATACATGATAAAAAGCAATAGTCCCTTTGTAACCATTTCTTCTAAGATTGAATTGACGAGTTGGCTAGCGAAACTATAATGAAGGAGAGACAACGATAACGAAAAGAAAATAAAAATGAGCATCTTACCCGCAAATTTTTTTTGCTTGCTGATAACCACGGCAACAAAATAAAGTATTAGGATGATTAAACAAATGGAAATAAATCCGATTACTAGTCTCACAAGAAAAGAGAACTCCGATCCCAATAGTTTGCTCCCAACGAGAAATGCCAATAGTAAGAAAAATAGAGATAACGTTTTTTCTTTTGCCGAGTAAGTCATATGGTATTGAAACTTTCCTATTATAGTATATATTTAATTTCTCGGTTTAGAGACCGCATTATTCTTTCGCCGAAGGATTGCGAAAAACACTCCGATGGTATGAAACAGCAGCAGTAAGGTAATGGTTGTAGCTGAAATGATGTAACTGATGTACGCCAGTCGTTGCGGCCAAAATTCTACGATCAGCTCGAAATCATACGACCCATCTTTATTTTTTATGCAGTTTGGAGTGATTGTCTGACTGCAGAGATTCGTAGGATTCAATATCCATCCGTTGGCAAAGCCATCTACCATATGGTGTTGTTGATGTATTTCCGGAAGTGGATATGTCTCTAAGAGATTGCCGCTGGAAAGATTGTCGTTTTGAATAGTACCCTTTATATTTTTTGATATAAAGTCGATAACGAAATTTTCGCTGTTTTCAGGAACTATTCTTTCATTGACGTATTCATAATATGTTTTCTTTTTTATCTTCAAATCTCCCAGAGTGGTCAGCCAACCATTCGTAATATACTCGGATGCATCCTTTTTTGTTGCGCGATACGCTTCATCGACAAGCGGCTTTTTGTAGTAAGTCTCTAATTGGTCGTTCAAATTCTGGTAATTTTTGTTGGGGTGATATCTGTTCAGATACATTTTCCATAAGGGATGAAAATTTTCGGTAAATGTTAATAAAAACGGGTCGTGTGAGCGATGCACGATTATTCGATATTTGGAGGAGTTAATTTTTTTAAACTCTATTGTACTTTCGTTCGACGAGCCCCCCTTTTTTTGATAAAAATGAGGCAAAAAATCTGCTAATTTTTTAGTATAAATATCGATCTTTGGGGATGAAAAGATAAGAGTCTCGGGTTTATGAAAAAATAATTTTGGATCGTAATTATCGCCTAAAGTTTTGTCATGATACATATACATAGAGTTTGTTTTTGAGAAAATCTTCCCTTCTTTTGTTCTCTTATCAAATGATACCGCCGGTTTATCTATCATCCAGGGGGAAAGTATAAATCCATAATAGCCCCAGGTATTAAACTGATAGCCCAAGGTATAGGGATAAATATCAATTTTGGTATCTAGTTCAATGTTTTTGATGAATGCTGAGGCGTGAAAATAATCCTCTGGTATTTTTAAGCCATATTCATCTCTATTGATATATTTGTTTACCGATGATTTATTTAAGAAATAGTATCCAGACCATATCGAGAAGCCGGCGATGACTGGTATAGCTATGAGGATAAAAAGTAGAACAATTTTAAACTTTTCAAGTTTAAACTTTTCAAAATTCATTTCAGATGCAAATTGAAAAATTCTTCCATAAATTAAGACATAAAATATAGCGACAAAAATCACAACACCAGCTGTGGTCCTCATAAAAGCCAATGCTTTAACGTTGTTGATTAAATAATCGTATATGAAACCAAATGGTGGATTTGAGCCTTTCGAAATAAAAATAAACAGAAGTGCAAGTATATAGAATAAAACATATATTTTTTTAGAATTTCTATCTAATAATCGAAAGATAATGGGAAATACACCAAGAACGATGATCGGGATTGCATAAAAAACTAGACTAAAAAAAGGACTGGCTATTATTTCTCCATCTTGCACACTTAGACTAGGTGTGTGAAATAACCGAATCATCTTGCTGATCAATGCATACCCGTAATCAAGTGTCACTCCCAGTTCTTTATATCCTTGTTTGACTGAAATCTTAACTCCGGTATTTTGTAAGAAGCTATATCCGTAGAAAAGAAATGGTAACGTCAAGTAAATGGTGCCTAAAAAAATGCACAGAAAATTAAAAGTATTAGTTACAATAGTTTTCAAAGATATCAATCTCATGAGAAGAGACAGTCCAAGCGTTAAAGAAACTAATATGAATAGTAAGAAATGATATTTTGGATTGGGTAAATCTGCGATAAAGCCAAAAAATAGGCAGGTTCCGGCAGCGTCCAAGAAAGTTATTTTTTTATACTTAATGAATTTGAAAAGAAAATAAGATACCCAAATTATTCCGACTGTTCCAAGATAATAAATCAAATGATCAAGATAATGAGGCGAAATAATGATAAATACTGCGGGAAATAGGCCAAATAATTTACTTCCTTTACTAAATAAATTATATATTTTGTAGATTCCAAGGCCAGATAGGAAAAAAATTAAAAATTGATATACAAAGCCAGTTTGATAAATACTCAATCCCAAAGAGACAAAGAAGGTAAAAATTGAGAGCCAAAAAAAATAATTGTTCGATATATATATCCCGTTATTGGCATCATTCCATTGATATGCGGTTTTGTAAGAGAAGATAGGAATAGGGGGAATTAATGTATCATGCCCAATATTCAATAATCCGTATGTTTTTATAATAGGAACGAGTGAGACTATCGTCAGAACAGTCAAGGTTACAATCAGACTTGGGTCAAAGAAGGTTCTAATTTTTTTTTGCAAGAAGCTTATCATAGATATTTAACAAATGAGCTGTTTGATGTTTGTAATCGGTAAAGGGTCCTATTATGTCTCGTGGGTTGAAATTATAGTCAGGTCTATGTATCAGAAATTCAATCTTATTCACAAAATCAGTGAAATTTTTTGGCACAAATCCTATCTTATCAATAATTCTATCGGGAAAGTGAATAAGATTTGTTGAAATTACATTCAAGTTCGAAGCAAGAGCTTCTGTAGGGGCAGTTCCTATACCTTGGTATTTTATATTTTTGTTGTTGCCGTAATAACAATATACGTCGGCAGCATTGTAATACAGAGGTAAATTACTATAAGAAATTTTGTTTATTAACCTATCGGAGACTTGACTGGCTAGTTTGTATAATGGGTGTGAGGGGTGTGATCCTATGAGAAGAAGAAAAAGATGTGGGTACTTTTCTTTGAGTATCCCATATGCCCTTATTATTTTATCAACTCCTTTGTGTGAAGTTAAATTTCCTATATGCAAGAGTATAAAGGATTCCAAAGGAAGTTTTAGTCTTTTTCGTGCCCACGTTTTATTTCTTGGTTTAAATAGGTTGAAATCAATTCCTACATTTTGGTAGCTTATTTTGTTCGATGCGATACGAATCTCCTTTATGAGATATTCAATCCTCGGTTTAATATTGACAAAAAAATGGCTTACGTTTTTGAAATTGTTTCTTTCGTGTGGAGTAATAAATAATCTTTCGAACCATTCTAACCAGGAAGGCTGCCCATATCCATGATACTGAATAGTTATTTTAAATTGAGGAAAATCCTTGAGAACGGTATGAAGTAAACTGCCTCTCTCACCTTGAAAATGGATGATCGTACTTCTCACATCTTCACGTTTTAAACTCTCCATTAAGAGTGGTGACGTTACTAAAGGAAAGTACGACTCGATCGCTTTGTGAACTGTCTGTGCCGGAAATAATTTGAAATGAATGCCTTCTTTCACAAACTCTTTTTTTTTCCCAAGATCTTTTATGGCGTACCAGACTTCACAGCGATACCTGTCCGTATACGATAGGATGCTTCTCGCTAGCCGAGCCGACCAGTTCCCAGTAACATGGTAATCTCTGGTGTCGTCATTCTCTAAACTGTGGCAAAGAATCTGGATGATCTTTATTTTTTTCAGGGTATTATTTTACAAAGATACATTCGTAATTTAGCGTTAAAGATTTATCTTTATCTAATTTATCTAAATAAAAGAAGACGAGATGAATAATAAAGATAGGTATCATAGCAAAAAAATAATAGAGGTATACTAGATATTTATTTTTCAGGACTCTAGGAATTAATGTTTGAATAAATTTGGAAACAGCAATAAATCTACCTCCCTGTGGTTTAATTTTAGCCGATCTAAAGTGATTAGAGATAGCCAGATATTTAAGACCATATCTCGTATATCGGAAAAAATCGTATGGAATGCCATGTTCCTCAAAGTTGCCATGTGTGGTCAAAAAAACTTTCCCGCCTTTTTTTAATATTCTATACATCTCTCTTATCACCAAATGTGGTTCTTTTACGTGCTCCATCACTTGGGTGCATATTATATAGTCAAAGCTTCTATCTTTTACTGGGATTGTCTTTGCGTCAGAAACGTAATCAATTGCCCCATTATAATTAACTATGTCTTGAGTAAAATAGCCGCATTTATCAAAATACCCTTTATAGGGTAGCTCTCCGGCTCCGATATCTAGTACTTTTTTATTTTTTTTGTTGCATTCCTTTGCTGCCTTAGAAATAAATTTTTGGATAGAATATGCGTGGTTGTTAATTATTTCTTTGGGAAAGATTTTGTAGAGAAAGTTGACCAGTACAAATACGTTTAGCATTGTAATATACTACTCAAGAAGAATTATATTGTCAAGACAGTTTGCGACAAAGTTTTTTTGATTCCAGCAGTTATACCATATTTCGGCTTCCAGTGAAATTCTGTAGTGAATCGATTTATATCCAAAATCACTTTGTCAACGTCGATCGGCCTCTTTTTTTTATAGACCGGGGTGATTTTGACGGGCGACAATTTTTTTATGATATTCCAAATTGTATTGATAGACGTGCCTCTGCCGCTGCCCAGATTATATACTTGGTATTTAGTTTTCTTATCAAAGGAGATTAGCATTGCCTGAATCAGGTCTTCAATAAAGATAAAGTCTCTTATGATTTTGCCTTTGTTGAACAGAATCGGTCTGGAATTCGTGCGAATACTGCTCATGATTGTTGGTATGATTCCGAAGCCCTTCTGTAAGCTTTGACGAGGGCCAAATGCATTACTAATCCTATAAATTAAAACAGGAATACTATACATTTCAGAAAAATAGTTCAAATAAAATTCGATGCTTGCTTTAGCAATAGCATGGGGTGAGGAAGGCAGGATGCTTGCGGATTCTCCAATCGGGAATTTTTTCTTGTGCCCGTATACCCCGCCACCTGATGAGGCAAAAACGTATTTTTTGATACCAATTTTGAAGACAGTCTGGGCCAATAACACATTGGTAAAAATATGATCTTTTATTTCGTCGATTGGCTTATTCATCGAACTAATAGGAAGAGATGAACTTATCAGATTGAACACGATATCTTTTGGCTTAACAGTTTTTTTGATTAATTCGATATTTTCAATAGATCCCTTGATGAAGGTTATTTTATTTATTAGGCGAGAAAGATTTGAATAGTCTTTTTTTGACCCTCTGGCAAAAACCACTACTTCATAATTATTGTCTGTCAATGCTTCTGCCAAATAGCTTCCAATAAATCCCCCGCCTCCAAATATCACGCATCTTTTTTTTGTCATGACTTTGCTTATTTTCTATTGACAATTAATTTTTTTGTAACTTACTTCGCCGAATCGCCATTTCGTCTCTTTTGTGATTTCCATACATAGTTTTCTCTCGATACGAAATAGCCTAGTGTAATCAATATGGTTAAAAATGAAATAAGATAACCGATGTGAGATATTTTTTGCGGGGAATATTCGATAACTAACTCAAAATCATATGATCCAGCTGAATTTTTAATGCAATTAGTAGATTTTCTACAGAGTTCCATCGGATCGATGATCCAGGAGTTAGCAAAACTATTCACGATTAAGTGCGAATTAATTGACACATCTTTTTTAAGGAGAGTCTCAAATAAACTTCCTTCCGGTAAGTTATCATTCTGAGTAGTTCCCTTATTATTTATTGAAACATATTTATTATTCGGGCTTCTTTGGGATTTTAAGAGATTACTCTGATACAGCTTCCAACCCTCACTATATGTTTCGCTAAAGACCAGAGGAAAACCTGCTGACGCGTTTCTGATAATGACTCTATACTTTGTTTGGTTAATTTTTTTATATTCGACCATCGGAGGTTTATTTAGTTTTGTCTTTAAATTCAGTACCATTTCTAACTTCTCCGACGTGTTTTGTGGAGAAAAAAAGATGCTATCTCTGAGCTGAATTTTATTGTCAACTATTAAGTTTGGAAGTTGATTTGGATCAGAGTCAATTATCACGATTCGATCAGGGACATATATATGAGGAAGGTATGAAGCATTCTCATATAGAACAGCATTGTCGAAGGTTTTGACATGACGGTAATTTTTGGATATCTGACTATTTACTGCAAGTTGGTCAATATTGGTTGCATTATTTTTTACTACTATGTATCGAATATTAGAAAGGTTTAATAGTATGAAGGAGTTTGGATTTCCTTCGATCAGTTCTTTTTCGATAACGAGAGGTAAACTATAGGATACTCCAAAATCCTGAACTCTTTGATTGATTATTGGTTTATTTGCAACATACGGCAGCATTGGAATGCCAAAATACCAAGGATCTTCCTTCAGGAGTTCGTAACCCGGATCAAGCGGTAGAGTGAACACTTTGGTATCTTCTGGTTGTGAATCGATATAGCCAGCCAATCGATAATAATCGGGAGGAATTCTCATCCCGAGCTCGGCTGGTTTGGCGGGATCAGGTTGGAGATATGCAGGATATCTAAATAAAACAGGATACGAGCTAATTATGCTAAGAATGAATAATATGACGATAACCACACCGTATACCACTCTTGACGGGAACCAATACTGTTTTACATAACGGGCAATTTCAAATAGAGAGAATGGAACAAGTATAGAGTAGGCTACTGCCGCACCTAATATAAAATAAGCCGATGTTCTAAACAACCTAAATACGGGGATATATTCAAGCATAAATCTATACAAAAATCCAATAGGCGGATTCACGCTTTTTGCTAAAAAGAGAGATACAAGAGCCAAGATGATGAGAAATAAAATGTTTTTCACAATCTCCCGTCTTATAGTTCCTAGAAACAGAAGTGTTGAAAAAGCCAAAATAGGCCGTAAATAGTGTAGCGTAAGCATAAACCAACTCGTGAGATAAAACTTAATTTGATCGCCAGCCATAGGTATTCCGTCGTGAAACAGACGAAACATCTTTCCAATCACTGCAGTACCTTCGTCGGCAAACTTATGATCAACTCCAAATGTAATTGGGACTTCTTTTGAGATTGCTATAATATTGTGGTTAAAAAAGCTATTGCCGATCATGCCTAAGAAAAACCAAGCGTTGCACAAAATAACATAGATGACAACCAATGCCAGATAAAAGATGTTTTCTTTTATTCTCTTTGAAAGCAAAGCATACGTTATCGAATATAAAACCATGGGTCCCATGATGAGAAAAAAAGGTCTGGGGTGGGGGTCTGGCAAATTGCCTATACCTACAACAATTCCTATCAGGAGAGCAAAAAAATATCTGTTTTTTCTATGAATTCCCTCTATGAAAAGAGCTAACGCCAGCGGAACAAAAGCGATTGAGGGGTAGGCAAAGTACATATTTAAAAAAGCCGGCGAAAAAAGGTATGAAATCGCAGACAGCAAAGCTATAAGCTTTTTTTGCGGGTGAGCTCTAAGAAGGACAGAGGCCAAGTAATATACGCCAAGAGAACCGATGACGTGGAATAAATAGACATGAAAGAATTGAATTTGAGTCAGTGTGAGGGAAAGTTTGCTTAAGAGCAGATAAAAAAGGGTAATATAATGATATGAACTTAGAATGACCATGCCGTTGTTATTGTCTATCCATGTAGTCAAAAATTTTAGGTTTGCAGTGGGGTTGAGTGGAATCATGTGGTCCCCCGAAAAGAGAACCAAATTATTTTTAAAATCAAACCAAAAAAAATAAGCCAAACCGATCAATAGGATAAGAAAGATTGAAATAAAGTGACCTTTTTTCATTCAGTGATGCTCCGTAATTTATTGATTGCGCTTTTAATATCTGCATATTTCAACTGCATATAGGAATTCACGATTTGTGGTACTGAAAGGATAAAAGTAAAAAATAAAAGGAGAAAGATTGCTGAGAATAACTTTTCATATAGCATAGCCAGTAAAACAGAGCTTATTACAAGAGTTGCTTTTTCAATCCATGGCAACGCTAAAGGTGAAATAAATTGAATTTTTTTCGTTCGCCAAGCGATGTACCAACCCATTATGGCCAAGAAGTAACCGATAAGAAAGAGTTCGCGCAACTCTTCCTGACTAAAAGCATATTGGCTAAGATAGTTTTCTGAAGGCGCGACGAGTTGATATAGATGTTTAAAAACCATAAAGATAAAAATCAAAAGCGACGTTGTTTGGGTTAGGAATTGCAGCAGTGAAACTATTGAATCTTTATCGGTCTTCATTGATTTTTCCGCAATGAATAACATAATTGGATAACGCTTAGAATTAAGAGAAGATAAGAAAACACAGCTAGATTTTCTGCTGTGAAGGAGTATTGTCCCATGAGAAGGATGGGTACAAGGAGGAAAGACAGTAAGGCCAGATAGAGAGTTGTCCTGTGCGGCGGCCGAAACAGAAATAAAAAAACCAGATAGATCAAAAAAAGAAGCGTTCCATTACTTTTAATCTGAAACTGGAGGCTAAAAATAGCGAGCAGAAAAAATAAAACATAAAATGAGCGGAGTCTTATACCATGAGCGATGGATTTTCTTATAGCCAGGAATTGAATCATCATAGTTACTATACCACAAAGACCTAAAACATACATTATAGTTATAAACATGTATATTCGTGTAATAAATACTTTCCTGACCAGAATGAAATTGGACAGCGCAAAAAACAGATATAAAAATTAGATTTTACGTAATTTTTCATAGATAAAATAGAGGGAAGTAATTATTATCGTCACAATGCTCATAAGGTATCCTGCGTTTGACATCTCTTGCGGAAAATACTCGAGGGAAAGCTCAAAATTATAGGATTGGTCGGGATTTAGTGAGCAATCTCCCTGTTGTCTGCACAACTCTGAAGGTTTAACAATCCAGGAGTTGGCGAAGCTATTTGCTTCAACATGGTATGTGTCGGGCAATAGCGATCTGCGTAAGTAAAGTTTCCAGCCGTAGTGAAAAGTCTCGCTAAAAATGAGGGGAAAATCTGAAGAAGCATTACGAACGGTTACAAGGTATTTAGTCTGGCTCATTTTTTTATAGGTGATTGCAGGTAGTTTAACCATTTCGCTTTTTAAACTCTCCAACATATCTATTTTTTGTTTTGTGTTTTGCAAAGTGAAGTAAATAGCTTCTTTATCGCGAAGATTATTTGTATTAATCACTCCGGCTATTTGTTCTGGAACAGAGTCTGTTATTACAATGCGATCTGGAACGTATACATGAGGGAGGTAACTCGGATTTTCATACATCAGGTAATTTCCAAAAGTTTTCACCAAGCCATAATGTTTAGATATATTCGTATTTGCCTTCAATTTGTCTATGTTGGTAGCATTATTTTTAACTATAATATAGCGGATATTTGATATATTCAGTAAAAATACAGAGGTTTCATTTCCTTCGATCAATTCGTTTTCTATGATTATAGGCAAACTGAAAGACCCACTAAAATCGCGAACTCTTTGATTAATAATAGGTGTACGCATGATCCACGGCAGCATCGGAATGCCAAAATACCAAGGGTCTTCCTTCAGGATTTCGTATCCCGGATCAAGCGGTAGAGAAATTGTTTTGCTATCTTCCGGCTGCGAATCGATATAGCCAGCCAATCGATAATAATCGGGAGGAATTTTCATCCCGAGCTCGGCTGGTTTGGCGGGATCAGGTTGGAGATATGCCTGATACCTCAATAAAATTGGGTATGAGTTGACTAAGCTTAAGATAAGCAAAACGATCCCTGCACATACTGCCAGCCGTTTGTATGTGCCGAAATACTTGACGATCTCAACTACTGTGAAAGGGACTAAAATGGAATAGGCAATCGCAGTTCCTAATATAAAATATGACGAGTGTCTAAAGACGCGAAAGATAGGAATGTATTCGAGTGCAAATCGGTAGAGAGAACCAAAAGGAGGATTCACGCTTTTTGCGAGAAATAAGAAGGTTAGAGCTAAAATTACAAGGAAGAGCATATTTTGGGCAATTTTTTTTTCTTTATTTTTGAGGAAAAGCAGCGCTGAAAAAGCTAGGAGGGGGCGCGAATAGTTTGCTAAAATCATGATCCAATTTGAGACAAAAAACTGGAGTCGAGCGGCAGTGAGCGGTAAATTGTCGTGAAATAAGCGTACCATTCTCATGATCAGAGCCGTTCCCTCTTCTCCAAACTTATTATTGACTCCAAAAGTGAAGGGAACCTCCTTGGCTATGGAAATCACGCGCGAATCCAGAATGGCATTGCTTATAAAACCTAAAAAAAACCAGGCATTCAATAAAAAAATAAAGAGAAGAACGAGGAAAAGATATGAAAGAATGCGTTTTACTTTTTTTGTCACGTAAGCTTCGAGCGCAGCATATAAAAAAATTGGCGTCAGTATCAGAAACGGAGGCCTCGGATGAGGATCCGGCAAACCGGCTAGACTCATGACGAGGCCGATTGCCAGAGCGAAGAGATATGTACGCTTTCTCGACATGCCGTCGATAAAAAGTGCCAGCGCCAGTGGTACAAATCCAATCGACGTATAGGCAAAGTACATATTTAAAAAAGCCGGCGAGAATAGATAGGTGATTCCCGCGAGAAGTGAAATCAATATTTTTTGCGGATGTTTTGATAAAAGTACGTGAGCTAAATAAAATATGCTTAACGCTCCGACAACGTGGATTGTATAGACGTGTATAAACTGGATCGTCGTTAAAGACAGCGAAAACTTGGATAAAAACGAATAAAGAAGGATCAGAAAATGAAGAGAACTCATAATGATTGTTCCATTGTTATTATCCACCCACATGCTTAAATACTTTACGTTTGTCTGGGGTTGTAGCGGAATGCCGATATCCCATCCGATGAGAACGAACCCCTTTTCAAAATTAAACCAAAAAAAATAGGCGAGCCCTAGCAGTAGGATGGCGAGGATTGAAAAAAAAATTGATTTCTTCATCATGGTGAATTGTATTTCCGCAAAATATTTTGAATGATTGCTCTCCAAGAATAGTATGGTTCGGTAAGTGTGCGTATATTCGTAAAGTGTTTTTCATTATTGACCATATAATTCATTTTCTCCTCTAACTCTTTTTGATTGGTGACGAGGAACCCAATCTTACTTTGAATGTTTGTCGGTGCCTCAAAAAGATTGGAACTTAGGATAGGGATGTCGCATGCCAATGCTTCACAGGGAGCGACACCCATCCCACTCGTCTTTGCTTTATAGGGCGGGCAGAGCATACAGTATGCGTCGGAAGCGTTAAAGTACGGGGCGAGTTTTTTATTATCTATCCATTCAATGATGCGGTCGGCATTTTTTTTTGCATAGTCATAATATTCATTGTTTTTCGTCCAGCCAATCAAGATAAGATAGGTATCGTAGGCTTCCTTGATTTTTAAGTGTGCGTCAATGATTTCTTTGACTCCTTTCGTTCTGTCAAATCTTCCGACAAATAAAAATATTGTTTTTTTGAGAGGTAAACCCAATTTTCTTCTCGCCTCAATCCTGTCCCGTGGTTTAAAAAGGTCATAATCAACTCCCAGATTCTGCAGAGATATTTTCTTGGGATCAATACGGCAGTTATCTACCAGATAAGGAATTCTATTTCTCATGCAGACGAAAAAATGTTTTACATATTTGAAGAAATACCTTTCGAACGGTGTAATGAATATTTTTTCAAAAAGAAGTAAAATATCAGGCGTACGATAGCCGTGGAACTGGATAAAAATTGGATTATTTTTAACGGTAGAGATAATCTGCCATACCAACAAGCTGCGCTCACCCTGTATATGAATAACCGTCTCTTTATTCTTAGCGATTTCTTTTAAGGCTCGCATCATGAGAGGAGAGAAAATGATGCCAAAAAAAGATTCAAGTCCCTTATCGTACGTCCAAGCGGGAAAAAGATGATAGGTAATTCCGTCTTCCTTCCAGATTTTTTCCTGTTTGATGCTCGTCACCGCATAAAAACACTCGTTTTCATACCCCTTTGCATATGTATGCATATATCTGGCTGTTCGTGCTGCCCATCCGTAATATACATGTTCTTTGGTGAAAGGAGCCGTGTGGCATTGGATGTGAATAACCCTAGGTTTCATAGCTATTTTATCTTTCTTCCAGATTTATTAACTTTCCCGTGGACTCTCGCGGGGTTACCGTAAGCCAGGGCAAAAGGCGGAATGTCTTTTGTGACGACCGCTCCTCCGCCGATGAGAGCGTATTCACCAATAGTAATTCCCGGGATAAGAGTGACGTTAGCTCCTATGGAGGCGCCTTTTTTGATATGAATATTTTTCGCAAACCAGTCTCTCCCTTCTTTGACCATTTCACCATTTTCACTGACCGATCTCGGATTTTTATTATTGCTAAAACAAACATGCGGACCGATAAAGACAAAGTCATCTAAGACTACACCTCTGTAGATGGATACATTATTTTGAATATTGCATTTTTTGCCGATCTTAACATATTTATCGATATACACTCCTTTTCCGATCGTAGAGTTCTCCCCTATCTCGACTTTGTCGAGTATCTGAACGTAGTGCCAAATTTTCACACCGCATCCGATTTTTGCAGTCGTTGCTATTTCGGCGGTCTTATGAATATATGTCTTCATAATAGTTTGTAGCGATAGGTATCAGGATCGTTTTGGTCATGAACTTCATTTACCAAAGCCAACAAAATCGTCTCATTTTTTCCTACATTTTTGAATGCATGAGCAATATTCGGCTTAAAGTTGAGCATTAAATTCTGGCGATCTTTCAATATAAACTCTTCTTTTTGTTTCGTTTTTAGATCAATGACACAGACTTTGCAGGTACCTTGAATGAGATAGAACCATTCAGATTTTCGTCTATGGTAATGGTTGCCCCGAACGACTCTAGGATCGAATTTAGAAACAAAGAAATGTTTTGATTCTTGAACAATTTTTTTAAATGTATTTTCTACCAATGTCCCGTTTTCAAATTGATACTGCCGCAGTTTGATTTTTCTTATTATCTTAGTCATAGTATTGAATCAATTCCATTTGCTTCCTCTATATAAGATTGAATATATTTTTTAATTTCTTTATCTGACATAAAATTTTTCCAGGAGTTAGAAAAAAAATTGTTTCTTTCAGTCAATGTTTTAGTCTTTTTTACGATTAGATTTTTATCAATGTCTGATGACTTATAAGGTGATACGATAAAGTATCCGTCTTTTTCTTTGGTTCTATATAGATTATCTTCAGTTATGAGATATTCATGCTTTTTTTCCCCTACTCTTATACCAATATATTTTATTGGATAGGATTTTTTTATATTTAAAATAGCCATAAAATTTTTAATAATATTGTCCAATTTTGCCGACTTCATTTTTTTTACTACTATATCACCATCATTTCCATGTATTGTTGCCCAGAATATGAGATCTATTGCCTCCTTTTGAGACATGAAAAATCTAGTCATTTCTGGATCCGTAATTGTGAGTGGTTTATTTCTTTTGAATTGATGATAGATCGTTGGGAAAAGGCTTCCGTGAGTGCCGATGACGTTACCAAATCGTACGTTTACAAATTTTAAACCAGGTGTTTTTTCCTTTAAAAGATGCGAAGAAAATATTTTTTCTTGAACCGCTTTTGTCAATCCCATCAGATTTGCCGGATCAACAGCTTTATCAGAACTAATTGAGATAGTTATAGGTACTTTATTTTTAATTGCACTTTTTTTGACATTCAGACTACCTAAAATATTTGTTTTGATGAATTCCTCGGGCATCTCTTCTGATGGAGGTACATGCTTTAAAGCAGCACAATGAAAAATTAAGTCACAATTGCTACTTGCTACCAGGACAGATTCGCTATCTCTAACGTCACCAAGGAAAAAATCTATATTAGAAATATCACTATATTTATAGCGAAGTTTGTACTGTTTATATTCGTCTCTACTGAATATTCTAATCATTTTTGGTTTAAAACCTATGAGCGCATTAAGAATTTGAGAACCTATGCTTCCGGTTCCTCCAGTGATAAGTATTTTTTTATTTTTAATAAAATCTTTGAACATACAAATAATATTAACAAACTAATCTTTCTTTAATCCAGTCTTCTCTCAAAAACGATATAAAAACCAGGGAGAAGAAATTGATATATATACGCAATTAAAATAGCAAGGTTTCCATTCATACAATAAATTGTTCTAGTAGTTTAATCTAATAACGTTTTAAATACAAGTTTTTCTCTATTACTATACCCAAGTCATTATTTTCATTCTTTCCTTAGAAAAAAACAAAGAATGATATACTATGTTTTGATTCAGAGAGAATCTTCTAAATAAGGTATTTAATCTATGTACAAAACGGGGGTACCAAATGATGTAGGTTTTCACCAACAGACAAAGATAGAACCTGCAAAATGGCCTTTTCTGGAACGCGTACTGAAACAGTACAATAAAAAAATATCGGTCCTTGATATAGGTTGTAGCGCAGGCAATAAGCTGCTTTACCTTTATAAAAAGGGGTATAGAAAAATTTATGGCATCGACTATGCCGCTCGCGTATTTCAACACATTTGGAAACAGCTACCCTATCTCCATATCAATCAAGGTAATGCCGAAAATCTTCGGAGGTTTCGTAATCAGCAATTCGAGATCGTTTATGCGTGCCATCTTTTAGAACATTTACCCCATCCGGAAAAATGCGTAAAAGAAGTAGCGAGAATTCTAAAAAAAAATGGTACATTTGTCCTCGGGATTCCCAATGGCTATCATTTGAGTGACATTATCATGAGAATTGTGCAAAAAATAGTCTATGGAAGGACAGACCACCTACAAACATTTGATTTAAAAAAAATTACAGAACTACTCAGATCATATAGTCTTAGGGTTACAAAAGCGGACATAGATAAGGGATCGCTAGAGTTTTTGCATGACGTAAGACTTAATAGAAAAACAATGAAAATTCCTGAACAATTTTTATATCCTTTGGTTAAAAAAATCTATTGGAAGGATCTTTATTTTAACATTGTAGCAAAAAAGTAGTGCTTTCCACCTATTCTGTATAATGTTTCTATTATGGCACAAAGAACGAGATTTCTGATTTTTATAGCTTTTATTAGTCTCGTCGTTTTGAGTCTGCTTTTTTCCAAAAAAGAAATTAAAGAAATTAAGGACATTCCTGAAAAGAATGATGGGACAATTCGAGCATTTGCGGTGACAGGTCAGGTATTTGCTAACCCAGATGAATTTGAATATATTTTGAGCGATGTGCAAGCAAAAGATACCCCAGTTCTTCTTGTGGCCGGAGATATTGGAAATAAACTCTTGGATACGTTTCAATCATATGAAAACAGCTATGATCTTAAACTGATTGCATCTCCCGGCGACACTGACATACGTGATTCCGCAGGAGCAGCCCGCTTTTATACGAGAATTGGAAATTACAGAAAGGAAGTAATAGGCGGTCTCAACATCATCGTCTTGAACACGATGCTCAAAGATATAGCCGATCAACAACTTACATTCCTTAAAACCCAATTGAAAGAACTTACCGGTAAACCAGTAATCATTCTGTTACATCATGCATTGTGGTCTCCGTCTCTAAGCAATAACTGGATGAAAAACATTCACCCGCTTTTAGTCAAACACGGTCAGGCGTATGTATTTGCCGGAGATTCATCCTCCACTTTGAGTCTTATCAAAGACGGTGTCCAGTATTTTACAACAGGGTTAAGACCACACGATCAGGAGGTTTTGACGGAAACCGACGAGCAAAGCTATCTCTACTGTAACATAGAAAAAAAGATTGACTGCGAGAAAGTCAACTTTGACAACTATAGTAACAAATATACAAAAAAGGCTTCCTTTACGGCATTTATGTCGACATTGAAATCTCTCACTGATAAACAGTCAACGCAAATTTCCCTACCCCTCAATGGTAGAGAGCTTGACCAAGACATTCCGAATGTTACCTATTTGACCATAGAAAGACCCTCTCTCGCGTGTGAAATGCCTGCATACCAGTTCAGCGTCACGGGAAAAGGATTGTACAAAGAGGTCAAATGGTATAGAGGATTAGAAATTTCGCCTGCGAAAAAATTTTTCTTCATACATAGAGCACCTAAGAAAGAAGATCTCATACGCAACCTCTCATTTTACATTCCTCCCGATAACAAAACATACTGTGAAAATTTTATTGTCAATCTCTATACTGAAGACTATGTTGATGAATTTGAAAGTCTGAAAGGAGGGCTTAAGGAATATTCTATTTTAGTAGACGATGCTAACTGGAAGAAGCTCTTGGCAGGAATCCCGAAAACATTTGGGGACCGTATTAAAAGCGACTTCACGTTTCCCCAAGTTAAGGCAGAATTTTTCTTCAGAGATAAAAAATACGACATCACATTAAAAAATCGCGGAAATGTACACTTACATTGGCTCTATGATAAAAAATCATATACCGTCACGTTTAAAGACTACCTCAAAAAAAACAAAAAACTCCTTCTCTACATCCCTGATAAAAGAGCCTACGCAGGTGAGCATTTGGTAAATCTACTTGCTAAAACGCTCGGCTTGCCTTCACTGGAATCCGATTTCGCAAACGTGACCATCAACGGCAACGATTACGGCGTCTATTATATTTCGGAAGATTTTGACAAAGATTTTCTTGCCAAAAGAAATATGGAGGAAGCAAATATTTATAGCAGCGACCCATATAAAGCTCCGGCGACTCATGAAAGACAAGACGTCCCCAACGAAATGATTATATCGACATTAAAAAATTATGATGGCAATAGAGATAGAGACGTTGAATATTTTCTTTCTGTGTATAAAGAGGATATCGAAGTTTTAAAAAATACGTGGCAGAATCATTTTGGACCGGATGATCTCGCTAAAATGCTGACACTCTTCACCATATCGGGTTCGGCTCATTATGACCTGGAAAACACGTTTTTTTATATTAATCCAAGCTCGGGGAGAATAACTTTTTTCCCGTGGGATTTCATGAACTATATGAACACAGGTAATCTACAAAGAGAGGATTTGGTAGTGATCCCCAATGACTATCTAAACATCAACAAACTTTTCTCCGCTCTTTTGCTTATCCCCGAAATAAGAGACATGCGCAATCGAACCATTTATAACAATGCGGAGAAATTGCGCGAACGACTGGTTGAATTTCAGGAACATGAGCATGCTGAGCTCATTGCGAATTTTCTCACCGATCCCTATACGAGGCTTTATATGGGAGAAGCCAATAGCGATAGCTTCATATCGCATGTCATCTTTCCAGATACTGTCATAAAAAATATTATGTATCTTAAAGAAAAAATTGAAACACTAAGGGTTACCGCAAGCAGAATTCCAACAAATACGCTAGCGATTCTTTCCGACTCATTTTCCAGTATACAACTGAAGCAAATCACGCTCAACAACTTTTTTCCTGGTGATGAAATTCAAATTTTTATCGATGAAATCAAGCTGAACCATTCGAACTATATAACTCATTCAGCAAACGACAATACGTTCGTAATCACTTTTAAAAAAGATCTATTCCTTCATCCAACTGTAGAATACGAAAAAAAATATGCAGCTCTAATTCATGTAAAAAGTGTCCAAAAAAAAGTCCGGATCGTTTCACGGGATGCAAGCATTGGTGACGGTACAATCGAAGTCGCAAATACTTCCACGTCAAAAAGCGAAATTATTCCCATCACAGAAGGACAAATAAATACCAATTACACTTTACTGCCGGCAGTCAGTAAAGATCTAGGAACACAAACTTTTAAGCATCCGCTACTCAATAATATCGAGGGAAGCGCATATACCTTCAAGGATGCGAACGTCGTCATAGAAAAAGATCTTTTTATACCCCACAATACGACTCTCATCATCAAGCCCGGGACCAAAGTACTTTTTGCCGAAAACGTTTCCCTTATTACCCGCGGTAAAATCATAGCTAAAGGAACAAAAGATAAACCAATAGTATTCACCTCACTAAAAAAGAATAAACCGTGGGGAGTGGTCGGCTTACTCCTCAATGAAGCTTCGGGAGAATTTTCCAACTGTTTTTTTGAAAACGGCAACGACGCATACCATAAAGGAGTCTATTTTTCGGGCATGCTCTCAAGCTACTACAGTGATATTTCGATTCAAAACTGTACATTCCAAAAAGCTAACAAAAAGTCTGGCGACGACGCCGTCAATATTAAAAATGCAAAAGCACTCATCGGCAATAGCATTTTCAAGAATAACAAATTCGATGGGCTGGATCTAGACTTTGCTAAAAACGGAACGCTCGTAGAAAATAACCTCTTCGAAGATAACGGCAACGACGGAGCGGACATTTCTCAAAGTAAAAATACTATTATCCGCAACAATCGGTTCAGAAAGTCAGGCGACAAAGGCATAAGCATCGGTGAACAATCGGAAATCTTGCTGCTGAACAACTATATCGAGCAGACAAATATGGGAATAGCGGTAAAAGACTCTTCGATTGCGAGAGTGGTAAATAACACCATTGTTAGGAACAAAGTTGGAGTTGCGGGATACAACAAAAAGGATATTTTCGGCGGCGGACAGATATTGATTTACAATAGCTTATTTCAAAATAACGGACAGGATTTCGGATTAGAAGATATTAGTGCTGATGACTCACGATCCGGGAAAAGCGAATTTTTGTCTTCAATACAAGCTACAAACTCTCTATACAAGCAATCAAATACTAAAACACAGGAACTGATTCGTCAGGCTACAGAAAAAGTGAAAAGCAAAAAGAAATTGGTGAAAGCAATACTCGATGATCAATTGGATATATATAGTAATAAATACGCCATTCTTGTCAACTCTGCTACTCAAATGGAATGGGTAGACGAACGCTTTAAAAATAAGGACGTTGGTTTCAACAGTTCATATCCCTATGAAAACTGAATATAAATATTTTATCCCCCGCGCGATAAGTTCGTTCATTTTAGCGAACCTCAAGAATTTTATCATCAGCGATCCCTATAGCGGCGAAGGAGGTAGTTACAGAGTCTCATCGGTTTATTTAGAAACGCTCAATATGACTTCCTACCTGGATAAATTAAATGGTTTAAGTAAGCGTTTAAAATTGCGTGTCCGCTGGTATCCTTCGGGAACGCACCTTTTCAATACGCTTGAGCTTAAATATAAAATATACGACAAGCTGGTTAAGAAACGATTTCCGGTCGATACAAATACGCTTAAAAAAATACTACTTAACGATCATGAGCAAATAGGAAAAGATTGTTCTGATGGCATTCAAAAGTTTATCTTATTGAAAAAGGCAAATGCAATGTATCCGTTTATCAGAATCGATTACATAAGAAGAGCATACGTAGGAAAAGTCGATAAAAATGTAAGAATCACTTTCGATCAGGATATTCGCTGTTGCAGATACGTCGACTTTCAATCGTTGCCAACGATTCCCTCACTCCCCAGCAGATCTGTCATTATGGAAATCAAATCTCACGGATACTTTCCTACCTGGCTTACGTATATCATCAAGAAATACGGCTTGCAAAGAGCCGCCATCAGTAAATATGTCTCTAGTGTTCAACGCTTGGCTTATAACAGTTCTTTACTTATTAAATAATTTATTAGTTATAATACAACAATATGGTTTTACCTGAGATTCCAACTGATTGGAACATAGCTGTCAACCTTGAACTACAAAGGCTTTTGCTTTCCCTACTCCTATCATTTCTTTTAGGGATGGTTATTTCGTTCATTTATAAAAAGACGAATAGGGGGTTTTCTTACGAATCGTCATTCGCCTATACACTGGTACTCATCACCATTATCATCTCTTCCATCATGGTCACGATAGGGTCAAATGTGGCTTTATCCCTCGGTCTGATTGGTTCTCTTTCAATCATTCGTTTCAGGACCGCCATCAAAAACTCCATCGATATGGCTTTTTTATTCTGGACCATTGCCATAGGCCTCGCATCGGGAGCGCAAAATTATCAAGTAGCGGTAATTACTACGATAACGCTTGGAGTGATCATACTTCTTCTCAACAAGTGGAAAATATTCTTCCGAGCCAATTCGGACTATATTGCAATCATTCAGTCGGCACCAAAACAAAATGTCGAGCAATTTACGAATATCTTTAGAAAAAATGCAATCGATTGGAGAGTCAACTCTTCGGTAAGTAACTCTGATGGATTAGAAATCACTTATTCAATTCAACCAAGAAAAAAAATTGAAATGACAGAGGTGATACAAGAACTCAACAAACTTCAGACGGTAAAAAATGTGTCGCTGCTCACCCCAGAGACGAACTTATTCATTTGAGTCTGCAAACGTAGATGAATTGAAAGGCGGTGAGCGTGTCAAATAGTTTGAGCATGTGTCCAAGACCGGTTGGAATTGTTTTCTCTACTTCAAACCCACAAGCACCAATCATTTGAATTGCGCTTTCCCTGGTGAAGAAGCGCAAGTGGTCCTCGCTTATAATCCCCGCATCGGTATAAGCAAATTTCCCCAGCAGAAGGTTAAGGCGGATTTCAAGCCGTGCTATATTCGGCATCGAGATGATGATGGTGCCTTTTTTTGCCAGATATTTTTTTGCGTCTTGTAAAAGCAAATCAGGGCGCGGTAGATGTTCAAGGATGTCAATAAATAGAATGTAATCGTACGTTCTTTTAGGAATCGAGAGTTTATGCAGATAGAGGTCTCGAATGAAGGTTGATTGATAATAACGAGCGGCTATTTTTAGAGCTTTTTCATTGATGTCGATCCCGTCGGCTACCACCTTTTTTTTTCGTAATGCCTTTCCCACAAATCCAGTATTACACCCTACGTCCAAAATTTTCGTCGAAGCTCGAATAAGCGCTATGACGATCGAATGGGGGCTGTGAGGCGATGTGCTCATCGTAAGACAGGGATCTTTTTTAAACATAGACAGAAGTGATGGTTTTAATAATATAACTGACCTCTTTTTTGCTAAGATGAGGTTGAACTGGAATAGACAAGACTTCATTCGCGATTTTTGCAGTAACAGGAAATCTTGACTTCCCGTTATTCATATGAGCGAGATGCTTGAATCTATATAAGGGTACGGGATAAAATATATTCGTCTGAATTCCTTTTTTTTCTAAATATGCTTTAAGCGCGTTTCTATTCATCTTTGAATTGTGTTTGATTCTTAGCGTATATTGATGATAGGCATGTGTTCGGTCGTTTTGAGGATGACTCAACTCGATTTCTTTTATACGCTGAAATGCTCTATCATACTTTTTTGCA
>MFZI01000030.1 GCA_001789355.1 Candidatus Roizmanbacteria bacterium RIFCSPHIGHO2_01_FULL_39_8
CAGAAAGAGCAGAAGCATTGATGAAACTTGATGATTTTGAGGCGGAAAGCGTGGATGATTTAATGTCTGCTGTGCCTTTAGATTATCCTGACAGGTCGCGATCAAGCATTGCCCCAACAGAAGAAATAATGCAGCTCGATATTCAAGATGGTGTTTTTCCTGGAGGTCAAATCATGGTTGCATGGCCAGTGAATAGACATGGTTTAATTCTTGGAATTCCTTGGGGACCTCCAATCTTAGGAAAGGATGGGGAATACCATCAGGGATTAGAGGCAATGTTAGAATTAATAGACCCTGATTCATATGGAGCAGTTGTTATCGATCGAGATAATATTCCGCAATTTCCTCAAGGTTCGTGGCAATCTCATTAATTGCCTTACAAATCTGCTCTTGCTCAATGGACTACATGCTACAAAAGTAGGAGAAAGGACTGATATAATAGTATCTTCAAAGTTATTTATTTAACTGACTTACGCAAAAAATTATTGTTCGAGCAAAACGAAGTGGAGTCGAGAACCCAGTCAGACTTGGGCGGGAACTTACTTCTCGATTCGCTAACGCTCGCTCGAAGAATATCTGCGTAACATGAGTTATTTAAATGAATATTCTTTCAATCATCCTTACTATTCTAGGCCTCTCTCTTTTTGAGATTATCTCAAGCATCGATAATGCGATCATCAATGCCGAGGTTCTCTCGACGATGAAGCAGAAGGCGAGGAGATGGTTTCTAGTCTGGGGTCTTTTGATCGCAGTGTTTCTCATGCGAGGACTCCTTCCCTGGGCGATTGTTTGGGCGGTATCTCCCCAACTTGGACCGGTCGGCTCTCTTCTTGCCGCCTTCAGCAGCGATCCCAAGGTACATGCAGCGATAGAGCAATCTTCTCCCATTCTTCTTATGTTTGGAGGAACGTTTCTTATTTTCCTTTTTTTCCACTGGCTATTCATGGAGGATAAAAACTTCGGACTGCCGGGTGAGAGATTTGTTAGAAGACAAGCTGTTTGGTTCTATGCGATCGTTTCTGTTATTCTTGCTGTTATTGTTTGGTATGCATTGAAATCCCACCCGGTGATTGCTTTTGGAGCAGTGCTTGGATCTACTGCTTTTTTTATTATTCATGGATTCAGGCAAAATGCGGAACTTGAAGAAAAGAAACTACTCGATAAAAAGAGTAATTTAAGTGATTTGAGCAAAATTCTATATCTCGAGGTAATCGACGCCACCTTCTCGATAGACGGAGTGATTGGAGCTTTTGCTTTTACCTTATCTGTTCCTTTGATTTTGCTAGGAAATGGGTTGGGTGCAATAGTTCTTCGTCAGCTGACCGTCGGCAACATCGACAAAATCAAAACATACCGCTATTTGAAAAACGGAGCAATGTACTCGATTTTATTCTTGGGTCTTATCATGGTTTTGGACGGTTTCGGATTCCATATTCCTACCTGGTTTTCACCAATCATCACCTTCGGGATCGTCGCGTATTTCTTTTGGCTCTCCAAGAAAAGTGTCACAGAAAGAAGTTGAACCAGTTTGTTCGGGGTGGGCGAGGAGGGAGTCGAACCCTCACGAGGTTTCCCTCATAAGTTTTTGAGACTTACCTGTATGCCATTCCAGCACTCGCCCTCAGCCTAATATCAATTCTCTCATTATAGCATTTAACCGTCTATTCTTATACCCGCCTGTTCTTACCTCAAAACTTAACTCATCTTGGCCGATTCGGCGGATCGACGTTTTGAGGTGTGAATCCTTGGCGGGTTTAAAATTCTGTAAAACTCTCCGCCAGCTGGCGGATCATTAACAGAATCTAAAATACATATTGACTATTCATTAATTGGGTAGTAAGATTGGTCTTGGACAGAGAAGTCCTATGATAGAACTCAAAGATATCATCAAAACGGGCAACATCATCAAGATATCTCCCGAGGAGACGTTGTCATCTGCGTTATCTCTTACCCGCACTTCTCACGATTCCGTTTTCGTTTTCGACGACAAAAATTCATATATGGGAGTAATTAACCCCTATTATTGTCTTATCAAATCCTCTTTTCCAGGCAATGCAAAAGTGAAACATTGTCTTTACCACCCGCCGAAAGTGCGGGTTCATTTTTCTCTGGCTAAGGTCGCAGGGAATTTTATAGAATCAAAAGTTCATTATTTGCCAGTTTTTGATGACGCTGATCGTTTCCTTGGTATCATCTCGGCCAGACATTTGCTATCTTTTTATCGAAATTCGCCTTTTTTATCCCAAATTCAAGTAAAAGAACTTCTTAAATCCAAAAAAAGACCCGTGATCACGATTTCGGACGAAGAATCAGTCACCACAGCTGTTCATCTTTTTAAAAAAACAAGAGTGTCGAAACTGGTAGTCATAGGGAGAGATTTTAAGTTAAAAGGTGTGTTAAGTTACTACGATCTTATTGCATATCTCATAAGTCCCAAAAATTCTGAGCATAAAGGAGAGAGAGAAGGAAATCAGGTCAGTTTTTATCACCAAAAAATAAAAAATTTTGTCAAAACATATGCGATGACTCTCAAGACAGAAAATTACCTTTCCCAGGCGCTCGATCTCATTTTAAAAAAGAAAATAGGAAGCATCATTATTATAGATGGGGAAAAACATCCCATCGGGATTGTCACTACCAAGGATTTCCTTGCGATGATTATGAGGAACGGCAATGGAAAGAAAGCCGACTCCATCAGCGAGAAACTTTCAAATCAAGGCCTCCGGATCGGAGGCTTTTTTAATCAGGTAAATTCAAAGGTCAAGAAATTCCAATACACGGAAATTCGAAATCTTTTATTCAAAAATTCAATTAAAAGGTTTTATTCCAAATATATTCTTCAGTCTTAGTCTCCATCCACAATAAATCTGTAAATTAATTTTCGTATAATACATAAAGAATGAAAATGAAATGGATTATACTCGGAACTATTCTGCTCCTTTCGTTTTTTATTCGTGCGTGGCAATTAGACAAGAATCCAGCTGGTTTTTTTTGTGATGAAGCATCTATAGGATATAATGCATATTCCATATTTAAAACAGGTAAAGACGAGTGGGGTGTTACCTTCCCACTTTTTTTTAAGGCTTTTGGAGAATATAAAAATCCTGTTTTCATCTATTCCTCGATACCTTCCATCGCTTTGTTTGGTTTAAATGAATTTAGTTTGAGATTAACCTCTGTTTTGTATGGAACTTTGACAATATTGGTATTGTATCTCTGGTTAAGAAAATTATTCGACGAGAATACTGCAGTCTGGGGAAGTTTTTTTTTAGCAATTTCTCCTTGGCATATTCATTTCAGTCGGGTGGGCTTCGAACTCATTTCCTCAGTCTTCTGGGTCAGCCTTTCTTTTTATTTATTGTATAAATCGTTTGCTAATATTTTAATATATCCCTTTGGTGCAATTTCACTTTTGATAAGCTATTTTACGTATTCGCCACCAAAGATCTATTTGCCGATTTTATTCTTATTTTTTTTCATTATTTACTACAAAAAATTAGTTGTTTTAATAAAGCATAAGTTTATTTGGTTTATATCACTGCTTATCTTTTTACTGTTCGTTATTCTTTTGCTTCCATCGATTCAGGATAATTCCTTTTGGGCACGTTGGGTGCAAGTGAGGCAGGGTGAACTGACGATAGATTTCTTACGTCAGGCGTACCTTAATCATTTTAGTTTTGATTTTTTGTTCAGTAAGGGTGATATTGATTTTTCAGGTCAGTTCATTACAAGACACTCTATTCGAGGCATGGGTGAGTTGTACTGGATTCAGCTACCATTTATTATGGTTAGCCTTAGTCTGTTATTCAACTCTAAAATGAGAAAGGGAGCTCTGTTTTTTATTCTATTCTTGTTGATTTATCCCTTAGGATCAGTTTTTACTTCGATTGCACCTCAAGCGACACGATCCGTCGTAGGAGTTATTCCTTTTCAGGTGTTAACAGCATTAGGAATTACAGCCTTTTTGTCATATTTTAAGAATAAATTGTTACGAAAAACTTTAATGCTTTTTTTGATTGTAACCATTGTTTTATCTTTTTCTAATTTTATAAATCTTTACAAAAAGTATCCAAACTATTCGTCGGACTATTGGGGATGGCAATACGGGCCAAAGGAAATCATGGCCTATTTTTTGAAAAATAGTGGCAAGTATGACGAGATGTTTATGAGCGGGGAGTTCAATGCAGGGGAGATATTTCTTTCTTTCTATGACCCAGAGGGTACATGTAAAAATAAATGTAAGATGGGCCAGCTGAGGGATACGCCCGAATTGTATGATCCAGTAAAACGCCAACTTTTCTCAATGGGTCCCGACTACCTTACAAATTCTAAATTTAAAGACAACTTTATCATAAAACATACAATCCGCTATCCGGATGGAAAAGTGGCTTTCTTTATCGGAGAAGTCAAGAAAGGGACGCGGCTTGAGATGTTATGATTTGATGAGAAAGGAAATTTTTTCTGCCGGAAATCTTGCTTCATTCTTAAAAATATATACCGGCGGATGATCGTAACTTTGGAAAGATTCATCAGCCCAATCATCAGAGATGAAAAAAGGATAGTTGGTAAACTGTTTCTCCAAGCGAAAACCGAGTTGTCCGGAAAATAATTTTTTGTACATTAAAGAAGTATAGGGATAACTTTTGGAATTCCTCAAAATTGAGTAGAAAACCCGTCTGCTGCTGATGATAAAATAATCACTTTGGGAAAGTTGACTCGCCAAAAGATCTATTTTTTTTTCATCATCAGGTTGATCATATACCTGCAAAGAAACTAGATTGTATTGTTCCGGAAGATAATACTGGTCTTTTCCCTCATCGAGTATGGGGAGGGGCAGACTGTCGTCCCAATGTTCGCCAGCGATCGTACTTTTTTCAGATACTCTGCCATATATCCATGAAGAAGCTGCAACACGAGTGTTTGGCTTGAGATAGAGATTCGTAAAGTAAACAATTCCATTCGTGGCAATCAAAAAAAGAAAAAAAATCTTCACATTTTTTTTAAACTTCATAAGTGAGTAAGCGGCAAAAAGAGAAAGGAAAGGAATGAGAAGAATATAGTATCGAGAAAATTTATTAAACCAAGCCCCAGACCAGGCAAAATAGGCGAGGGGAAAGATAAGCAAAACGATGAGAAGAAATGAGCGGGGGGGCCGATACAATTTCCTGGCCAGCATAAGAAAGCCTAGAACGGCAAGAGGAAGCGACACGAACCCGAAGGTAAGCGGAAAAATTCTGAATAACTGGTAAAGATAGGGGATTGTCCCCTCATAAATGATGACAAAGGGAGGTTTATTCAATCCGAGGACGACACTTTGCATATAACGTTGCTCTTCATTAAAGCGGCTAAAGTCAATTATCTGGTAGGGTGCCAATATGGTCGAACTAAAAATAAAAATGACCAAAAGAAATATAAAATAGAGCGTCAGTCTTAGTTTCTTTCCCGTTGTGATCAAAAGGAAAACAAAAGTAGTAAGCGGTATCATAAAAAATGACGCCGCTGTTATTTTACTCGCCGCCGCCAACCCTAAAATCAGTCCCACCAAAGGGAAGAGTTTAAAGCGGTTCTTTTTTATAATCAAGCAACATATATAAACAATAAGTGAAAGAAAGAAGGTTAGGATTGCTTCTGTAGTGATAAAGTGGGCGTGTTGAATGATTCCGGGAGAAAAAATAAATATGAAAAGAGCGATAAAGCCGATTTTCTCATCAAATAACAATTTTGCCGTATGAAAAATCACGAGCGCGGCACAGACCATAATCAACGCGGAGAGGATGCGTCCAGAGAACAAGAAATTATTTATGAAAGGCGTCAGTATCGAAGTTAGTTTATAGAGGTAGAGTGGCAACGGGCCATAGTAAAACATGTGAGGATTCAAGGGAGATGAAGGAGATAAGAACTCGCCCAAATTTTTTGGTAGTTGTATGTTTGAAGCGTTGACATATAGTCTTTCATCAGGATGGAGATAATGACCTCCATCCCAGCCAAATCCATATATATTTAAAAAAGCCGAAATCGAAAGCAGAATAAAAAGCAAAACATTTTTTTTACTGAGCAGTTTAGTTCTATTGGTCATTAATATGGCGTGCAATATCCTTAAGCGACATGAATTTATATCGGTATTCGATGTCTTTATCAAAGAAATTTGAAAGCCAAAAAATTTTGCATTGCAGAGCTTTGGACTCAAGGCGAGAGGAAAGATGTTGTACGATGTCCCAATTATCTTCTACGAAAGCATTCAGTTCAAGTTTTTCAATCATCTTTTGTTTAAATACATTCGGCTGCTCGTCATTTTTGTTATAAAAAATATCAGTAAATTCTATATCAGTTTTTAATTTCCCCAGCCATTTGTTAAGGTCTCTTTCGAGAAAGCTGTATCTGCCTGTTATAAGATAAGCCTCGATTCGCTTATTTTTGACAAGATCACCAATCTCTCTCAAACCCTTATTTTTTCTAAAGCTGGTTTTGTGGAGAAAACCCCATATGGCGCGATCGAGCGGGTTTGTAGGAACAAAAAATTTCCTGGCTTTATTTTTGACGAATACTTTCTTAATTCCTACCGCCAAGGGGCGAAGCACTCGTAGTGGGTTATAGAGTATTACTCCGTCGAGATCGAATCCAACCCGTGGAATTTTTCTACTCTCTTTTATCATAAGCGTTCACTGTTAACTAAAGATAAAATTATACAGGAATATAGGTTCCTTCGCGGCTACTTGTTATATGGCGTTGTGTATATGTATCCGGAATTGTCTTCGATACGTCTTGTCGTCCCTCCGGGATACTTACGTTGTATTTCTTCTAATCGATTTTTATATTGATTGGAGACAACAAATACCTTGGGCCCATTCATTTCAGGCAGAGGAGCAGAGTCTACAAGTGAGGTGATCGGTAGGCTTGGGGTAAAATACCAGAACACACAGTCTTCCGGATAGATAACCGGTTCAGAAAGCAAAATGACCCTATAATCGTGTGAAAGCGTTTTTAGGTACTCGCTTACATACATACCTGGTCTTTTCTGAAACAGTTGGATATTATTTCTTGGATTGTCAAAGAAGTATATTTTCAGATTAATAAAGACGATTGTACACATAATTATAGTAAGAAAGAGATAGGGGAGAGATTCGAGAATGGGAATGTTAGGTATTCTCCTTTTAATAGTTTGTATGATCGAATAGAGCGAAATTCCGACAAAAATATAAACAGCAGGAAAAAGCCCTACGATCCGGTGATAGGTAACAGGGTCAACCGTAAGCATGGTAAAGGCAAAATAAGTAAGCCAAAACCAAATAAGCAATAAGAAATATTGAACTTTCTTAAGGTTTTTGAGAGCGATCAACTGACCAAGAAGAAATAGTGTTAAGGTAAGCAAATCGAGCAGCCTTCCTCTATACCCGTATTGCGTACTTGTGTCACCACTATTTTCAGATAGATCCGAAGATCTTTTGATGTTATTTATGAGCCAGGCCATCCTGTTTTTTGTTTTGTTTGCAGCTTCCATATGTTGGATAGTATTTGGATCATCGCTGAAGATATAAGAACTGCCGACTCTACCAAGGATTGTGGACGGATTTTTTGCGTAATAAACAATCATTGGCATATATACAATAACCGCCGTAACCACAGTAATTGCAAAGAATGTAATAAGCCTTTTCCTATCCTCTCTCACGCGAATGAGCTGGTGAAAAAAAAGAAAGATTACTAGTACTGGAACAATTTTAAAAACTAAATATTGGTAGTTCCCCAGACCGATAAGTATCCCTATTGCAAAAAAAATAGACTTTTTTTTCTTTAGAAATCCAAGATAAAGAAGTAAAAAAACCACTACCTCAGTAAAAATACTCATGACATTTAGGCTGCCGACTCTCGTTATGGCAAGCCACCAGTGAGAGGTGAAGAGTAGGATAAGCGAGATAAAAGCGATCGTCCGGTTAAACATAAGGAGCGTCATGATGAAAAGGGGAAGTAAGGTAAGCGTACCCAAAATCGCAGAGGGAACCCGCGCCGCCGTGATGGTATCTCCAAATAAAAAGTAGGAAGCTGCATGTAAAATGAAAGCTGGAGCGGGTACGCCCCACCACGAGGTACTTATCAGGCTTTGCGTCTCTCCTGTTGCAATTTGTTTGCCTGCGTTCGCAGTAAAGAGCTCGTCACAATGAACTGATGGAGGATAATTCTCTAAATTATATACATTTAGGAAGAAAGACAAGAGGATGCAAAAAAATAACAATAGCAAAGTTTTCTTATTCATACAAAAGTATTATCTATCCCAATATATTATAATAATAACCACAAAGGTCGATTGCAATTAATATATGTTACCCGTACTCTTAGATCTCAAATTCGTAAAAATTTATACTTTCGGAGTCTTTTTGGTGCTCGCTTTCTTTTGGGGAGCCTTTTTTTTATGGCGAAATATACGACTCACTTCCTTTAAGGAGGAAGAAATATTCGAT
>MFZI01000031.1:0-2529 GCA_001789355.1 Candidatus Roizmanbacteria bacterium RIFCSPHIGHO2_01_FULL_39_8
TGAGGAGGCTTTTCCACAGTACGAGAGGACCTGGAAGAAGAAATCCCTGGTGTACCGGTTGTCCTAAAAGGGCACCGCCGGGTAGCTATATTTCTACTCGATAAGCACTGAATGCATATCAAGTGCGAAGCGAACTCCAAGATGAGAATTCCTTACAGCTTCCCTGAAGATTACAGGGTAATAGGCGTTAGGTGTAAGTTCTGCAAAGAATTTAGCCAAGACGTACTAAGTAGCGATCTCCCATCATTTTTGTTTTTTACTTCTTATTTACACTATCTTTAAAAACGTATAAAATGTTTTTATGATTGTTCTTTCAGTCGATTCCGGTATTGAAAAGACCGGTTTTTCGTTGTTCAGTAAAAGTAATTCGTCAATAGACTATAAAATCTCTGGCCTCATCTTTACCTCAAAAGATTTTAAGATAGAGAAACGATTTAAAATAATATACGATATTTTACGTAAAACTGTCCGTAAATATAAACCGGATAAAATAATTCTTGAAAGACTTTTTTTCTTCCGCAATCAAAAAACTGTGATTTCAATCGGGCAGGTTCAGGGAGTAGTGATGCTTCTTGCCTCGCAGTATAATATACCACTGGAATTTTTGACCCCGTTGCAGATAAAGCAAGCAGTTACCGGATACGGACAAGCCGACAAACAATCAGTACGTAAGATGCTGGAATTAACGCTTAAATTGCGAAAAAAAATAAAGGAAGATGATGAAATTGACGCAATCGCTTGTGGCCTTGCTTATTGTTACCTAAATAGAGTTAAGAAGTAAAAATTAAGTATTAAGAAATTTTTTTGATTTTATTTTTTATTCTTGCTTCTTCCTTCTTGCTTCTTTATACTTATTTAATGACTCCTGTAATTCTTATCGTGCTTGATGGATACGGAATAGCGCCCCCTGGACCGGGCAATGCCATTCATCTAGCGAATCCCACAAATATAAGTACCTATACTTTTAGTTATCCCAACACCATTTTAAAGGCCTCGGGTCAAGCTGTCGGTCTTCCAGCTCAAGAGGTGGGAAATACCGAAGTTGGGCATCTTAACCTGGGAGCAGGGAAGATTGTCTACCAGGATTTACCGCGGATTAACATGGCGATAGCTGATGGCACATTCTATAAAGACTCCATCTTTTTGGAAGCAATTAATCACGTCAAAAAAAATGACTCAAATCTTCACCTTATTGGTTTAATAGGCGAAGGTATGGTTCACTCAAGTGCGGAACATTTGTTTTCTCTCATATTCCTTGCAAAAGAACAGGGTGTGCAAAACCTTTTTATTCATGTTATCACCGACGGGAGAGATTCTCCCCCTAAATCTGGAATAAACTCTATAAAGCTCCTACAGGACAAACTTGACACACTTAAAGTGGGGAGAATCGCGACGGTTATAGGAAGATACTATGCTTTAGATAGAGACAGAAGGTGGGAAAGGACAGAGAAAGCGTATAAGTGTATGACACAAGGCATTGGTAATCCAGCTAACTCAGCACTGGATGCAATTCAGTTTTCCTATAGTCAACAAAAGACTGACGAATTTATTGAACCAACTGTTATCGTAGACTCCCAAAAAAAACCGCTTGCCAACGTGAAGGAGAATGACGCTGTCATCTTCTTTAACTATCGTATTGATAGACCAAGGCAGTTGACTAAAGCGTTTGTACTCGATAACTTCGAACAAGATGCGAACAAAATTACGTCGTTTGATCCCTACGCGGTTAAATATTTTAAAACCCATCTGCCCCAAGAGCAAATAATCAATCCTCCCTTTGCGAGAGGTCCCAAATTAAAGAATCTTTATTTTGTTACGATGACGGAGTACGAAAAAAATTTACCTGTGAAGGTGGCATTTCCTCCTGTGACGGTTAAGATGCCGCTCGGAAGAGTTGTTTCTGAGGCCGGCCTACTTCAGTTGCGTATGTCAGAATCAGAAAAAGAGCGATTTGTCACTTTTTACTTTAATGGGCAAACTGAAGTTGCCTTTACGGGTGAAGACAGACTAATAATTCCTTCTCCAAAAGTTTCTACCTATGATCTAAAGCCGGAGATGTCTGCTGTTGAGCTCACTAACGACCTACTGCAAAAAATGCGCGAGAAGAAATATCATTTTATCCTAGTTAATTACGCCAATGCAGACATGGTTGGCCACACCGGCAATATCCAAGCCACTATACAGTCGGTAAAAACAATAGATGAGTGCCTACAGAAAGTCGTAGCGGGAGCTTTATCGCTCGATTACTCCGTGTTAATTACGGCCGATCACGGAAATGCGGAACAAAAGATAAATGCACGGACTGGGGAGATATCAACGGAACATACCAATAATCCAGTTCCGTTTATCGCCGTTAGCAATCTATATCAGGGAAGGTTTGTGAAACTCCAGATGGGCATACTTGCTGACGTCGCTCCTACAGTTCTTTATCTTCTTGACCTACCAAAACCTACAGACATGACAGGAAGAAATCTCCTTGAGGAGATTAGATAAAATAATTATTGACTTAAATGAATGAACCGGTCGATG
>MFZI01000031.1:2544-3579 GCA_001789355.1 Candidatus Roizmanbacteria bacterium RIFCSPHIGHO2_01_FULL_39_8
TGGTTACATCTGATATACCTGTATTGGCCAATAAAAATCTGTTTGATGATAAAGGAAGACTAACTGGACCGTTTAAGGACAGGGTTCAGTCAGTCTGGAAGATTGCCAAAAAGACCTTTCCACAAATAAACTTAAGGGGGATGTATTTAATTGGGAGTCAGGGAGAAGCTGCAAATAAACCTGAATCGGATATTGATATACTCCTCTTCACAGAGGAAGGTTATTTTAGAAGAAATTCTCCGGAATCTGTGCAAATTATGGAGTTTGCTAACCCAGGCAAAGACGTTAAAGGAATGATAATAAATAATGAAGTTCTTACGATTCCCGAAGCAGATAAGCCAAATTTTTTAGATATTTTTATCAATGATCGAATAGCAGTTCAAAAGAACGGTCAGTGGTTTTATAATTTAGTTGATGAAAAGTGGGAGTGGTTTGATAAGAAAATGGAAGGTGTAATATAGTAAATTCAATTCGCACCCATCTTCGAAAGTATTTTGGTAGCATATTTTGCTCCTCTTTCCATTGATGAAAGTATGTTTTGTGATTTAAAATAATCGGAAATGAAGCCTGCGGTAAATGCATCTCCTGCTCCTGTTGTATCTACTACTTTATTTAATTCGAACGCCTTTTGATGGTAAATTTGATCGTTCAAATACGTGTAGCTTCCTTTCTTACCTTCCGTAATGACTACGATTTTGTCTCTGAGGGCGGGAAAATACCAATTCACTACATTTTCGTGGAAATGTATGTCTCTATAGGGGGCTTTGACCAAGTCTGCAAACTCGTGGCCATTCAGGATAAGGACATCAACCTTATTAAGGAAATGGGTGAGTTGGTGCCTTGGTCTTCTACAGTCCTTTACTCCTAAATTTACGAAAGTGGTAACATTGTGACTTTTAACAAAGCTTAAGAGTTGTTCACGCTCACTCATTGGAACATCGGGTAGGTTGCCGAGATAAAGAAATTTAGTTTTGATAATATTCTCTAAATCTTTCTTTGATTTGAGTATATGCACATGGGCTGGGGCATAATGGA
>MFZI01000031.1:3596-7403 GCA_001789355.1 Candidatus Roizmanbacteria bacterium RIFCSPHIGHO2_01_FULL_39_8
TCAGCTGTAAGCAATATACTCGATATATTTAGATAATGTTCCTCTATTTGACAAAGCGAAGTGGAAACATTTTTTTCCCTCAGTTCATCTAAAAACATGGACTTGAAGCTGTTTTGACCTATTTTTCCCAAAACTGCGGTTTTGAGTCCATTCATAGATGCACCTATTGCTACATTTGCGCCGCCGCCGCCAACACTTTGATAAAGAGTATTGACGAAATATTTTCCACCCACCGCCAGTTGAAATCGATTTTTCTCATAGGTAAGCGATTCTCCTTGAAAGAAAAGATCAAGTGAGATATTACCAATTGAGATCAGATCGTACATAATTTCATAATAACAAAATCCGAACCACAATTAGTCTCTACTTATTTGTCTTACTCTATACTCATTTACCCGTTTTTTTATCTCAGGATACGTGTCAATTGCAAAGGTGCTGATAAAATAATCAGCTGCTTTTTTTGAAGCCTCAATTAATTTGAAATCTGATAACGAGGCAACTTTCAAACTCATATACCCATGTTGGGTCGTGCCATAGATATCCCCAGGTCCCCTCATTTTAAAGTCATATTCAGCAACTTTTATTCCATTATATGTTCGAGAAAAAACTGCGAGTCTTTCAAGTGTTGCCGCGTTTTGCGTATCAGAATAGAGAAGACAATAGGATTGTTTTGATCCTCTTCCCACCCTACCTCTTAATTGATGTAACTGAGCCATCCCAAATCGATCGGCACCCTCGATAATCATAATAGTTGCATTCGGAACATCTATTCCTACCTCTACCACCGAGGTCGCAACTAAAATATCATACTTGCGCTCTCTGAATTCATCCATTACCCTCTCTTTTCCTTTGGATTTAAGTCTTCCGTGCAGAAGAGCGAGCTTGAATTCGGGAAATATGTCTTTCTGCAGTCGTTCGAACTCCTTCGCAGCTGCTTTCACTGATTTCATCGTCTCAATATCCGACTCTTCAATGAGTGGACAGATGATGAAAACTTGGACTCCAAGCTCAGTAATTTGTTTTTTAATCCACTGGTAACCCGAGGGTCTTTTTTCCCGAGGGACAAAATAGGTTTTGATTGGTTGCCGACCTTTAGGCATTTCATCAATAATAGACAGATCCAGCTCACCATAAAGTGTGAGGGCGATCGTCCTTGGTATTGGGGTTGCAGTCATCGTAAGAAGATGTGGATTCATTCCCTTTTCCTTCAAAAGCGATCGCTGCTTCACACCGAAGCGGTGCTGTTCGTCGATCACGACGAGGCCAATCTTGCCAAAATTAATTTTCTTCTGGATAAGTGCATGAGTACCTATGACGATATCATAGTTATCGATCGTCTTAGCTTTTTTGTCGCTTGTTATTTTGTTCGAACTCGTCTGAATTGCGATCTTGATCGGGAATTTTTTAAAAAGTATGGAAATAGTCTGATAGTGCTGAAGCGCGAGGATCTCTGTCGGTGCCATGAGGAGCGTCTGGTATCCATTGAGGAAACTAAGATAAGCTGCAATCGCGGCTACCACTGTTTTTCCCGATCCGACATCTCCTTCGAGGAATCGATTCATCGGTATCGGTCTCTTGAGATCGGTAAGGATTTCCTCGGTTACTTTCATTTGAGCATTTGTCAATTTAAAGGGGAGTCCGCCAATAAATTCTTGGAGATTTTTCTCGAATTTCATGACTTCGAAAAGATTGCCTACTTTTTCCTTCTGCCACTCTTTTTTGACGAGCGCCGATGAGAGCTGGATTGTGAAAAGCTCTTCAAAAGCCAGTCTCTCCCTGGCTGACTTAGCTGAAGCGAAATCTTTAGGGAACTGAATATTCCTATATGCATCCAGTTCAGAGACGAGATGATTGAAGTTTACGATCACCTCCGGAAACATATCCTTTGCAGTAAATTCGATTAATCCTTCTTCGATCTGCGCTAGTACCCTAAAGATCTTTTCCCTCAAAAGCCGTGAGGAGAGTCCGAGCTTCTCCGGATAGACGGGGACAAGCCTTCCGGTATGGATAGGCACGCTGTCCGGAGTTTTGAGGATATCATATTCCATAGGTTCAAGGGATAGTGTATTGCGGAATCCCTTGACCGGTCCGGCAAAAGATACTTGCATGCCCGGACGGAGGATCCGATAAAGATAAGGCTGGTTGAACCAGACGACATCGATCTTGCCGGTTTCGTCCGTGACGACTCCCTTCTGGATCTTCCTCCCGTTTTTAAGATACACATTCTTGAAATCGGTGAGCGTTCCTTTGATCGTCGCAACCTCCCCGAACTGGACTTTGTCGATTGGGGAGAGCAAGGAAAAGTTATCATACCGGAACGGAAAATAGTTAAGGAGATCCCAAAAAGTACCAATCCCGATAGCTTTCAACTTGCGAATTGTGTCACCCCGTGTATTGGGTAACTGTTCTATTGAAGTATTGATTGCCATTGTTGCACTCTTATACATAATACACCACTATAATTTGTTTATACCAGTTTTATCTGACCAACAGCAAAGGTGCAAAGGAGGTTAAAATCAAAAGAATAGAGGAGATGATAATGATCACCTTCCATATAGACTCTTTGTGTATCTGTCTATTAAATACTTTCATTGCTAGACTAATTATAATACGTGTCCTGCAGACGTTCAACCCCCAAACACCACTTCCTGCTATACTTAATGTATGTATATTCCCCGCCGAACGATAGCAAAAAAAAATAGTTTTAGGCAAAAACTTCCCCTCTATCTAACGTTAACACTCATTGGCTTTATTTTACTGGGATTCGTTTTTTCGATGCTAGCGTTTGCCTGGTATGCAAAAGATCTCCCTTCTCCGGGAAAATTAGCCCAAAGTACGCAAAATTCTACCGTGTTTTACGATAGAGAAGGCAAAGTCCTCTATGATATGTATAAAGACAAAAACAGGGTCCCCGTAAACTTCAACCAAATTTCAAAATATCTTAAAGAGGCAACAATATCAATTGAAGATAAAAATTTTTACAAACATAAGGGTATTTCTGAGACAGGAATCATCCGCTCTTTTGTCAACATCATTCTCGGACGTGGACTGCAGGGCGGATCGACAATCACTCAGCAACTTATTAAAACGGTGCTTCTCGACTCACGCCGAACCCCTTCCAGAAAGATCAAAGAAATCATCCTTGCCTTTGAAGTGGAGCGCAAATACAGCAAAGATCAAATTTTAGAAATGTATTTGAATGAAGCTCCCTATGGCGGAATATATTGGGGGGTGGGATCAGCGGCGAAAGGTTATTTTGACAAAGAGCCCAAAGACCTATCGCTTGTCCAATCGGCTATGCTTGCCGGCTTGCCCCAGAACCCAAGTATATTTTCGCCTTTTATAGGGGTAAAAGATGCTTGGAAATCAAGGACCAAGGACGTTTTGCGCAGAATGAGGGAAGATAAATATATAAGCGCAGATGAAGAGCAAAGAGCTCTCAAACAGATTGAAAGTATTAAGTTTATCACTCCGAATTTATCGATAAATGCTCCTCATTTTGTATTCTATCTCCGCGACCAAATTGAGGAAGAGTATGGGTCCAAAATATTCGATCAAGGAGTCAAAATAAAAACTACCCTATCTCTTGAAGTACAGAAAATTGCCGAAAAGATTGTCAAGGAAGAGCTTGCAAAGCTAAAAGGCTTTAACGTCTCAAATAGCGCTGTTGTTATTCTTGACTCACAGACAGGAGAAATTCTTGCGATGGTTGGATCATACGACTTCAACGATGATAAATTCGGTAAATTCAATGCAGTTCTTGGGCTCCGTCAGCCGGGAAGCGCAATTAAACCCATAACGTATGCG
>MFZI01000031.1:7413-7991 GCA_001789355.1 Candidatus Roizmanbacteria bacterium RIFCSPHIGHO2_01_FULL_39_8
AAAAAGGATATACACCCTCGACAGTACTTATGGATGTCAAGACAACCTTTCCTCAGTCTCCCGGTCAACCAGACTATGTACCCGAAAACTATGATGGTAAATTTAGAGGTCCCATGCAGCTTCGTTTTACTCTCGGTAACTCAATAAATATTTCAGCAGTCAAACTTCTTGCAATGGTAGGCATTAAGGATTTCTTACAAAAGGCTTCAGATATGGGATTAGAATCTTTGGCACCCTCCGATAGTAATTTGAAAAGGTTCGGACTGGCAATTACTCTGGGTGGAGGTGAAACTACTCTATTGGATCTCACTTCCTCGTTTTCCGTCTTTGCGCGTGGTGGGACCAAAAGACCAGTGAATGGTATCACAGAAATAAATGACTTCAGTGGAAAAAATATATATAAAAAACCGAAAATCAGCGATCAACAAGTCCTAAGTAAGGAAGCTTCTTTTTTAATCTCACATATCTTGTCCGATAATAATGCTCGTGTTGAAATTTTTGGTCCAAGCTCATATTTAAATATTCCGGGAAAGACTGTTGCAGTAAAAACGGGGACAACCAATGACAAGCGGGATAAC
>MFZI01000032.1:0-2467 GCA_001789355.1 Candidatus Roizmanbacteria bacterium RIFCSPHIGHO2_01_FULL_39_8
TTTTTCAGCCCGCGTCATTCCTACATAAAACAATCTTCTTTCTTCTTGGCGATGGTAATCACCAATAGGGAGATCTTCTTTGATCAGTTCCGACGGTATCGGGATCTGTTCTTTTCTTTCCCTTGAAGGAAATCTTCCTTCGACCAAATTCACCAGAAATACGACCGGAAATTCGAGACCCTTTGCAGAGTGAATAGTTAATATATTTACTGCGTTATTTTCAGTCCAATCGATTTCAGCTGCCAGCGGACTCTCACCTACACTCATCGCCAGATCAAGATAGTCAACGACTGCAAAAATACTTGCATCCTCATGAGTGGCCTCGAAGCTTTTAAGCCTGTCAAAAAACTTCATGATATTCATAGCCCTCCTCTCTTCTGACGGTCTTTTATAATGAACAATTTGCTGCAACATCCCACTTTCCGTCAGGAAATAATAGAGGATTTGTCCCGCGGACTCCTCATGGATCAATTTCTGATGTTTATGTACCATCTGTACGAATCTCTCTATCTTACTTCGAGAATCCTCGCAAATATTTTTTATTTCGGAGCATTGTTCCAAAGCTTCAAAGAGTGAGGAGTTGTTTCTTTTTGCCCAGTTCAGAAGGAAGATGAGATCACGTGCATAAATGTTCCATTCCGCAAGCGAGAGAACTCTAAAAAGGCTGGTTGAGTCGGTAAAATCGTATAATACTTTGAGATATGCGATAAGGTCTTTAATTTCCGGTTGATGAAAAAGTCTGCCAGGACCTAAAAATTGATAGGGGATGCGCGAGCGTTCTAGGGCACGAGTAAAAGGTTCACTGTGATTGTTGGCGCGAACAAGAATTGCAAAGTCTTTATATTCCATTTTTTTGTCTTTCCGATATTCCGAAATGAATGAAACCACTTGTTCTGCTTCCTCTTCGACCCGATCGGTATGAATAAACTCTATAGATTCTCCTTTTTCTTTGCTGGCGGCATACAAGTTCTTACTTATTCCTAATCGCGATTCGAGCGTATTAGGATCATTATGTTTAATCAACTTATATGAAGAGTCCAAAATAGTTTGAGGACATCTATAGCTTGAAGTAAGAACGATTTGCTTCGACTCGGGATAGTCATTCATGAAATGCAGAATATTTGAAATGGCGGCCCCCCTAAACTTATATATTGATTGCGAATCATCTCCGACCACGGTAAGGTTAGGATTTGAGTCTGATGGAGCAAGAAGTTTGATCAACTCATATTGGGCAAGATTTGTATCTTGAAATTCATCAACAAGGATATATTTGAATTGGGAGAGATATTTTTTCAGGATAGACTTTCTTTTACGAAACAATGATAATGCATTACCGATAAGATCAGAAAAATCCATCACCCCTTCTTTTATTTTAAGCTCCTCATATGTTTTGAATGCATGTGCTAATTCACTATTTCTCTGTATTTCTTCCCTTGTTAAAACCGACTCGGTTTTCCCGCTACGCTCTTCAGAGTGAACCTTCTTCAGAGTGAACTCCTCAACCGAGTCGGTTGAACTGGCAGTTGACGCGGCAAAATTTAAGTAATCTTTTACAGAAATGTCTTCGTCTTTTAACCTGCTGAAATGTTGCATTAAACCCTCAATGAACTTATAAGGGTTTCCGTTGGGGCGAAAATATAAAAGATTAAATTTCCAAAAGTTTTGTTTAATGAATAAATAAGTCTCAGCGTCTGTCATGAGTTTAAAGTTACTGGGAAGGCCCATATGTAGGGATTCACTTCGCAATATTCTGTCACAAAACGAATGAAATGTGGAGATCCATAGTCCAAATGTTCCATAGGGCAAAGCCACGTCAACACGCATTTCCATTTCGTGGGCAGCTTTTTCTGTAAAGGTGAGGGCCAGTAACTCTTCCGGTTTTGCGAGCCTTTGAGCTATAATATATTTAATTCGTTCGGTTACCACAGTTGTCTTACCGGTACCTGCACCCGCAATAATCAAAAGTGGACCATCCTTATGTGATACTGCTTCTTGTTGCTGAGTATTCAATTGTATGCGAGAAAATTTCATACCTGAATTTTAGCATAAAAAAGGTCTTGACTTTTTTTCCGGTTAAACGTATCATATAGAAATTAGCAGACGTCTTCATTTTTCGAAGAAGAAAGCTTGCAATTGGACTGTTGTAAGATATAATAATCTTAAATCCGTTTATTAATTGTTTTTTTTACATATATGGCTCAAGGTGTTTTTAAGAGGAACAAACCTCATTTAAATATTGGTACGATCGGTCATGTAGATCATGGAAAGACTACACTTACTTCAGCTATTCATTATGTGTTATCAAAAAAAGGTCAAGCACAGTTTTTAAAATATGAAGATATAGATAAAGCTCCAGAAGAAAGAGCAAGAGGAGTCACGATCAATCTTCATCACTCAGAATACGAGACCGATAAAAGACATTATGCTCATATTGATGCACCCGGTCATGCAGATTACATAAAAAACA
>MFZI01000032.1:2504-10440 GCA_001789355.1 Candidatus Roizmanbacteria bacterium RIFCSPHIGHO2_01_FULL_39_8
TCAGACAAGAGAACATATTCTTCTTGCGGGCCAAGTTAACGTACCTGCCATTGTCGTATTCCTCAACAAGGTTGACATGGTACAGGACAAGGAACTCCTTGATTTAGTTGAGATGGAAGTAAGAGATCTGTTGAAAAAATACAAATTCCCTGGTGATAAAGTTCCTATTATCCGTGGTTCAGCGCTTAAAGCTCTTCAAGACGATCCAGAAGCAATCAAGGCGATTGAAGAATTAATCGCCAAGGTTGATGAATACATCCCAGAGCCGGTAAGACCGGTCGATAAACCGTTCCTCATGCCTATTGAGGATGTATTCACGATCGCAGGACGTGGTACTGTAGTAACAGGAAGAGTGGGCAGGGGAGTCTTGAAATTGAATGAAGAAGTAGAAATTGTCGGTTTGAAAGAAACTCAAAAAACCGTAGTTACGGGAATCGAGATGTTTAGAAAGACTTTGGATGAGGCACGAGCTGGTGACAATGTCGGACTTCTTCTTAGAGGGATTGAAAAAGAAGACGTACAAAGAGGTCAAGTCTTAGCTAAACCAGGGACAATTACTCCACATACGGAATTTGAAGCAGAGATTTATGTTTTGACTAAAGACGAGGGTGGACGTCATACACCGTTCTTTAAAGGGTATAGACCTCAATTCTACGTGAGAACTACCGATGTGACGGGTGAACTAAATCTTCCGGCTGGAGTAGAGATGGTTATGCCAGGAGATAATGTTAAGATTACGGCTAAACTTATTTATCCTGTTGCTATGGAAGAAGGCTTGAAGTTTGCCATCCGAGAAGGCGGACATACGGTAGGAGCAGGAGTAGTAACCAAAATTATCAAATAGTTCATCGTTCACTAACTAACCAACTTACTGTTTTTTGCACTTTTATATATGCCAAAGGGAAGGATTAGGATTCGGTTGAAAGCTTATGACCATCGACTAATCGATGAGACCTGTCAAAAGATTGTGGATACTGCAATCAGAACGGGAGCATCGATCATAGGTCCAATTCCCCTTCCCACAAAAAATGAGATATATGTAGTAAATAAATCTCCCTTTACTGACAAAGATGCCCGCGAACACTTCGGATTGAAAATACATAAACGCCTTATTGACATCAATAATCCTACCAATCAGACGATCGATTCCCTTATGCATCTTGAGCTACCTGCAGGTGTCGAAGTTGAAGTAAAAATGTAGTCCCTTTGCAATCTCCCCGAAGAAAGACTTAATGTAAAAAATAGCACATCTTCTTGACCTCCCATAAATAGTAGTATATAATACATTTCACATGTTATTTTCCTTGGTCCGATGCACGTCGGAGTTGAGTTAGGCCGGATTGGTTCTATTCGGGAGCCCCAATCTGGGGCTTTTTTATTTGTCTAAAAATATGTCAGGATTTATTCTCGGAGAAAAGTTCGATCAATCGCAAGCTTTCGACGATAAAGGTGAAAGAATTCCCACTACATTTATTAAGACATCTCCTTGTTATTTTGTTGAAATGAAGGAGCAATCCAAGCATGGTTATTTTTCTGTCAAGCTTGGATTCGGTCAAACCAAAAATATTAAAAAACCAGTTCAAGGACAATTAGCAAAAGCGGGGATAAAAACCCCGCTTCGTTTTTTGAGAGAATTTCGCATGGATGACGACTCGATTATAGTTGAAAGGAAAATCAAAGTAGGCGACGAATTAAAGCCTACTCTTTTTTTTAAAAAAGGCGACAAGGTGATCGTATCTGGGATATCGAAAGGGAAAGGGTTTCAGGGAGTAGTGAAAAGGCATGGATTTTCAGGAGGCCCACGCACTCATGGACAGTCAGATCGCGAAAGAGCGCCGGGATCAATTGGCATGACAACCACTCCGGGGCGAGTTTTTAAAGGAAAACGAATGGCAGGGAGGATGGGTGGTAATAGAATAACGGTAAAAGGATTGTTAGTTGTGGATGTCAAAGACGACGGCATCATTGTAAAAGGTCTGGTTCCAGGAGCAAAGGGAGGACTATTGGAGGTACGATCAGTTAGTTAATAGTTATGAGTTAGTTGGAAAATTCATGCCAGGACAAGTTTCTAAAACAAAAACAAATATAGAGAAACCTAAATCAGAAAAGAAATCAAAAACTAAAGTTGAGTTGACTATTCCTTTGTATGACATGAATGGGATAAAAAAATCAGATCTGGAAGTTCCTAAAGAGGCCTTTAATGAGAAGGAAAATCCCAATTTACTTGCCCAATATGTGAGAGTATACCTATCAAATCAAAGAACCGGAACGGCGTCGACAAAAACGAGATCAGAAGTAAAAGGATCAACAAGAAAGATTTATAAACAGAAAGGAACAGGAAGGGCTAGGCATGGAGATATTAAGGCTCCCGTTTTTGTCGGTGGTGGAATAACCGGTGGACCAAAACCCCGAAACTATTCACTTAAAATGAATAAAAAACAAATACGTAAAGCCCTTTATATAGCGTTCAGTCAACAATTTAAAAATAAAAATATAGTTGCCCTGGCGGATGAATTTTTAGGGATGCAAGCCAAAACAAAGCTGATAGCTGATTTTCTGAAAAAAATGCAGTTTGATCGTTTGTCAATTCTCATTCTTGTTGCAAAAGGCGGAAGAAATAATTTCACCTTAGCGCTAAGAAATTTACCTTTGGTGATTGTAAAAGATATTATGTCGGTAAATGCGTATGAAATTTTACAATGCAAAAAAATATTCATCATTGAAAGCGCATTACCCGTGTTGGAAAAACATTTTTTAAAGCATGAAAATTAACGAAGTACTCATCAAGCCAATTATCACCGAAAAAGCAACAGATTTGACAAAGCGACAAGTCTTTACCTTCCAGGTCCATTTGAAAGCAAATAAAAATCAAATAAAAAATGCGTTAGAAACTTTGTATAAGGTTAAAGTAGGTCAGATAAAAGTAGTTGTTCGAAAAGGGAAAGTCAGAAAAGTAGGGAAGAAGATGACGCCTAAAACGCTGACAGATAGGAAAATAGCCTATATATATTTAAAAGACGGAAGATTGGATCTGTTTCCACAAGCTTAAATTCAAGTATCCAGGAAAGAAATATGAAAAATCAAATTTCGACTAAAAATCAGCCAGTAAGAAAATTGATCTCTATATTGAAGAAACATTCGGGAAGGGACTCATCTGGTACAATTTCTGTTCGACATCAAGGAGGAAGACACAAGAGGTTTTATCGTCACATTGATTTTAAGCGTGATAAAAGAGGAATAGAAGCTGTAGTAGAAAGAATAGAGTATGATCCGAATCGAAATGTTGAAATCGCACTTATCGAATATAAAGATGGTGAGAAGAGATATATTTTGCATCCAAAGGATTTAAAGACCGGGGACAAAATCGTAGCTAATGATCAAGCAGATATAAAAATAGGTAATTCGTTGAAATTAAAATATATTCCTTTAGGAGTACAGGTACACAATATTGAGATGTATCCTGGCAAAGGCGGCCAAATGATACGTGGGGCAGGTACGTATGGGGTCATTATTGCAAAGGAAGATCTTTACACTCAGCTAAAGATGCCTTCTGGGGAAGTACGCAGATTTTTTTCTGACTGTTTTGCGACGATCGGTCAACTCGGGAACGTAGGGTATAAAGACAGAATAATCGGGAAAGCAGGAAGAAAGATTCATATGGGAATTCGACCAACGGTGCGAGGGACGGCACAGAATCCCCGCAGTCATCCTCACGGCGGAGGAGAAGGCAGGAGTGGAGAAGGCATGCATCCAAAAACGCCATGGGGAAAACCAGCAAGAGGGAAGAGGACACGAAGAAAGGTTAACTGGAGTAATAAATTCATTATTAAGCGTCGAAAGAAATAGAACGTATGGAAACAACAGCCTATATCAAAAATGTTAAAATTTCTCCGAAAAAGATACGTTTTTTATTGCCGGAGATAAAAAAATTACAGCCAAACAAAGCGCTTGATGTTTTATTTTACAGCCCTGAAAAATCAGCAAAAATATTGTATAAAGCTATTAAATCAGCTTTGACAAACGCAAAATCAGCCGGGATCGATGAGACAGGCCTTGTATTTAAGGTTTTGACGGTTGATGGAGCAAGAAAGTTGAAACGATTTCGAGCTGGAGGAAGAGGAATGGCAAAATCCATTATGAAAAGATATTCACACGTCAAAGTTATTTTGGAAACTCCAAAAGAAACTGTGAAACCTATCACTGTTGAGAAACCAAAGTTAAAAGTTAAAACTCAAAAATAAAAGGCACAAGTCAAAAGTAAAATAAAATAATTTTGACTTTTGAATTTTTAATTTTGAATTTATTAAGATGGGTCAAAAAGTTCATCCAAAAGGTTTGCGTCTCGGAATAGTGTATAACTGGAATTCACGTTGGTTTTTTTCCAACAAAAAAGCTTATCGGCAGGCACTTTTATCCGATTGCAGGATACGTTTGGAATTGATGAGAAAATTGAGTTACGCATCAGTGACGCAGATTGATATAGAAAGAGCTATTAATAAGATAGCGCTTATCATATATTCGGTTAAACCGGGGATGATCATAGGAAGAGGTGGGAAAGGATTAGAGGAAGTGAAAAAATTCGTGTCCTCATATCTCGGAGAAGATACAAAGAAAAAAGCTTTTAAACTCGAAATAAAGATTGAACCCGTGAAAAAACCCTATTTGGACGCGTATTATGTAGCCCAGACTATTGCAGAAAAACTAATTAAAGGTTTTCCGCATAGATCAGTCGTTCATAACGCGATGAATCGAGCTAAAGAGGCTGGTGCGAAAGGAATCAAGATCCAGCTTGGAGGAAGGATCGCAGGTGCAGAAATTTCAAGAAGAGAAAAATATTTCCAGGGGACCATTCCTACTTCCACAATCAGAGAAGAAGTTGATTTTGCCAAATTTCCAGCACTGACAAAATCAGGATACATAGGAGTAAAAGTATGGCTATGTAAGTAAGTAAAAAAAGTCTATCAAGTCCTTCAAGTCCATAAAGACGAATGCTTTATAGACTTTAGAGACTTTATAACTTGATGAACTAACATATGTTGGCACCCAAAAGACAAAAATATAGAAAGCAATTTAGAGGAACATGGAGGAAAATGGCGGTAAAAGGAAACGTAATGAATTTTGGTTCGTTTGGGCTTAAAGCTATGTCAAAGGGATGGATCAAAGATCGTGAGATAGAGGCTGCTCGGGTAACCTTAGCAAGAGCGACAAGAAAGAGCGGAAAATTTTGGATCAAAATTTTTCCCGATAAGCCTATTACAAAGAAACCACCTGAAGTTACGATGGGTGCGGGTAAGGGAGACGTTTCTCACTTTGTTGCGAGTGTTGTACCAGGAAGAATATTATTTGAAGTTGACGGATTAACTGAAGCAGAAAGCTTTTTAGTTTTGAAAAATGTTGCTGCAAAATTATCAGTCAAAACGAAGGTGGCAAATAAAAATATATGAAAAAAAGAGTTAAGGAATTCCGAGGAAAAACAATTGTTGACCTGAAAAAAGAGACGCAGCTATTGCGAGAGGAAATTGCTAAAAAAACCTTGCAGAACAGAATGAATCCCGAAAAAAATACTAACACGATTTTTCAGTTAAGAAAAAAATTAGCAGTACTCTTAACGGTATTGTCAGAAAAAGAAGAAATCGAAAAATTAAAACCTGAAAAGAAGCTTGCCCCGCCGGCAGGCAGGTTAAAAATTGATCAGAAATAATGGCTAAATCACTCGTCGGAGAAGTTGTTTCGACAAAAATGCAAAAAACGGTTGTGGTGAAAGTTGAACGTAAAATTAAGCACCCTTTCTATCGAAAGATCATAACTCGACACAAAAAATATAAAGTTCATAACGAAGATTTGGAATTGAAGCAAGGAGATATGGTAGTGATAAAAGAAACGAGACCACTTTCAAAAGAAAAACACTTTATTGTCACAGAAAAAGTAAAAGTTAAAAAATAAAATATGTTGCAGTTACGATCAATGCTTGTTGTCGCGGATAATACGGGAGCTAAAAAAGCTTCAATGATAGGTTTGCCCAATAAAGGCAATCAAAGATACGCCTATATTGGTGACATTATCAGCATCACCGTTAAAGAAGCACTTCCCTATGCTCAAGTAAAGCAGGGAGACGTGTTAAGAGCGGTAGTTGTCCGAACCAGAAAAGAAAAGAGACGATATGACGGAAGTTATATCCGTTTCGATGACAATGCATGCGTTATTTTATTCGACAAAGAAAGCAAAGATCCAAAAGGTACAAGAGTATTCGGTCCAATTGCGAAAGAAGTAAAAGATGCCGGTTTCGCAAAAATAGCGAGTTTAGCTGAAGAAATCTACTAATATGAAAATAAAAAAAGGAGACAAAATAAAAGTGGTCTATGGGAAAGACAAGGGTCGAGAGGGAAGCGTAGACAATGTCTATACAAGAAGTAACAAGCTTTTAATACAGGGAATCAACCTATATAAAAAACATATAAAGAAAAACGAAAAAATGCCGCAGGGGGGCGTCGTTGAAGTGCCAAGACCGATTGAAGCGGCAAAAGTAATGCTCATATGTCCAAAATGCAAAAAAACCACCAGAATTGGATACGCAATAGTGAAGGATAGAAAGGTCAGAATATGTAAGAAGTGTAAAAGTAAAATTTAGAAAGTTAATTAGTTATTAGCTCGTTAGCTATTAGAAAGAAACAAAAGACTAACTAACAAACTAACGAACTAACCTATTTATGACATTCAAGGATCATTACAATTCGGAAATCAAAAAAAAGTTAATTGCGGAGTTGAAATTGAAAAACGTGATGGAGGCTCCAAGAATCTTGAAGATCGTCCTTAATGTAGGTGTGGGAGAGGCTGTCTCGAATAAAAATGTTTTGGATAAAGTCGTAGAGCAGCTTACTACTATATCGGGACAAAAACCAGTAGTAACGAGAGCACGCAAATCAGTTTCGGCTTTCAAGATCCGCAAAGGACTCCCGATCGGAGTCAAAGTCACTTTGAGAAACGAAAGAATGTTCAGTTTTTTGGAAAAATTAGTACGCATCGTGATTCCAAGATTGAGGGATTTTAGGGGAATTCAAGAAAAAAATGTGGATCAAAATGGAAATCTCAACCTTGGTTTTACGGAACAAACGATATTTCCCGAAATAGATTTCGATAAAGTTGATAAAATAAGAGGCTTAGAGGTTACGATTGTAACTAACGCCCGTGATCATCAGAGAGGAAAAAAGTTATTTGAGTTATTAGGGGTACCTTTTAAGAAATCCTAAACTATGGCAAAAACTTCAGACGAGGTTAAATTCAAAAAAAAACAAAAATTTGCAGTAAGAAATAAAAATAGATGTCCTTTTTGTGGACGAGCCAGAGCTTATATGAGGCGTTTTGGTATGTGCAGGATTTGTTTTAGGGAGAAAGCTTTGCAAGGAGAAATACCAGGGGTAAGAAAAGCATCATGGTAACTATTAGATGTTCAAATATTAAAATTTACTATTTATTTAAGAATTAAAAATTAAGATTTAAGAATTACAAGTATGGCACGATCATTAAAAAAGGGCCCGTACATAGATAAAAATCTCTTGAAGAAGATCCAAAAGCAAAAGCAAAGTGGGCAAAGAAGCGTTATCAAGACGTGGGCGCGAGACTCACAAGTGTCTCCAGAATTTATAGGTTATACATTCGGGATTCACAACGGGAGAAAATTCATAGAAGTTCTTATGACAGAAGCGATGATTGGTCACCGATTAGGTGAGTTTGCTCCAACACGAACCTTTAGAAGCCATGGTAAGATTACAAAAAAAGTAATTGAAGCAACATAAACTATTATGAATAATACAGTAATCGATTTAATCATCAGAGTAAAAAATGGATATCTTTCTCGAAAGGAAACCATACATGTTCTTTTTTCCAAGACAAATGAGGAGGTTTTGCAGAAATTAAAAACGCTCGGCTTCATAAAGTC
>MFZI01000032.1:10472-14989 GCA_001789355.1 Candidatus Roizmanbacteria bacterium RIFCSPHIGHO2_01_FULL_39_8
TGTTTTAGGTGGCTTAGGGTATTCTCTTCTTTCGACCTCCAAAGGCATAATGACGAATAAAGAAGCAAGAAAGCAAAAAACTGGGGGGGAATTACTATTTGAGTTGTGGTAAAAAAAGAAAAATATGTCGAAAATCGGAGATAATCCAATAGAGGTTTTACAAGGAGTAACTGTGCAAGTCAACGGTGAGACCGTGATAATTAAAGGAACAAACGGAGAATTATCCATTTTGCTGCCAAAAAAAATAAAGGTTATTCATAAGGAGAACAAACTGCTTGTTCAGGCGGGAGACGAGCAAAAAAAGACTAAGTCAATACATGGATTTACCAGACAAGTAATTTACAATGCAGTTTGCGGAGTGATGAAACCTTGGGAGAAACGCCTTGAAATAGTTGGCACTGGATATAACGTAAAACTACAAGGAGAGGATCTTGTCTTTAAGATAGGATTTTCCCATCCTGTTGTGTTTAAAAAAGTCCCAAACATAACTTTTAAAGTAGAGGGAAATAATAAAGTAGTGGTTTCAGGAATTGATAAACAATTAGTTGGTCAAGTTGCCCATAGAATTAAACAGCTTAAAAAGCCCGATGCATATAAAGGAAAGGGAATTCGCTACCGGGGTGAACAGATAAAACTTAAGCCAGGTAAAAAAGTTAAAGCTGCTGGTGCAGCCTAGATATGAAACAAGTTACTATAGATAGAAAATTAAGACGGAAAAAACGTGTGAGTACAAGAATAAAAGGAGTCCAGGAATCGCCGAGAGTTTCTGTATTTGCATCAAATAAGTATACCTATGTACAATTAATCGACGACATCAATAGGAAAACACTTCTGTCTCTTTCAAGTCTTTCACTAGCAAAAAGAAAAGATCACTCCAAAGGGGCAAAGACGCAAGAGGCAAAATTGGTTGGAGTAGAATTAGCTAAAAAGGCGATAACGAAAGGAATTAAAAAAGCGATTTTTGATAGGGGTCAATATTCTTACAACGGCAGAGTTAAAGCCATTGCGGAAGGTTTAAGAGAGGGAGGACTTACCATATGAGGAATTATTATCAACAAAATGATGACAAAAAGATTGAAGAGAAAGTTCTTTTGATAAAAAGGGTTTCAAAAAAAATACCCGGAGGAAATTATGTTACTTTCTCAGCTCTAGTCGTCGTAGGCGACAGGAAGGGGAAGGTTGGGGTAGGTATAGGAAGAGGACTAGAGGTTCCGCCTGCGATACAGAAAGCTATCACTCAGGCAAAAAAACACCAATTGTCTGTGCCCATCTTTAAGAATACGTTACCACATGAAATTAAATTGAAATATAAAGCAGCACTCATTCTATTGAGACCGGCACCAGAAGGCACCGGTTTAAAAGTCGGAAGTGTGGCAAGAGTGATATTAGATATTGCAGGTATATCAAATGCATCGGGAAAGATCATTGGTTCACGCAATCAAGTCGTAAATACATATGCGGTTATGGAGGCATTACGAAGATTAAAACCCAGGATAAAAACGGAAATTAGCAAAAAAGAATAATCGTCATTTCATATAAGATCATGCAAAATATACTAAGCAATTTACCACAACTCGTACAAAAGAAAAAAAAGCGTCTAGGTCGAGGTCTGGGAAGCGGGAGAGGCTCAAAATCAGGAAGGGGTACCACCCGTCATCAGAAAGCGAGAGAGAGTATTCCGCTTCACTTTGAAGGAGGGCAGTCTCGCATGGTTAAAAAATTTCCTCTCTTGAGAGGAAAAGGGAGAAACAAATCAAAAAAAGTAAAACCTTTTGTTGTACACGTACATAAACTTAATATATTTAAACAGGGTGACGAGATAACGATGGACAAACTGATTAGTGCAGGGCTCATAGACTCACCTGTGCAAAAGACAGGAGTTAAAATACTCGCAGGTGGTAAGCTCGAGAAAAAATTAGTAGTTAAACTTCCTACATCGAAGGCTGCCAAGCTAGCTATAGAGAAAGCCGGTGGGAAAAATGAACTATGAAGGAGATCAAGGAGAAGATAAAATTATTGCTTAACGACAAAGAGCTGAAACGGAAACTCATATTTACCCTATTCATATTTTTAGTTTTTCGAGTATTCGCATTCATGCCTGTACCGGCAATAAACTTGGATAAATTACGTCTTCTTTTCTCTCAAAATCAATTTTTATCCCTCCTCGATATATTCTCCGGGGGAACACTCATTAATTTTTCTATTATGGCTTTAGGTCTTAATCCTTATATCAATGCTTCTATTATCGTGCAGCTTCTCACCGCGATTTTTCCCAAGCTTGAACAGTTATCCAAAGAAGGAGAATATGGAAGACACAAGATCAACCAATATACACGTTTCTTAACTGCTCCTCTGACAATCGTTCAGGCAGTCGGGATATTTGTTTTGCTAAAAAATCAACAAATCGTCGGAGCATTGAGTCCTTTGGAGTTTTTTTCGTTCACATTTACGATGGTTGCCGGAACGTTTATTTTAGTTTGGTTTGGTGAACTAATATCGGAATACGGATTAGGAAATGGAGTATCTCTCATCATATTCGCTGGCATCGTAGGAAGAATTCCACTCTTATTGGGGAGAACCGTCGCCGTGTTTAATCAAGAGTTGCTATTTAATATCATTATATTCCTCGTGGTGGCAGTATTTGTCATAGCGGCGATTGTATTTATAAATGAAGCAGTTAGACGGATTCCCGTCTATTATGCCAAACGTATTCGAGGAAATCGAGTCTATCAAGGAGCCACGAATTATCTTCCCCTCAAGTTAAATCAGGCGGGCGTAATTCCAATCATTTTTGCAGTATCATTTGTCTTATTTCCGCAACTTTTGGGAAATTTTCTTGTGTACACTAAAAATCCGATAATTTCTCAAATAGCTTCTTTTTTAATTACACTATTTAACCCTTCTGGTTTTTTTTACAACTTTTTCTATTTTATTCTTGTCATAGGTTTTACCTATTTCTATACGGTGATTGTATTCAATCCGAAAAAAATATCTGAGGAGATCCAAAAACATGGAGGATTTGTTCCAGGGATCAGGCCAGGAACAGCTACTACGCAGTATCTTCAAAGGATTCTTTATCGGATAACGAGCGTGGGAGCAATTTTTCTCGGACTAGTGGCAATCATGCCGGCTATTGTTTCAAAGATAACAGGTTTGAGTGATCTTGTCATTGGTGGAACAGGCATCCTAATCGTCGTTTCTGTCATATTGGAAACTTTTAAAATGATTGAGGCTCAACTAGTGATGAGAAGTTATGACAAATTTGTAAGATAATATCGTATGGCTAAAAAAGGATCGAGAATATTGGTAGGGCTTACGTGTGAAGTATGCAAGAGTCAGAATTATGTTGTAGAAAAGAACAAAATTAATACAACGAGTTCTTTGAAGCTCAAAAAATATTGCAAGCGCTGCAAAAAACACACGATGCATAAGGAGAAAAAGAAACTGGGTTAATAGAAGTAATTGGAAATTGGTAAATAGTAATTAGGAAATTTTCTTATCAAAACCAAATTACCAATTACTAATTACGAATTACTATAGCTTATTTATGAAGCTTGTTTTACTGGGTATTCAGGGAGCAGGAAAATCGACACAAGGAAATCTGTTGTCCCATCAATTACACTTACCCTACTTATCAACAGGGCACATCTTTAGAGAGATAGCAAAAGAAAAAACAACATTGGGTCGCTACATGAAGGAAACACTCAATGCAGGAATTCTGGTACCCGATTATAAGACCATCGAGATAGTCCATCAATATCTTTCTAAACCGGAATATAAGCGCGGATATATTCTAGATGGGTTTCCAAGAACACTTAATCAGGCGCGGAGATTCAAAAATAACGTCGATAAGGTTTTATACATAGACGTTCCAGATCGCGATGCTCTTTGGAGGATTGCATACCGAAATGATACTTCCCGAGAGGACGAGACGCTCAAAGCGATTAAAAAGCGTATTGAGCTTTTTCACAAATATACCAGGCCGGTCATAGAATTCTATGAAAAGAGGGGCAAACTCGTAGAGATAGATGGTACTAAAGATATAAAACAGGTCAATAAAGATATTCTCCAAAGTCTTGGCAGGCAGTTGGTTAAAGGAGAAATCAGGAAGTGGGAGCGAAAACATCAAAAGATTATTTTAGCGGTTGTAGGTTTGCCTGGAGCAGGGAAAACTGCAGCATCAGAATATTTTAAAGAGAAAGGTATCCCGGTTATCGAATTTGGAAAGATCATCAATGATTACATTGATAAACACAAACTCGAACATTCAGAAGTTAATCATAAAAAAATGAGAGAAGGATTACGTGACAAACACGGAAAGGAAGCATTCGTAGTCTTAAACGAAGAAAGAATACACAACGCGCTACATAAGCATTTTATGATTGTCATAGATGGTCTAAGGTCTTGGGAAGAGTATATTTATATAAAAAATAAATTTCCCAACACGAAAGTCGTGTTGCTCGCATTATATGCGGATAAAAAACTTAGATATGAAAGAATTGAAAAACGAGGCTACC
>MFZI01000033.1:0-3883 GCA_001789355.1 Candidatus Roizmanbacteria bacterium RIFCSPHIGHO2_01_FULL_39_8
TGATTGTTTGATACAATTAGCCGAAACACTTTTGCCCTATGAATATAAGAGAACTTAAGAAATCAGATAGGGACAAGTTATAAGGGCTATCTATAAGAAATTAGGTTTCCAAGAGTAGGCGCTTACTTTAAAGAAGAAACTTTAAACTCTCCCAGTTTTTTTAGTAAGACTTCTTTTTCATTTTTTACTCTCCCCTCTTCCACGTCGTTAAATATAGATTTGAGGACGTTGCCTACTTGTGGTCCGGGTTTGAGTTGCAATATTTTCATAACATCGTTGCCATCAATTTTCAGGTCGGAGATGGAGAATGGTTCTTTTTGCACTTCGTCCAATCTCTTTTTGAAAAGTTCGTAGCGCCAGGAAGTGGGTGCTGCTCCGGATCCAACCCGATCCGAATAACGAAGATCAAGTATGTCTAGTAGATATTCTTTTCCTACGTTTCTGATGAATCTGCGTACTGCTTTATCTGTTTGTAGCTCTGAAACGGTAAATTGATGATATTGGACGAGCCGTACAAGTTTTTCTTTTTGTTTCCCCGAAAACCGAAAACGATCGGCAATTTTTTCGACCATCTGAGTTCCGACAACTTCATGGTTATAAAAAGTAATAAGTCCCGTGGATTCGTCTCTCCTGAATGTTTTGGATTTTCCTATGTCATGTAAGAGGCTGGCGAGACGTGTAATAGTATCTTTGGAAGGACAGTGCTTAAGAGACATGACAAGGTGTGTTCCTACGTCAAAAATATGGTGCCTTTTTGGACTTTTTTGAGGGATGATAAAGCAGATATCTAATTCAGGTAGAATAAAAGTGAGAAGGCCAGTGTTTCGTAAAAAGAGAATACCCTCGGACGGGTTTGCTGAAGCTAAGATCTTAAGTAACTCATCACGGATACGTTCCCATGATATCTTAGTAATAAGTTGTGCTTTCTTTTGAATAGAAGTACGAGTATTATCTTCGATCAAAAATCCCAGCTCTGATGCAAGTCTAATCGCTCTCATCAGTCTTAAGGCATCTTCAGAGAAGCGTTTGTCCGGATCACCAACCGCCCTAATACTTTTTTTCGCCAAATCTTCCTGTCCCCGATAGAGATCGACAATTTTTTTCCCGTCATATGCCATAGCGTTTATCGTAAAATCTCTTCGGGCCAAATCTTCCTCGATTGTTTTTGCCCATTCGATTTTATCCGGGTGACGAGCGTCTTTATAGTTTCCTTCTTTGCGGAAGGTAGTGACCTCCAACAGCATTCCTTCTTGCAAAGAAATGCCGACGGTCCCGAATTGATTGTTATAAAATCCCTCGGGAAAAAGTTTAAGGATTTTTTCTGGGGTTGCATCTGTCGCGAAATCCCAGTTGGTGATAGGTTTTCCCAACAGCATATCTCTTACCGGTCCGCCAACAACATAGATTTTATACCCTTTTTTTTGAAAGGAATCCAAGAAGCTTTTAATGTCATTCGGCAAAGTCAACATACTATTCACCTATTGTAATATATATTGGTGAATTTCTTGAGGATAGTTCTATAGCTATCCCGCGAAATCATCTGGAGTCCTTTTTCAAACGAAAACCATCGGCCATCATGGAATTCTTTTTTCAAAAAACGAAAATTTCGCTTTGAAATAAAGACGGCATACCAAAAATCATAGTGTATTTTGCATGTACGTTTCGGATCCTCAATCGGTGTAATCGAGAGTGTGAACAAATCAACCACCTCTTTTTTTAATGTATAGCCGAGTTCCTCCTTAAATTCCCTCACTACAGCGTCTTTCGGAGATTCGTTTTTTTCGATATGTCCACCCGGTGGAATCCACATCCTCGCTTTGATATGGTCTACCAGATAGATTGTCCTCGACTTTACATCGATAGGAAGAAAAAAAGAACAAAAATGTTCAGCAAGGCTAAATTTTTTTATGAAAGAATCTTTGCGCTTGCTTTTTTCTAAGAAGAGATCCTGAATCCTCTTTTCGTCAGAATTATTGCTTTTTAGTTTTTTTATTTCTTGAACAAAATTATTTTGCACCATTATGATAAAGATTTTAATATGTCCAAATTTTTTTTGTCGGGACCTTGGTCGTCAAAACCAGGAGTCTCGATGATAAAAGGGAGATCTCTTGTTTTGGGATGGCGAAGGAGAAGTTTGAAAATTTCAATAGGAACGGTTCCCTGTCCCAAATTTTGATGCCGATCTCTGCCCGAATTAAATAGATCTTTACTGTCATTGGCATGAATGGCTTCTAACTTTTTCAATCCAATCAGCCTGTCAAAAACGTATAGAAAATCCTCAAGTTTTTTAGGAGTTGATAGATCATATCCGGCGGAATAAAGATGACACGTATCTAGACACACTCTGATTCTCGGATGATTCACACGTTTAATAATTTCGGCAATTTCTTTCATATCTTTCCCTATTTTGTTATTTCCTGCATTTTCAATAATGAATAGTGAATTCTCTGGCGTTTTTTCTAAAATTTCTTTTATATGATTTACAACAACATCTGTACGATCGGACAAGAGTTGTAATTCAAGTTGATTTCTTTTGGTTTTAAACGAACCTAGATGGATGATGCTTCCTTTTATATGAAGTTTTGGAGCAATAGTCAATTCAGAAATAAGTGACAGTTTTGAAAGATGGCCAGTTTTTCCTTCGTCTGCTAAATTAATAAGATAAGATGCGTGAAAATAAATCGGATCAATCTTGAGCTCAATTTTTTTTTCAATGAACTGGACAGTTTGGACCCCGTCTATTTTTGCGAAATTCCAGCCTCTTGGCGAAGCCGAAAAGATCTGTAGACAGTTTCCTCCAATGTTTTTGATTCTATCAAGCGCTTTTGTATATCCTCCTGAAATCGAAAGATGAGCTCCTAATCTGATCATGAAAGTATTTTACTTTATTTGATGGAGATTTTTCCCGCTTTAGTTTACCCCTTGACAGATTAGCAGAGTTATTATAAGATTGCTAATAGAGCGTATTGATTCATACCATATGGACGATTTATCACCGAGACAAATAGATATATTAAGAACGATCATACAGGAATATACTGAGACCGGTGAGCCAGTTGGTTCTGAAATTCTTGAAAAAAAATATAAGCTTGGCGTTTCACCCGCTACCGTCAGAAATGAAATGGTAGGGCTTGCAAAGAAAGGCTACCTAAAAAAAACCCATTTTTCTTCAGGAAGGGTGCCCTCGGCAAAAGGATTCAGATTTTATATCAATCGATTGATGAAAACCAAAGATCTTTCGACCACTGACGAGGTGAGTTATAAAAATAGCATTTGGGATGAAAGAAGCGAATCACACAGACTCCTTCAACAGGCAACGAAGGTACTCGCGGAGAAAACCGGGTTGCTTTCTCTTTCTGCAACAAATCTTGGTGATGTGTATTATGCAGGTATAGGAAATCTTTTGAATAAGCCGGAATTTCTCAATCTCGACTTGTCAAAGAATCTTTTTGATCTTTTGGATCAGGTGAACTACTGGGAAAGAATTTTGGATAAATTTTATCGGGTAGAGGAAGAAATTATGTACATGCTTGGAGAAGAGGACTTTCGTGATCCGGTCTTTGAACCTTGTGCAAGTGTTTTTTGTGAATTCGAAGGTCAAAAAATCAAGGGGATTATTGGCGTAGTTGGACCTAAACGAATGTATTATGAAGAAGTAAGTCCACAAATTAGATATATTTCGCAACTTTTAGGTCAGATAGTAAAAGAGCAGGGACTATAAATAGAGATGAGTTACCTGCCTATCTGCAGGCAAGTTAAATATTAATTATTTGAAATGAACGATCAAAAAATTAACAAGCAGGTTAAACCAGGAAATCAAGAAATTGAAAAACTAAAGAAAGGAATAGAAGAATTAAAAAAACAGGCGGAGGAATATAGGAAT
>MFZI01000033.1:3916-7967 GCA_001789355.1 Candidatus Roizmanbacteria bacterium RIFCSPHIGHO2_01_FULL_39_8
TACGAAAAACGCGAACGGGAGGAAAAAAATCAAGTTCAAGAATTGGCGATTACACACATACTGGTCAGATTATTACCTTTTCTTGATCATCTAGAGAAAGCTGAAGTATTTATCAAAGATAAAGGATTGAAGATGGTAAAAGATAACTTTGAAAAAGTTCTTGAAAGTATTGGGTTAGAACAAATTGACGCTACGGGGAAAGAATTCGATCCTCATACGGCTGAGGCAATAGAGATAGTAGATGGCGACAGAGATAATATAGTTAAAGAAGTTATTAGAAGGGGTTACAAGCGAAATGGAAAAGTAATTCGTGTAGCACAAGTACGGGTTTCTAAAAAATCCGAAATCCGAAATCCGAAATCCTAAACAAGTTCAAATACTTAAATTCAAATTTACTAGAGGTTTTGAATTTAAAATATTTGGATTTAGAGTTTGTTTCGAATTTCGAGCTTAGAGTTTCGAATTTAGTTACAATTTTTTTTAAACATATATGGCAAAAATAATTGGTATCGATCTGGGAACTACAAATTCATGCGTTGCAGTCATGGAGGGTGGAAAGCCTAAGGTGATTCATTCCCAAGAAGGCAGAAACGTCATTCCTTCTGTAGTAGATCCTGTTAAACGCATTGTGGGAGATGTTGCAAAACGACAGATGATCATCAATCCCAAAAATACGATATTTTCGATAAAACGTTTGATGGGAAGAAGATATTCTGATTCTTCCGTCCAACAGGATAAAAAATGGTTGCCCTATGCCATAAAAGAAGGAAGGGACAGAATGGCTGTCGTTGAAGTAGATGGAAAAACATATACTCCACAAGAGATTTCTGCAATGATTTTGCAAAAGATGAGATCTGATGCCGAAGCATATCTTGGAGAGAAAGTTGAAAAGGCTGTTATTACTGTTCCGGCCTACTTTGATGATTCTCAAAGACAAGCAACAAAACAGGCAGGAGAAATTGCTGGCCTTGAGGTTGTGCGCATCTTAAACGAGCCTACGGCTGCTGCTTTAGCCTATGGACTCGATAAAAAACATGCACATACCATTGCCGTCTATGACTTAGGGGGGGGAACATTCGATATCACCGTCTTAGAGCTAGGAGAAGGAGTATTTCAAGTAAAAGCGACCAATGGTGATACCCATCTGGGAGGAGACGATTTTGACAAAGTAATTCTCGACTTTATTGCAGATGAGTTCAAAAAAGATAATGGAGTAGACTTGAGAAAAGATCCACAAGCCTTGCAACGGATCAGAGATGCCGCAGAAAAAGCAAAGATAGAACTATCTACGTCGATGGAGGCAGAAATAAACCTTCCGTTTATCACGGTAAAGGATGGGCAGCCCCAACATCTTGTAATGAAATTAACAAGGGCTAAACTGGAATCCTTGGTGAGTGATCTAATTGAAAAAACTTTGGAACCGGTAAAAGAATGTTTGAAGGATGCCAAAGTAGATGTGTCCAAAATAGACGAGGTGGTGTTGGTTGGCGGTATGACACGGATGCCTAAAGTGATCGAAACTGTCAAAAAATTTTTTGGAAAAGAGCCTAATAGATCAGTGAACCCAGATGAAGTAGTGGCTATCGGAGCTGCAATCCAGGCAGGTGTCTTAACCGGTGAAACAAAAGATGTTGTGCTTCTCGATGTTACTCCACTTACTCTTGGAGTGGAGACCTTAGGGGGAGTAATGACGCCTCTTATTCAAAGAAATACAACAGTCCCCACCTCAAAATCAGAAGTATTTTCAACTGCCGCTGACAATCAAACGCAAGTAGAGGTACATATATTACAGGGAGAAAGACCCTTAGCCCGTGACAACAAATCCTTGGGAAGATTTATACTGGAAGGTATACCTCCTGCTCCGCGTGGTGTCCCACAAATAGAAGTAATTTTTGATATCGATGCGAATGGAATTCTTACCGTCACCGCTAAAGATAAAGCTACGGGGAAAGCACAGAGTATTAAAATCACCGGATCGACAGGTTTATCCAAGGAAGAAATCGAAAAGATGAAGGAGGAGGCCGATAAAAACGTAGAGAAGGATAAAGCTGAAAAAGAAAAGATAGAGGCAAGAAATAAAGCCGATAACATGCTGTATGTTGCTGAAAAATCCTTGAAAGATGCAGGTGACAAGGCACCTAAAGATATAAAAGAAGACGTTGAGAAAAAGATCAAAGCCTTAAAAGACGTGCTCGATAAAGGATCGAAAGAAGATCTAGAACAAAAGACGAGAGACCTTTCCGATGCTTTGACGAAAATTGGGCAAAATATGTATGGGGCCCAAAACCAACAGGGAACGTCCCCTCCAAGTAAAGAGAAAGAAGAAAAAGAGAAGAAAGGCAAGAAGGATGTGGAAGAGGGAGAGGTAGTAAGCTAAAAGTCTAAATCCGAAACTCGAAGCACGAAATTCGAAACAAACTAAAAATAATAATGGTTTAAATTCAAAACGTTTTTGAAATTTGAATTTTGATCATTTAATGTTGTTTCGTATTTCGAATTTAGTATTTCGGATTTTTTATTATGGTTGATTACTATGAGGTTCTTGGCGTAAAAAAAGATGTATCAGATGCAGAAATAAAAACCGCCTACAGAAAACAAGCTCTTAAATGGCACCCAGATCGGAATAAATCACCCGAGGCAAGCGATAAATTCAAAGAAATCAATAAAGCATTCGAAGTTCTTTCCGATCCTAAAAAGAAAGAAATGTACGATCAGTATGGAGAAAGCGTTTTTGAACACGGGGGAGCTGGTGGACCACAAGGTTATTCTTATCGACAAGGACCATTTTCCTATACGTATTCTTCATCAGGGGGAGAAAATCCATTCGAGGGAGTCGATTTTGGAGGATTTTCAGATCCATTCGAAATCTTTGAGCAGTTTTTTGGATTCCAGTCTCCATTCTCCAGGGGAGGAAGGAGGCAGGCAAGACGCGATATCTATCAGCTGGAGCTGACGTTTGACGAGGCTGCCCAGGGAACCCAAAAAGAGACGGTTATTAAAGGTGACAGAAAAGTTATAAAAATTCCAGCAGGAGTTGATACAGGAAATCATATACGTTTCTCGGATTTCGATGTAGTCGTTTCGGTAAAACCTCATCCTTATTTCAAACGTGAAGGCCAGGATATCTATTACGAAAAAAATATCACCTTTCCGCAAGCGGTATTGGGGGGAATGGTTGAAGTACCAAGTATTGACGGGAATGTGAGGTTAAAAGTAAGACCGGGAACTAAATCAGGAACAGCAGTAAGGCTTAAAGGAAAAGGAATCTCATATCCCAACTCTTCTCAGAAAGGGGATGAATATGTGATCTACAGAATAGATATTCCTGAGCGAGTTTCTTCCAAAGGAAAGAAATTACTTGAAGAACTGCAGGAAGAAATATCTCCGTAAAATAACAGTTTCCGCCAAAGGCGGATCGTCTTTTAGACGAATTTTGATAGAATGCAGATTAACACAACAATCGCAAACCTCAAGAACTACAAAACATATCTCAAGGTAGAAGAAGCAGTACATGAGTTTATGAGGAAAAAAGAATATCTAAAGGTAGATCTGCCTGTTCTATCTCCTGCTCTTATCCCGGAATCATATCTCGAAGTGTTTCAAACAGATTTTACGTATTTGGAAAAACGAGAGAAGCTTTTTCTTACTCCCTCACCAGAATTATTCCTGAAGAGATTGTTGGTACACGGAGTAGGTAATTGCTATTTCTTAGGGAAGGCTTTCCGAAACAGTGAGCCAAACTCAGAAAGACACACTCCTGAATTTAAGATGCTGGAATACTACAAAACAAAATCGGATTACATGGATATTGCCGATGAACTGCTTGAATTACTAAGATTTATTTATATTCGAGTCAATGGTTTGAGCGAGATGGAGAGAAGGAAAAAACAGGAAATCAAATTCCAGAATAAGAAGATTTCACTTTCAAAGTGGGAGAAACTTACGTTAGCCCAGGCGTTCCAAAAATATGCAGGTATTAAAGATATAGAGCTTTTTAACGATGAGAAATTTATTGAAAAGGCAAAAGTAAAAGGATACAAAGTCGATGGAT
>MFZI01000034.1:0-3496 GCA_001789355.1 Candidatus Roizmanbacteria bacterium RIFCSPHIGHO2_01_FULL_39_8
CGCTCCTATATTTCCATAAGCAGATAAAATGATATGATGTGGACGAAGTTTTGCTTCGACATCAATCATCTTCTTTTTTAGGATCAGAATATTCATTATATTATTATCCTTGCGTCCCCGTGTCTCCTCCCTGATCGCCGCCATATCCACCACCTCTTTGCCCACCTCCGAAATCATTTCTCGGTTTTGGAGGTCGTGCTTCTGAGACGACGAGTCTTCTTCCCTTAGAATCCTGCCCATTTAACGTGTCTATGGCTTTTTGAGCGGCCTCTTCCGTTTCCATCTCGACGAATCCGAATCCTTTTGACCTTCCGGTATCACGATATCTGATAATCGTAGCTGACACTACATTTCCCGCTGCAGAAAAGGTCTGCTTGAGATCTTCATCGGTCGTTTCGTATAGTAGATTTCCTACGTATAGCTTTTTGTTCATGTAAAATCACCTGCCTTTTAGAGATTGTTTACGAACTTATAATATAAGTGAGTATTACAAGCTCTTAAACCCGCTGAAACTCGCTTTTCAAAACGTCGAGTGTTTATCCTGAGAGAAACCGAAGGAAATAGCATTGAGTTCAGTTTTGAAGTAAGAGTAAGCGGGTCAATGTGACTTTTCATAACTAAAATAGTTAGGTAAGATAAATTACTTGCAGTAAAAATTTCAATAAATCGTAGAGTAAAAATTTCTATGAATTTTATCGACTTAAAATTAAGTGTATCAGATGTAAAAATAATGTCAATTACTATTTTATTTGTACCTTTTTGACGTCAAGCGCAGGCCAAGATGTAGGATAATTTCCCGCTTCTCCCTTTTCATTCCGAACGTTTGTTACATTCACAGTTTGATCATCATTTGTTGTTAAAATTCCTCCTCCTATTACTTCGCCGTAAAGATTTATTCCATTTCTTCTTAGATTGTGCCTTGAGCGGGGAGTATAAAAATAGATAAGAGTTTCTCCAGGTTGCACATTCTCCCTAAACCAAGTGACAAAGTTTCCCCACTCTTCCTTCTTTTCTCGGTTACTTCTTTGAAACAAACTCCTTGCGTCTTTAAATACTTTTCTCCAGGATTGTTCTGGCTTTCCACTCATATAAAAGAGGAATTATATACTTTTTTCCTAGAATTCAATAACGATATTATCTTCTGTTATAATCTCACTATGACTACAGAGGAACGAATAAACCTTATCAAACAAGTCGGAGAAGAAATTATACAGGAAGATGAACTTCGAACACTTCTCGAAAGCAAAGAACAACTCTATGCATACGACGGATTCGAACCATCCGGACAGATCCACATCGCTCAAGGAATAGTCCGCGCCATTAACGTCAACAAGATGACCAAGGCAGGGGTGAAATTCCGCATGTGGGTCGCAGACTGGCACGCACTTGCTAATAATAAACTCGGGGGGGATCTGGAAAAGATAAAAATAACCGGCAAATATTTTATCGAAGTATGGAGAGCCTCGGGGATGGATCTTTCAAGAGTTGAGTTCATGTGGGCCTCAGATATGGTCAAAAATCCCGATTACTGGAAACTTGTCATTCAAGTAGGTCGGACCAATGCTCTGCGAAGATTTATCCGCACAGCTGAGATGATGGGAAGAGCGGAATCGCTCGACTCCCTCACCGGAGCAAATATCATCTATTCTTGCATGCAGGTCACGGATATTTTTATGCTTGGTGCAAAGATAACCCAACTTGGGATGGACCAGCGTAAATTAAATATGCTTGCCCGTGAAATTGGCCCACAGCTTGGATTTTGGAAACCGGTAGTGGTCAGTCACCATATGCTTATGGGATTAGGAAAGCCTCCTACCTCAACTTCAGATAAAACATCCCGTACCATCGAGATCAAAATGTCCAAATCTCACCCTGATTCGGCTATTTTCATGACCGACACAACTGAAGATATCAAAAGAAAGATTACCAAAGCTTATTGTCCCGAAGGAGTTGTCGAGGAAAACCCCGTCCTCGAATATTATAAATATATTATTTTCGAGTCTTTGGATCGGCTTGGATTACAAAATGTAGTTGTCGAGCGCCCGGCCAAATATGGAGGACCTGTGATTCTAAATAACTACGAAAATCTCGAAAGACTCTATAGAGAAAAACAAATTCATCCTCTTGATATCAAACAAAAAGCGATACAAATTCTGGATAAACTATTGGAACCGGTAAGAAAACACTTTGAGGAGAATTCGAATGCAAAAGATCTCCTGCAAAAAGTAAAATCATATCAGATAACACGTTAATCCTCACTTGATTTTCTGCGTGATCTCCTTCACAATAAATAGATGATCCTTCCTTCACAACAAACAATCGATGCATCCTTCATCAAAGATTACGAAAAACTCTACAGCGAAGCAAAGGAGCACCCGGAAGCCTTTTGGGAAAATATAGCTCACGAACTTTCGTGGTTCAAACCATGGAATAAAGTCTTAGATTGGAACTTCCCATACGCTCGTTGGTTTGTCCAAGCTCAATGTAATATTATCTATAATGCACTTGATCGCTGGCAAAAAACTCCAGTCAAGGATAAACTCGCTTATATCTGGGAGGGTCAGGATGGCACAGCCCGAAAGTATACTTACGGTCAGCTCAATGAAGAAGTATGCAGATTAGCGAATGGATTGAAAAGTTTAGGTATTAAAAAAGGCGACAAGGTAAGTATTTATCTTCCCCGGATTCCAGAGCAGTTTATCGCAATGCTTGCGTGCGCAAAGATCGGAGCTATACATTCTGTTGTTTTCTCGGGTTTTTCAGTTGAAGCGCTAAAAAATAGAATTATAGATGCCCAGGCAAAACTTCTCATCACTTGCAATGCTTACCCTTACGGAAAAAAAGTAATTGAGTGCAAAAAAAATGCGGATGCAGCAGTGAAGGAAGATCCTTCGATTAAGAATGTGATAGTGGTAAAACGGACTGATGATGAAGTACCGATGAATCCTTCCCGTGATCTCTGGTATCACGAACTCATCGCAAAACAAGACACTATTTGCTCGACAGAAATCATGGAGGCGACCGATCCCCTCTTTATCCTCTACACCTCGGGATCCACAGGAAAGCCAAAAGGCGTCGTTCATGCTCACGGCGGTTACATGGTTGGTGTCTACTTAACATTAAAATATGTTTTTAGTCTAAAGGAGGATGATGTATATTTTTGTACAGCTGATGCAGGATGGATAACAGGACATAGTTATATCGTGTACTCCCCACTTCTTAACGGCATTACGACATTTGTATACGAGGGAACACCAGATTATCCTGATCCGGGAAAGTGGTGGTCCTTGATCGAAAAATATAAAATCACTAAGTTTTATACCGCTCCAACTGCGGTTAGAGCCCTGATGCGTTGTGGCGAGGAATATCCTGCAAAATACGATCTGTCATCCTTAAAAATTTTGGGAAGTGTCGGAGAACCTATTAATCCCGAAGCGTGGATGTGGTACTACAAAAATATTGGGAAAGAACGCTGTCCTGTCATGGATACGTGGTG
>MFZI01000034.1:3517-6634 GCA_001789355.1 Candidatus Roizmanbacteria bacterium RIFCSPHIGHO2_01_FULL_39_8
TATGATTACTCCCCTTCCTTCTGTTCCTCTTAAGCCCGGAAGCGCCTTCAAGCCTTTTTTCGGGATTGATGCTGACGTGGTCGACGAGAAAGGTATTCCTGTTGGTCCAAGCAAAGAGGGACACCTCATTATCCGTAAACCATGGCCTGCAATGCTTCTTGATGTATACAATAATCCAACACGCTATAAAGAAACGTATTTTGAAAAAATTCCAAATGTTTATGAAACAGGAGACTTCGCCAAGAAAGATGAGGATGGGTATTTTTGGATCATAGGACGAAGTGATGATGTAATTAAAGTCTCTGGGCATCGCCTGGGTACTGCCGAGATTGAAAGTGCTTTCGTTTCCCATCAATCAGTAGCGGAAGCTGCCGTAATCGGCAAACCCCACGAAGTAAAGGGGGAATCAATTAAGGCATTCATTATCCTCAAACACGGAATTACAGCCTCAGATCAGTTGAAAGACGAATTAAAACAGCAGGTCCGGAAGATGATCGGCCCCATAGCAACGCCAGATGAGATCGATTTCGTCGAAAAACTCCCCAAAACCCGCTCCGGCAAAATAATGCGCCGCGTCCTCAAGGCACAAGAGCTTGGACAACCTCTAGGTGATACTTCCACATTAGAGAACTAATGCTCTAAATAAGCTATTGTAACAGTCTAATATGTTATAATATAGGCTTAAATATGGGACTACAGCCAAGTTATAGAGGCGAAAAAACCAAACATTACGCGCCAATAGGATCTCGATTTGAGATCCCTCTTTTAGCCGGCGGTCTTTTAGGATTAGTCGCTATAGGTTTATATACCTTAGTTCAATTTGCTCCTCTTATTCAGAATTTTATCTCAACAGCTCTACAGCCCGGCAGAACTCCTTGATAACGTACGCATCTTACTCAAAACTTAACCCATTAAGATAAATCTTCAATAATCCTCCGCATCTTACTTCAACACTTAATTCTTCGCTACTCGCTCGACGTGCTGAAGGACGATTGCTGGAGGATGTAAGAATCAGTAATCCGATTCCATCGGAAACTGCTTCTAACAAAAACGCACCGAGCTTCGGAAAACATTCCTCCACTCGGTTGCGCTAAAGTTAGACCTTAGTTTTTAGACTTTAGATGTTAGATTTTTTCTTCTAGAGTCTACGGTCTAATAAGCTAACATCTATTTTATCCTCCCACTCCGCCTGCAGGTTCGTTTGTGAATTCCTTTGGCAGGCCGTTAGCTATAAGATACGGTTCATCTCTTTTCATATACTTATAGTAATTTATAATCAGGCCCTTCAAATTGTAAAATTGCTTCATATATTCATGATAGACATATCCTATAACATTTGTCAAGAGGTAGTTATTATCTCGATACATATTAAATGTGTATGATATAATTGGGTTCCTGATATGGTTACATCTATAGAGCTAGGAGGAATCACTCGTTCAAATCATTATCTTGACCTTCAAAGAAAGCTTGCATCCTCTACTCTCTTGGAGGGGGTAATGTACGAATGTCTATCTACTTTTGAAAGCTTTGGCCTCGGGTTGCTTGATCATCACATGTCTGTATCTAGACTTTCTACTGGATTTGCCGAGGCGATTCGAGTAGAAGATTCTCTTGTTGATTTAATTAGACCAGCTGCGTTAATCCACGACGTTGGAAAGATTGCCTTACCTAAAGACTTTTTGGAAAAGCCCTTCCTTACTCCAAAAGAAAGACAAATAATGGAGAAGCACGTTGATCTAGGAGTACAACTACTAAGACCAATTCCTTCCATGCGGGAAATATTGGCAATAATCGAAGCCCATCACCAATATTGGAATGGCTTAGGATACCCAGCAAATCTACAAATGATGGGTAGTCAAATTCCTCTTGGTGCTCGAATAATAGCTATAGCCGATCATTATGCGGCGGCAACAGAAAAAAGACCTGATCGAGGGCCTATGCAAAAAGATGCAGCACTTGAAGAAATAACAAGGCACTCGGGCACTAGATTTGAGCCTGATTTAGTGAATGAATTTTTAAAATTCATGGCTTCTTGGCAACAATAAAAATCACCTTAAGAATATCTTTTTTTCTTTTCGTAGTCAAAAATGAGTTGAAGTCTTGATCTAATGTCGTTAAATGTTTTGTTTGCAAGTTCTCCTACTTCCATCTGAAGAAAAACAAGCGCGTCTTTCACTCGTTCATATCCCCTTTTATCAGAGGTAAAGTATTTTCTCGTAAATCCAATTAAATTTGCCTCGTCTAATGTATTGTAAAGAGGGCTGTCCGGTTGAGGCAAAGCAATCTCTATATCTACGTTTACCATCTGTTTAAATACTGTCCTCAACCAGTCTTCATTTGCCTGTCTTTCCGCTACTTTCAAAGGAGTCGGTTTATCTTCGGAAGGGGTTAAAGCTTGCAAATCAATTTCAGAAATTCCGACAGGTACAGTAAAATCACCTTCGGGAAAAGGAACCGCTTTCAATTTTTGCAGACTAGCTCTTGTTTCCTGGGATAGTCTTGCTTCGTTCCGAAGTGCGAGAGCGAATGTTCCGCCTCTTCGAGCAAAAAATAGATTATCACGGTCTTCCGGAGAAATTTTGCTTGATATCTCTCTCCATATATTTTGAATTAATTTATCAGCCAGAGGATATCCCAATGCATCATTCGTCTCTTTTATAAATTTGCCGTCAAATATCCAAAGGCTTGAAAATTCTCTCTTGTTAAGATGTTCTGCCAGATCAGCAAAGCTGGTAACATTTGCACCGAGCAGACGATCATAGATATTATTCTCCACAAAATCTAAAAATAGACTTTGGACTAGCTCTGTGGGTAAAGTAGAAGTCATTAAATCCTCGTAAACGTCTTTGAATTCAGGGTGTCGAGTCGTCAAATATAAGATTTTTTTGTCAATGCTATCTACGTCGACCGGATAGTCTCTCTTACGGGAAACTGCGCTTTGCCGGAAGTCTTCTATCTTATTTTTGTATCTTTCCTTTTCTATTTTTATTTGTTCGTCGTTTAAGATGACTCCCTGCTGAAAATAGTACTCGAATATTTCACTTCCCATGACGTCTTCAGGATCAATTTCGATAAATTCAAAACCGCCGCTCTTGAAGACGTCATGGGAAGTGAAAT
>MFZI01000034.1:6646-11928 GCA_001789355.1 Candidatus Roizmanbacteria bacterium RIFCSPHIGHO2_01_FULL_39_8
CTCAATAAATCTTCTTCAGTGTAGTCTCCAACCAAAGCCAACGCAAACTCATCCCCTCCATATCTCCCTACCTCGACACGAATATTTCTGCCCGCAAACTGCTTTTTTAATCTCTCTACCTCTTCGGTAAGGCTTTCAGCTACTTTACCTAACATATAGTCTGCGGCATTATAGTTTTCGAACTTAGTCGCATCTGCATCACGAAGATTCTCTAAATCAAGCATTAAGAAAGTTCTTTTGACAATGGGGCGAAACTGTTTTACATCTGCGGTATCTGCGCTTACCTCATCAATAAAAGAATTTCGCTGAAACATTTTTACCGGCGGCGCAGTGAAAAACTCAGCTTTTTCGGTAAGACCTGGTGGATCGTATCTATATTTTGCACCTTTTGCCAACCGCATTTCATGCGTATACTTGTCTATAAACGTTTGGGCCCGTTGTTTATTCTCTATTTTATCTATAAGCTGTGTCAATCTTCTTCTTGATGAGCCAGAAAATTGACCTTGATCTGGATGAATGGAAGGAAGTGCATCTGTAGGTTCTTGCATTCCTCATTTTATCACGTGGAAGTATATTCTTTTGACTTGTATGAAGCTTTTACAAATAATTCTTGGATTTGGTACACTTGTGGAGTGAAAAAATTATCATACTTACCGTCTATCTCTAAGTTGCTTCGCTATGATATTCTCACCTCAACTACTGCTGCAGGGTCAGGACATCCAACCTCTTCCCTTTCTGCTGTTGAACTGATGTCAACTCTTTTTTTTGGGGGTTTTCTGAAATACGATATTCGCAACCCGCAATCTTTTTTAAATGACAGGATTATTTTTTCCAAAGGCCACGCCTCACCCCTTGTTTACTCCTTATATCATGCAGCAGGAGTCATATCATATGATGAACTGTTAACCCTTAGAAAATTCGATTCTGTCCTTGAAGGACACCCCACTCCCCGATTCAAATATATCGACGTTTCAACCGGTTCTCTTGGGCAAGGTCTTTCAGTTGGGGTAGGAATGGCCCTGGGGATAAAACTCAAATTCGAAGCACGAAGTTCGAAACTCGAAACAAATTCTAATATTAAAAATTCAAATTACCAAAACGTTTCGGATTCCGATATTCGAATTTCGGATTTAAAACAAAAACTTCCCAAAGTTTTTGTTTTATTAGGCGATTCTGAAATGGCTGAAGGCCAGGTGTGGGAAGCGATGGAAATCGCATCATATTACAAACTCAGTAATCTTATCGCAATCCTTGATGTCAATCGACTGGGGCAAAGGGGCGAAACAATGCTTGGTTGGAACCTCGAGACCTATGCAAAACGTGTCGAAGCTTTTGGTTGGAAAGCAGTGATAGTGAAAGATGGAAATGATTTAAAACAAGTTTATAAAACATACGAGTCAATCATCGGTGATGAGTCAAGAGCTCCTATCATGGTTATCGCTAAAACTATCAAAGGAAAAGGAGTCTCCTTCCTGGAGAATAAAGACGGATGGCATGGGAAGGCAGTACCAAAAGAACAATTACAGGAAGCGCTTGATGAGCTGGGAGAAGTAGACCTTAACGTAAGAGGGAAAATACAATTTCCTAAAGCTCAAATCTCAAAACTCAAAGATCAAAACAAAATCTCAAATCTTAAATCTATAAACTATAAACTACAAACTACGAATTATGAACTTGGTTCTCTTGTTGCTACCCGAGAAGCATATGGAGAAGCTCTTACTGCTCTTGGAGAAATGGATGAAAGAATCGTTGCCCTTGACGCCGAGACTTCTAATTCTACCTACGCAGATAAGTTCGGGAAAAGATTTCCTCAAAGATTTTTTGAAATGTTTATCGCAGAACAGAATATGATTTCTGCCGCGCTTGGGATGTCGAAACAAGGATATATTCCTTTCGCTTCATCGTTCGCAGCCTTTCTCACCAGAGCGTTTGATCAGATCAGGATGTCTCAATATTCTCGACCGAATATAAAAATTGTCGGTTCACACGCGGGTGTTTCGATTGGTTCTGATGGCCCGTCCCAGATGGCTCTCGAGGATCTGGCTATGATGAGGAGTGTACTTCACAGCATCGTTTTTTATCCATCAGACGCAACGTCGACTTTTAGACTGACAGAAATAATGGCAAAGACTGCCGGATTGTTTTACATGCGAACCACCAGAGAAAAAACTCCGATACTTTACAAACACGATGAAACATTTAAAATTGCGGGGTCAAAACTACTTCGCCAAAGCCCTCAGGATGTAGCGGTTGTTTTTGCAGCGGGAATTACAGTACACGAGGCATTAAAAGCGGCGGATGAGTTGAAAGAAGAGCGAATTTCCATATGTATTGTTGACCTTTATTCTCTTAAACCCATTGATGAAAAAACGATTCGCGAGCAGGCAAAGAAATGTAGAAATATTATCGTCGTTGAAGATCACTACCTGTATGGTGGAATCGGAGAAGCAGTCCTTACTGCATTAAACTCGAATACCAAAGCACGAAATCCGAGACAAATTCAAAATCTAAATGATAAAAATTCTAAACAAAAAGGTTTTGAACATTTGGATTTGAGAAATTCTAATATTGTTTCGAGTTTCGATATTCGAATTTCGAATTTTGTTCACCTATGCGTACGTAAGCTTCCTCGCTCCGGCACGCCTGAAGAGCTTCTTGCGTATGAGGAGATCAATGCTGCTGCGATCATAAAAGCAGTAAAAAGTTTATAGCATTCTTTTCAAAATCCTTATCCAAACAAGAATAAGTGAAGCGGCAATGATATAGCCGATGAAGGTCGAACCTGAAACAGAGGAGATCTTAAAAACCGACGCCAATCTTTCGCTGTGAACAATGACAAACTGCAAAATAAAAGGAACAATAAATGCTACCAGGAATATGCCCCGTTTCAATTTATTCAAATTTTTAAGCACCGAATGGTGAGACAACCAAAGGTCAACAAAAATGAATGACTGAATGAGGGCTAACACGGAGAAAGCTGCTGTCCTTCGGTAAAGATCCGTACCTCTGAAAATAAAATATGAGGCTATTACCATGCAGGTAGCAAGCAAGCCTACAAGAAAAATATACTTTTTGTTGCGGGAGTCCAACAACTCCATTTCTTTTTTTGGTTGGTCATTCATTACGCTGTCGTCTTTTGGAGAAAATGCGAGAGCTAAAGCCGGTACTCCGTCTGTCACCAGATTAATATACAGTAGTTGAATTGCGAAAAAGAGATTTGGAATTCCTATAATGAGTCCAATTACCAGTGCGAGTGCCTCTGATACATTGCAGGAAAGAAGATAGGTTATGGCATTTTTCAAATTTTTAATGATATTCCTCCCCTCTTCTACTGCATTGACTATTGTGGCAAAGTTATCATCAGTGATAACCATATCGGCCGTTTCTCGCGCAACATCAGTACCGATTAATCCCATCGCGACCCCGACATCAGCTTGTTTAAGCGCAATCGCATCATTTACTCCATCCCCTGTCACCGCTACTATTTCTCCCAACTCTTGGTAAAGTTTGACTATACGGGCTTTGTGAAAAGGAGTGGTACGCGCAAAGATCTTGACACTGGGTAGCTTTTCCAATAAATCTTTGTCTGAATATTCTTCAAGTTGTTTTCCTGTCAAGATCTCCTCGTTCTCTTTAATAAAGCCTGTGGATACTCCTATCGCTTCAGCCGTGACTTCATTGTCTCCGGTGATCATGACCGCTTTAATCCCTGCACGTTTAGCTTTGGCTAGTGCCTCTAAAACTTCAGGTCTTGGCGGATCGTGGATGGCAACCATGCCTAAAAAAGTCAGATCGTCGCTAGTTAGTTGGTTAGTCAGTTCATTACTCATCTTTGAAGGAGAGGTATTTTTATAGGCGAAGGCTAAGACTCGAAGTCCCTTTTTTGCCCACGCATGCATGATGTTCTCGATGTTTTTAGTCTCATTCGGCGTGAGTTTCTCGATTTTTTCTCCAACTTGGTAATATTTTGAAATCTCTAAAATAGACTCAGGTGCGCCCTTACTAAAGAGTATTTTGGAATTTGAGATTTGAGATTTGTTTGGAAATTGGTTATTGGAAATTGGGAATTTCTCAACAAGTACTGTCATCCGTTTTGTCACACTGTCAAAAGGAACCTCGTCTACTACTTTCCATTCTTTTCTTACCATTTCAGGAATGAGACCCATCTTTTGGCCTAAGAATAATAATGCTCCTTCTGTTGGATCTCCCAAGACATCATACTGATCGTGATCGTGGACGAAAACTAGGCTTGCTGTCGAGCAAAGAATTCCATCTAAAAGCATCTTCGAGAATGGATGGTTTGAAAGAGAAGGAGGTTTTGATTCTTTGTATAGCTTGTCGTCGACGTAAAGCTCGCTCACTTTCATTTTATTTGTGGTAAGAGTTCCTGTCTTATCAGTCGCAATAAGCGTAATACTACCAAGCGCCTCAATTGCGGATAATTTACGAATAATTGCTTTTTTGTTCGCCATCTCCTTCACTCCTATGGCAAGTGTAATAGTCATTACTGCGGGTAATCCCTCAGGAACTACCGCAACAGCCAATGAAATCGCAAGTAGAAAAGCCGGGAAGTAAGTCGACCCCTGTAGTAAAGAGAGTACAAAGACAACAAAAGATATACTGATACCGAGTATTCCAATCGCTTTGGAAAGTGACTCTAGCTTTTTTTGTAAGGGTGTCTTTGAATCTTCGATCATTTCTATTCCTTTAGCTATCTCGCCAAATTTACTTTCCATTCCCGTTCTCGTTACTTTTGCGAAACCGCGGCCCCTGACAACAATGGTTCCCATAAATAAGTCCTCTTTGTTTTTTTTCGTCACAGGGAGGGACTCTCCGGTGAGCGCAGATTCATTCACCATCAAGTTTTTTTCCTCCACGACATTGGCATCGGCTGGTATTTTCACTCCTTCCTCGATGAAGAAAACATCTCCGGGTACAAGATATTTACTATCTATCTCTATTTCCTTTCCATCTCGTAAGACTCTGATTTTAGTAATTGTCATTTTTTTAAGAAGTTGGATTGCAGCTTCTGCCTTACTTTCCTGATAGAGTCCAAATAAGGCGTTCAAAACTACTATAGAAAGTATCAAACTACCATCTACTGGCTCATGGATGAGGAAGGATATGAAAGCTGCCGCCAGAAGAAGAATAGTTAAAAAGTTATTAAATTGTTCAATAAATTTAATGAAGATGTTCTTTTTCTTTCGCTCTGTTATTGTATTTAAGCCGTATTTAGTTAGTAATTCTTCAGCTTCTTTGGTGGTAAGTCCTGTCATCGATTT
>MFZI01000034.1:11953-14224 GCA_001789355.1 Candidatus Roizmanbacteria bacterium RIFCSPHIGHO2_01_FULL_39_8
TCTTCCGGTAAATTATCATTGCAATCAAAAAGTATAATGCCAATCCGTAAGGTGAAAGAAAAAGACTGAAGAGAAAACCTAGGAATGCGATATAAAAATAGCTGGTGAACTTCAAACTGCTGATAAGCGACCTTGTGACAAGGAGAAAGAGAAAAACAACAACCAGTGATTCAAGACGGAAAGGAGCGATAGATACTCTCAAGATAAATGCAGCCAATAAAAATAAACCCATAAAAAAGATAAAAAAATCTTTTTCATCTAAAATAAACCGGTCCAGTTTAATCTGCATAGAGTTTACCTACTGAAATAGAACCTGTCTAAATAATAAGCTAAAGCAAAACAGACTATTGCGACAAAAACAAAATACAATATGTATTTATTCCTCCTATTAAAAAAATTCACTAACATATACTATTTATTAGTATAGCAACTGTGGAAAAAATATCCAGTTATACATATATATGTTAGAATGAACAGTAGAATGTATGAAAAAAATCACTCATAAGAGCATACTTATTTTATTATTACTTCTTTCTCTCTCGGCCATTCTCATCACCTCGTCGAGTTCTAATAAAAAGATTGTGTATCAAAGTAGAGCAGCTCCTGTTTGTGATCCACAATGCCAAACCGAACCGCCGTGTTGCGCAGAAATAATAAGCCGGTATCGGGCGCTTGGTGGTAAACCCGAAGACCTTGAAGATCTTGATGACAGTGAACAACCTTATCATGCCTGTCCCGGATTATATGACGGTAACAATGAAAGAGGTTATTGTCGGCCTGAAACCTGTAACCAGTTACCTGCAGGATTAAAATACAGAGGCCGTTGCAATTGGTACTGGAGCTTTCATGAGGGAGCTACAAACAGTGCCGATGGATATGGATGTATGATCGGTGCAAGCGAAAGTAGTATGAGACCCATTTGTGGAGGAAGTGGAGGTACTCCTAATCCCACCAATCCTCCTAACACAACATTAACTCCAGGTGGAAGAGGAGGCGGAACCTTAAAAGTAGTTGTTCATATCGGAACTACAAACGGTGCAATATGGAATTCAGATGAGGATATCCCAAGGCCCTATACCGATAAAAAAAGTCTTTTAATATATATCAATGGACCAACGGCGAGAGGATCTTTTGGAGAACTTCTTTTTGTCCCCGGACAAGATGGAGAACAGTGTTCATCTGATACTGGTTTTCCCTATACATGTAGTAAAGGAACTGTGGAATGGAAAGGTGATGACGGCACGTCGGGAACTGGCGCGGGGAGTTATTCAGTTTCGATCGCCCAAGCTCCAAAAGGATGGAGTATAAAAGATGGATCAGCGCAAGGAAGCTTGGCTTCAGGTTCAACACTTACTATAGATCTTTCTCTAGAACAGGGTGGCGGTGGCGGTCCCACAGCTACTCCAAATCCCAACGCGACCGCAACACCTACACCTGATCCAAACGCAAGCGCTACTCCTAAACCAACAAAAGGTCCAAAACCATCAAGAACCCCAACGCCTTCACGTGAACCTACCGATAGAATCAATCGAGGATCTTCGATTGGAGAAACAATCCGGAACTTTTTTTCATCTCCCACTCCGGGTCCTGGCTCAAGCCAAAACTCAGAAACTGCAAATCAGCCAAATAGTCCAATCTCTATTAATATTCCTCCTGTAGTTGGTACCGTACTAAATGGAGTTAATACCAACGCAAGCCAGGCCTTATCCGTAGTTGGATCGCTTGTTCAAACGATTCAAAATATAGATCAGACTCTTGAAAATGGCATAAATGAGGCTATAGGGAATATATTCGGTCAATGAATTGCAATTTACCAATCACTTGGTTGAAGATCGAGGACTTAGTTGCTCACGGGAAGCTGGGATTTGGAATTTTAACTTTAGATAGGCTTCTTCCATTGTTTCAAGAATTTGATTCACGATCCGTTCAGCCTCTTCGAATGTAATAGCTTTTACATTATGTGGAAAATAGTGAAACACCTGATTCCTTCCTAATTTCCAGGTTTCCCAGACCCTATCGGCAAAATCTCTCGTTACTGTCTCTGTCATCTTTTTGTAGAGTGAACGATCGCCCAATCGATCGGTGAGATTGGGAGACATTAATTTACCCAGGCGTAAGTGATCAGAAATATAATCTAAATGTGAAATAAATTTGATATCTCTGAATAGTTGTTTCAAGAACCCTTCGTAAGCCTTAGCAAAAGGAAAAACAATAAAGGAGTAATCCTTGAAACGATAGTTCCCATGCCGAATCACGTCATTCATCAAATAC
>MFZI01000034.1:14300-14724 GCA_001789355.1 Candidatus Roizmanbacteria bacterium RIFCSPHIGHO2_01_FULL_39_8
GATCAGGAATGATTTATCGTTATAATAATGACTCGATTTTTGACATGGCTGAAAACGCACAAACTCGTAGCCGTGCTACTGGTTATCGTTGCCTTTTTACTTCTGAAAAACAGTTCTAATCCGGTTGATTACACCATAGGAAGAGCTGATTACAAAATGGCTCCTCCGCAGACAGATTTAAGTTTTACCCTTCCTGATGTTGGTAATTCGGAATCCCGGATGGGGATGGAATCCGCACCTGCACCTGAAGTCCAAGATAGGTTAGTAGTAAGCAACTCATACCTTTCTCTCCTTGTAGATAATGTAGTTGAAGTACAGAATCAAATTATTCAGACTGCCGAAAGATTTGGTGGCTATATGGTGAATTCAAACCTCAACAATCCTCAAGACGCGCCAACCGCCACTGTTACGGTCCGAGTTCCTT
>MFZI01000035.1:0-2069 GCA_001789355.1 Candidatus Roizmanbacteria bacterium RIFCSPHIGHO2_01_FULL_39_8
CATCCACGCTTTCCGCCTCAAAATCATCAAGTTTCATCAATGCTTCTGCTCTTTCTGCATTATTCGAAGACATCAAAGCCATTAAATCAGTACCGCATCCAACTCCAAAGGGCAGTAATCCAATGTTTGGATCTAAACTGACGACTAAATTAGGATCATAATGTGTGTAATCAACATGAAGATGCATAAACGCTGCCCATACAGAAGTAATGATTTCTCCTTTTGGATCTGGTATATAAAAATTACCCTCTTTTCTTACGCGAATTTTTCGTGATTTATCAACTAGATTCTTTAACTCTCTGGCCTCAACAGAAGACTTCTTGGTATTTAATCCTGGAACAGGAAAAACTTGCAACTTTCCATTCACAACTCTACCAACTGGTACCACATCCGATCTTTTTAAGTCTCTTTTATCTGCTCCATCCCCACCAGTTGCCGTCATATATACAGTTCCAATTCCCGGAGATATACTTCCTAAAGGATCAACTTCAAGCCAAGCTGCCTCCGCCCACCCCTGGCTGCCAACAAAATGATCTAGCATCAGTAATTTCATTCGAACTCTTGTATGTTCCCTTGCCTTAAACGGAGGTCTTAAATAACGCAGTCTATCTAAATGATGTCCGGTCTCGATCATCTTTTGAGGTGTTGGAGAAGTATTAAATTCATTTAATGAAAATGGAGTTGATCTTTCTTCTGAAGTAGGCAGTTCCTCCGCCATTTCTAATGTAAGGAGAGTATCTCTCAACTCTATTATTGCGTTCTCATAACTACCATTTACGGGAATAGAAATAGCGCCTCCCTCGGGAGTTAATACCGAAAATTCAAGCACATAACCATTAGGATCTCGTGTAATATACACGCTCGAAGGCACACCCATTCGAAAAACAGTTCTCCTATCAATATCTACCACTTCTTGATGAGACATTTCTGACAATCTCTCTTTAATCGTAGCAAATCCCACTAGGTGTCCTGGCGTTTTTCTTACTCCAAACTGATTTTTTATTTGAGCTCCTATGAAAACATTGGGATCATCGGGAATTCTCTCAAATAGGGACTCTCCCTCATAAGGTATATTAAGATGAGCAAATAATAAATTAATACTCTTTGGAGCGTTTCTCAATTTTCCTTCTTCGGAAGGCCGAAAAACCTCATGCCCTTGATCATGAAAAGATTGAAGAAGATCGTTTACGACCTTTGCTTGTATTGGATCGGAAGTTTTTCCTATTGCGCCTACAGAAACTTCCCTCCATAGACCATTTTCACGATAAATTTTTTGTATATCAAGAGGGTTTAAACCCCTTTGTGGTAAAGTAACAGGCTTAAGGTTTCTACCAAAAGTTGCATAAGTCTCAGGAGTTAGGATCTTCGCACTTTCCATTTATGATAGCTATTATACAATAAAGTTTTTTTTAAGTTCTATAACTCCTCAATATTGTGGGATTTGCTTTCGCGAAAACCGGCTTCAGTGATTTTGACGAATCGAGCGTTTTTCCATAACTCTGGGATCGTCTTACCATTGCAATAACTCATTCCTGATCGCAGAGCTCCCAAAAGCTGATAAATAACATCAGATACTTTGCCCTTGTAGGGAACCATTGCCTCTACGCCCTCGGGTACGATCGTATTGAGTTGGCGTTCATTGTTATTTTCCAGTTTTATTTTCCTATCCGCAGTTGCCAAAAAAGAGGCTGATCCCCTGTGTACTTTGTATTTCATACCTTTTCGCATAATGATTCCCCCCGGACTTTCATCTGTTCCTGCAAACCATCCCGCGAGCATGCAGCTTGATCCACCTGCAGCGAGCGCCTTAGTAATATCTCCGGGATAATTAGTTCCACCATCAGCAACAATAGGTATTTTTTTTCTTCGCGCAACTTCAAAACACTCCATTACTGCCGTCAACTGCGGGACTCCGACTCCAGCTACTATCCGTGTCGTACAAAGTCCCCCGGGCCCAATCCCTACCTTTACGGCGTCCACTCCTGCACTGATTAAATCCAGCGTCCCTTCTTTTGTGGCGACATTACCACCGATCAGATCTACTCCTCTACTTTTTTTTCGGATTTTTT
>MFZI01000035.1:2075-7708 GCA_001789355.1 Candidatus Roizmanbacteria bacterium RIFCSPHIGHO2_01_FULL_39_8
CTCGGAGAGCAACGTCGTTATGGCCGTGGGCAACATCAACAACCAGTACATCCACCCCCGCGTCTACCAATGCTTCTGTTCGCTCTATGAAATCCTTCACCACTCCAACCGCTGCACCAACCCGGTATCTCCCATGAGCATCTTTTGTCGAGAAGGGAAATTTTTCGAAATTCCGAACCGATCGAGCCGTTATCAACCCCTGCAATCTTTTCTCTGAATCAACCAATGGGAGTTTTTCTATTTTTTTCTGATGGAATATTTTTTTTGCCTCTGCAAAATTGATTCCGACTTTTTCAACAATCAATCGGTTAAAAGGCGTCATGAATTCTTTTACTTTTTTCTGAAGATTTGGTTCGAATAGATAATCTCTTTTACTTAAAATCCCGATTACTCGTTTTTTTTCATCGACGATTACGAATCCGTCTACATCTTTTTCTCGGGCTAGTTTCCAGACCTTTCTTAAGGTATCATCGGGTAATAATGTATAAGGGTTATCAAGAATAAATCCTTCATGTCGCTTTACTTTCTTCACTTCTTCCACCTGCTCATCGATTGTCATAAAGCGGTGAATAATACCGATACCTCCCTCGCGGGCCAAGGCAATTGCCATCTCTGCTTCAGTCACCGTATCCATATTGGCCGAAACGAAAGGAACTTGAAGATCTAGATTTCGCGTAAACCGCGTTTTAGTTGAGACATCGGATCGATGATCTATGTAGGACTTTTGCGGAACAAGGAGAACATCATCATAGGTGTATCCTTCTGGTATTTTCATCATAAAATTCGAAATTCTAATTGTAATTTTTTGTCATGCTGAACTTGGTTCAGTATCTGTCTTAACTACCAATTTTTCGTAAGATCTTCAAGTTTAGGATTCTTCTTTTTTATCAAATTTATCTTCCATTGTCTTCGCCAATTTTTCAGTTGTTTTTCCCTACTTATTGCACTATTAATTTCTTTATATTCTTCGAAGTATACTAAATACTTCAATATATATTGACTACTAAATCCTTTAACTATTCCTTCTTTATGTTCATAAATTCTTCTTCTTAGATTATTTGTTACCCCGATATAGAAAACGGTTCTTTTGACGTTACTTAATATATAAACATAAAAAGACATAAATCAGATCCTGAAATAAATTCAGGATGACAAAAAACTAAATTTTAATAGTTTGCTCTCTTTCTGGACCTACAAAAACAAACCGGAAAGGAATTTGTAACTCTTTTTCGATGAACTTTATATATTTTCTTGCTTCCTGCGGTAAATTTTTTAATTCTTTGCTTGCAGAAATGTCTCTATTCCAACCCCTCAATTCTACATACACTGGTTTACATTTTGCAAAGTCTTTCATTCCGGCCGGAAGTTCTCTGATTTTTTTGTTATACAAAATATAATGAGTACAAACCTTTATTTTTTTTAACTTAGACAATACATCAAGTTTTGTCAAAGTGAGATAATCAAATCCGGACAATCTCGCCGCTGTTCTCACCAACACCAAATCAAGCCACCCGCAGCGACGTGGACGCTTGGAGACTGTGCCAAACTCGTTGCCATTTTTTCTGATTTCATCTCCGGTTGAGTTCAAGAGTTCCGTAGGAAATGGTCCATTCCCAACTCTTGTCGTGTAGGCCTTCACGATGCCCATACTATATATTCTTTGCGGAGCGATACCAACGTAGGGAAAAACTGATCCAGAAATAGTATAGACGGCAGTCGTATAAGGATATGTCCCAAACACAGCATCAAGAAATGTCCCGTGCGCTCCCTCAAAAAGAATTTTTTTACTTCCCTTTGTCATCCCGAATTTATTTCGGGATCTGTTTCTAAAATCAGATGCTGAAACGAGTTCAGCATGACTATTGAGTGCGTTTTGAATTGTTTCGGAAACATCACCAACATATTTTTTGAGCAATGTTCCGTAGCGTGCATATTCTTTGACTATCTGTGTTTCGTAAAGATCTGCCGGTTGACCAAAGACTTTTGTTATCTGCAATTTTTTTAGCGGGAGATACATTTTTACTTTTTCAGCCAATGAATCTGGATCAATCAGATCTTCGACGCGAATTCCAAACCGATTATTTTTATCTTCATAACAGTACCCGATGCCAAGCTTGAGACTGCCTGTGGCTTTTTTTCCTTTCCACAGTTCAGTCGCAGCATCGAGCATCTTATGATACGGCATCACCACATGGACTCGAGGATCGATCATCAGGTCAACTTTCATTTTTCTCTTCAGAAAAAAATCAATTTCGCGAAGCAGAACCGCAGGATCGATGACGACTCCTTGGGAAATAAAAAGTTTTTTTCCCTGTAGCACTCCTGAAGGAAGAAGAGATAAAGGAAATTTCTCTCCGTTCAAAACGATCGTGTGTCCCGCATTATTTCCACCGTTAAAACGAACAACATAATCCGCTTCCTTTGCTAAAATATCCACCACTTTTCCCTTTCCTTCATCTCCCCATTGGGAGCCAACAACAACGAGAGGAAATTTGATTTTATTCATATTTTTCTACCAATTCTCCTGCATATCCGGTATAGTTTTCCGGTGACAAGTTTAAAAGTTTCTTTTTATCCGACTTCTTTAGTTTCAAGGTCTCAATAAATATCTTGATTTCATTTTTGTTTCTATTTTTCCCTCTAAAAAATTGCTTTGTTTTCTCGTATGCGTCATTATACCCTTTTGTCCTTAATGTATTTTGGATCGCTTCTGATAGTACTTCCCAGTGGCTGTCTAAGTCCTGATGTAGTTTTTCAGCATGCGGCTCGACCCTCTTCAAGGCTACGTTTACACTCTGGTATGACAAAAGACAATAACTTAGTGCAGTTCCGAAGGATCTTTTTACGGTACTATCGGACAGATCTCTCTGCAGTCTGGAATACGGTAATTTTCGACAATACATTTCAAGAAAAGCATTTGCTACATCAAATCCGCCTTCAGCTCCCTCAAAATATATAGGATTAACCTTGTGAGGGAGGGCTGTCGAACCAACTTCTTTTTTGACCACCTTTTGTTTGAAATATCCAAGCATGATATACATCCAGAAATCTTTGCATAGCCCAAGAAGAATATTATTTATCGTTATGAGCTTATTGAAAATGGCGATCAAGCTATCATAAGGTAGGATTTGAGTGGTAATGAGTTCCGGAGTCAAACCAAAGGAAGAAATAAAATCTTCGCTGAATTTGAGCCAGTTTATTTTTGGATATACAAATTTGTGGGCATTCAGATTCCCCACGTTCCCGGTAAGTTTTGCTTTCATTTCCAAATTTCTTAATTTCTCAATTTCTAGTTTCAGTCTTTTGTAATAGACAAAATATTCCTTCCCTAGTGTAGTTGGCGCGGCTGTTTGGCCGTGTGTTCTCCCGAGCATCGCAATCTTCTTATATCTTTTCGCTGAATCTTTTACCACTTCGAGTATCTCTTCAATTTCAGGAAAGATCACTTTTGCCAGGGAATCTCGGATTATTAGAGCATATGCGATGTTATTGGTATCGTCTGAGGTGAGCCCGAAATGAACCATTTCTCTAACATCTTTAAGAGAAGTTTTTTTTAATTTTTCTTTTATATATTCTTCGACTGCCTTCATATCGTGGTTCGTTTCTTTTTCGATTTCCCGTATCTCAAAATAATCTTTTCTTGAGAATGTATTGATTAATCGATGAATCAATACAAGTTCAGATGGAGTAAATTTTCGTATAACTTTGTGTTTCGAAAGCGCTAGGAGATATTTCAGCTCGACAAGTACTCGATGTTTATTAAGAGCGAAGTCTGAAAAATATGGAGCAAGAGATTGGAGTTTATGTTTATTTCTTCCGTCGATCGGAGTTATCGTCTCTTCGATTCCGTACGTAGGCTCGTTATTCTTTTTCTTCATGAAATAAAATTTGAGCAAACAACGGTTAATTTTTAACAGAAAAAAGTAGAATAGTCAATGAGATTAATTAAGATTTTCACAAATATGAATACTTATTCTCAGAGATTAATCTTAAATGAACTGAAGAGGCGATCCGAAGGACTAAAGTCACTAACAATTTCATTTGGTCCAATTACATATCTTACAGCTGGGAGATGTCCCAAATTCTCAGGTTTTGTCATTAATAAATCGATTGTTGCTTCAGCCATATCTACTGTTGAAGGAAATTCTTGGTTATAAGATTTTACCACTGCACCAGGAACTTGATCGGAAAGTGTTTTAATCATAAATGCTAGATCAGTATCTTTTAAGACACTCCCACTGACTATTGATGGAAATATATTTGCATTTAGTTGAGTAAGACATTGTTCAAACTGATGTTTGACCGAAGCAATGGGGACGTAAAAATGAGCTGTTTCTACTTGACCATAAAAGGTAGACCATAAACTTGACATGAAAATAAATGTAAACCCTTCAGGAAGTATTTCTGACAATCCTGTTAGAAGCTCTTTTGGTCCATTTAGATTAACCCTTTTAGATTTCCCAAGAGCCTTATCATAATTATCGTGAACTATCTGCTGTAATCTTGTTAATCTTTCTCCTCCAGGAATTGGCCTTGTTTTCCATTTTATCAATTCCTTCGTAAGTGGCCAAGTTATAGGTTCTAAACCGCTAGCTGCCGAATGAATGAAATCTGTTACTACCACACCCTCATCTCTGAGGTCTTTTACTTGCTTAACTAAATTCTCCGGTTCTCCGACATCTCCGATCATTCCATATGCGCTATTGTCAAAAAGTTTATTAGCATCTCTAAAATGATCTGGTCGCCTAGTCCCAAGAACTAGTTGTGCTCCTCGGGCATACGCAGCAGAAGCAATAGTTAATCCAGTTCCATGAGTACCACCTGTAATCAGTACAACTTTATTATTCAGGGTTGGTTCTATTTCATTTCTCCTTATTTCCCCAAGAGAGATTGTCATATCTTTGCTGTATTTTAGCAGATAAATTAAATTTCGCTTAACAGATGCTTTATATTGTTTGTTTCATGTGCGGGGAAGTTGGCGATGCGGATGTGATCTTCTTTGAACTTGCCGTAGCCGGAACTTACAACCAAACCTTTTTTTTCTAATTTGGCAAGGATTTTTTTAGTGTCGCCTTTTACGTCGATGGCGATCGTTGTTTTCGATCTAAATCGGTTATCTTTCACAAACGGTTTGTATTGGGGATGACGATCAAAAAAATTATAGATTAGTTTTGCTTTCTTGTCTGTTTCAGCCCTGATTGCGTCGATTCCGACTAGATCCCTCGACTTCGCTCGGGATGACGAACGATATATCAACATATCGTTCGTCACTTTTTGTAAAAGGTACATCCCTAATACATTTGGAGTCTCGGGAGTCTGGTAATTTTCGGCTTTTTCCAAAAGTGAGGAAAAACTGTGATAGCTTCCGATATTCACTCCCTTTTTCTTGAGAAACCTCGCTTTTTCCATCGCCCGCTCGTTTGCGATCAAAACTCCCATACCGGCAGGAAGGCCAAATCCCTTCTGAACCGAGAAAAAAGCGATATCAACCTGAGAAAAATCCAAGTTTACATATGGTGCGGATGAAACTATATCTACAGCAATCAATACTTTTGGATATATCTTCCTTAATGTCTCGATGTCTTGCAGCGGAATCGAAACTCCGGTGCTCGTTTCATTGTGGGTTATCGCAA
>MFZI01000036.1:0-2694 GCA_001789355.1 Candidatus Roizmanbacteria bacterium RIFCSPHIGHO2_01_FULL_39_8
TAGCGCACCCGCAGATTAGGCCGTTGTATCAATCCATTTGCCACATTAAGGATGATACCATCCCATTTGGCGGAGGGTACAGGATTCGAACCTGTGAGAGCTTGCGCTCACAAGTTTTCAAGACTTGCGCCATAAACCGCTCGGCCAACCCTCCAGTGGTCGTTCCTGCTCCTAATGAGGCGCGTGCCGGAATCGAACCGGCGCAATAGGTGTTTTGCAGACACCTGCGTTTCCTCTTCGCCAACGCGCCATGCTTTCACTATTTTACCTCAATCAACCTTCTTAAACAATCCGTGAGATAGCGAAAAAAATCAGTTGGAAAAGTTATAATAGAGGTTGTTTATAAAAATAAGTGATATGAAAAAAGTTAAGATTGACAAAAGCTGGTATGCAATGCTGAAAGGCGAGTTCAAAGAAACATATTGGAAAGATTTAACAAATTTTGTAAGAGGCGAATACGTAAAAGAAAAAGTATATCCTCCTCCTAAAGATATATTCCGGGCTTTTGACCTTTGTCCTTACGACCGTGTGAAGGTAGTCATAGTAGGGCAGGATCCCTATCATGGACCTCGACAGGCAAACGGATTGTCATTTGCGGTACATGAGGGAATAGCTCTCCCTCCGTCTTTGGTCAATATTTTTAAAGAAATTCATGACGATCTGGGAATAACACCAAACCAGTCGGGAGATCTCTCCCGTTGGGCGAAGCAAGGAGTACTTCTTTTAAATAGTGTACTTACGGTTTCTGCCTATAAGCCGGCTTCCCATAAAGAAAAAGGCTGGGAGAAATTCACCGATTCCGTCATTCAAGCTCTCAATCAAAATCGCGAACACATCGTGTATTTACTCTGGGGAAAGTATGCACAGATAAAAGGAGAAATCATTGACAGGGATAAAAATTTGGTACTTACATCGGGACACCCTTCTCCTTATTCAGCTAGCCTTTTTTTCGGTAATCATCACTTTACTCAATGCAACGATTATCTTTTGAAATATGGTATCAAGCCTATCGATTGGCACTAACTGTTATACTTTTGCATGGCTAACTTCTGGAAGCTACTTCCCAAATCGTTCCTTGTCCTGGCTCCCATGGAAGACGTGACCGACGTAGTTTTTCGCGAGATCGTAGCTAAAGAACTCGCCAGGCCCGATGTCTTTTTTACCGAGTTCACCAGTGCCGATGGCCTCTTTTCCGAAGGACGGGCAAAAACAATTCCCCGATTCAAATACAGCGAAAAACAAAGACCTATTGTGGCTCAGATTTGGGGCAAGAACCCGGAAAACCTCTATAAAGCAGCACAACTAGTACATCAGTTGAAGTTTGACGGAATTGATATTAATATGGCATGTCCTGATAAAGCCGTCCTTAAAAAAGGCTGTGGTGGGGCACTTATTCAAAACCAAACTCTTGCAAAACAGAGCATCGAGGCAGTAAGAGAGGGATCAAAGGATTTACCAGTTAGTGTAAAAACCAGACTTGGTTTCGATTCGATCATCACAGAAGAGTGGGTAACATTTTTACTTCGACAAAAGATAGATGCTTTAACAATTCATGGACGAACAGTGACTCAGATGTCGAAAGGCGAAGCCAATTGGGACGAGATCGGAAAAGCAGTGAAGATAAAAAATAAAATTGCCCCAGAAACAGTTTTGATTGGAAATGGAGATGTTAAAAGCTTTGAAGAAGCACTGGTACTAAATAAAAAATATGGCGTCGAGGGAATAATGATCGGAAGAGGAATTTTTTCAAATCCCTGGGTATTTGAACGTACCGTCGGACCCCAAATTCATAGCAAAGAAAAGTATATTAAGATTTTGCTTAAACACCTTGCCCTTCATGATCAAACCTGGGGAGACACAAAACATTTCGATACCTTGAAGAAATTTTTTAAAATGTATATTAAGAATTTTGCCGGAGCTAACGAATTGAGACAAAAATTAATGGAGTGTAAAAATAGTTCTGAAGTGAGAACAATACTAAAATTACATTTTGAAACCATATGAATATTTTGGATTCTTCGACATTTAAGAAGGTAATGTATTTCAAGTTTTTTATGGTCATTTTTATCTGGGGATCGATTCCCCTACTTATCCCTGTCGATTTTCTACCTTTTTTAGGATTGAATTTAGATTCGTTTCAAATCATGCTTTTGCGAATCTGGGGAATTATTGTTCTTTTGGATACAGTTACATACCTGTATATTTATAAAAGACCTTACACGCGATTGGCTAAATACTTGCTTTTATTTGGAGTACTCGATAATGGAGGAATTGGAGTTGTTATGCTTTTTTTGACTCTTATCTACAAACTCCCTTGGGGAATCTGGGTCAATATTCCCTTCCAGCTCTTTTTCGGCTACTGGTTTTGGAAATTTTACAAAGAAGGAAAATCCGAAAAATAATATAATACACTCAGTTACATTTTCTATCTTCAAATGAATAATGAGTTAGGTGAAGTTACTATAGAATCGAGTCCAGTTCCTCCCCGCTCTCCCTTTTCTGAAGCTGTACGGAGAAAAGTATCTCAATTTGAACGAAAAGAAATGTTGCCAGCGAGTGACCCTAGAGAAAATGATGTGCTACGTACTGTTGATGTAATTGATCGAATGGGGATGGAAAATTTTTCTTTGTTTCATCCGACGAATCACCCCGATGTATCGTTTCCGTTTACGGTCATTCCGGTAAGAAAACTCG
>MFZI01000036.1:2704-7604 GCA_001789355.1 Candidatus Roizmanbacteria bacterium RIFCSPHIGHO2_01_FULL_39_8
TAATAATGATAAAGACACGAAGTCACCTGAAATGACAGAAAGTAAGCTTCAGTCAGCGACGCCCCTTCATAGAACGAAGAATATTGTCATATTTCCCGGTCTTTATTATTCAACCGATCTAAATCCGTTTAACACGTGGGACATGGTATACGACGATGTTATCAAATCAATGTCTGAAGTAAGCAACCTAAAGGATGTAAATGTATATATTTGGGGATACCCATCCGGTTTGTGGGGGGAAGTTAGCCCTACTTGGGTTCAGGAACTTCAAGCAAATGGTCTTCCTCAATACGGCAAAGCGCTTGCTGATTTTGTAAGAACTATCGGAGTAAATGACCAATCCCAATTTCTTTTCCATGGTATGTCGATGGGCTCTGTTGTAGCCGAACTGACAGCGCGCGAACTTCCCGAACTTAACACACTTCCTTCTGCTCAAAAGCCTATCCAACTCCAATTACTTCTTGATAATCCAGCCGGACAACACGAAATAAATTCACGCAAAGGTTTACAAATCCCACCCGGCTTTATAACAGAGGGAGTCTTTAGATTGCTTGTTGATCCTATCCAGAGAGATGCCGCAGCTGAAGGACAAAGATTTGTTGCGCAAGCAATCCCCTATTTAAAAGAAAAAGGTATTCTTCCACATGATGAGCCCAACCAGTTAGGTCTTAAAAAACAGGCAGTTCTTAAAGATATCGAATGCGTTATAAAGGGATCACCTTTTGACCCAAAAAACATTCGCGCTTTTATCCGCCAGGGAATAGTTGACCCAACAACATTTTCACCCCAAAGACTAAAACAAACGCTTGAAAAAATAGCCCAAGGAAAACCTCTACCTGTATTTAAAGAAGGCCGCAGCCTAAACTTTCCAATCGGCACGTCTCACACTATCGATCGTCTTCGCATTCCGCGATGGAGTGGACATCTTAAAAACGCGCTGCATACTTCTGTCTCAAGTACCTAAACTCAAACTAATGATATACTAAATGAATATGAAACCAGGGGAAATTGTCTATCAAGGCAAAACAAAAAAAGGCAAAGATATTGTCATTCGCCATCTGCAAAAGGAAGATCTCAATACTATTTTGCAGTATTTTAATGAGATCTCGAAAGAGCAGACCTATATCCGCTTTCAAGGAGAACAACTCACGCTAGAAGAAGAGAAAAAATATATCGACGACTTTTTGCAAAAAATGGCGAAAAGCGAAGCAATCAAACTCCTCGCAGTTCATCAAGACAATATTGTTGGGGTCGCAGATATTTCTTTGCAGGAAAAAACTTCCCACCATGTAGGCACATTTGGCATAACTATCGCCAAAGAATATCGTGGAGAGGGAATCGGAAAGTTACTCATGAATTTAGCAATCGAAGGGGGCAAAAAAAATATGCCGAACCTCAAAATCATAGAACTCGGCGTTTTCGGAAACAATGGAATTGCTTGCAGTATGTACGAGAGGCTCGGATTTACTCGTTTTGGACTTCTCCCTAAGGGAGTGAAACATCGTGGCCAATTCGTCGACCACATTTACATGTATAAAAACGTATGAGACAGGCTTTCGTTGCGACTACGTTGTTTTGTTTTTTTTATGGTTTGCAGCTTGTCTACCAACAGATTTTTGTCCGCGGAACAATAGAGCCACTTCATCTCAATTTTCTTTCTTACCTTTTAATTTCGATTGTTTTAACAATTTACTATCTATTTTTTAATCGTCGGACTTTTTTGTTAAAACCCAATACAAAAGCGCTCCCTTTCTTTCTTATCGCTTTGTTCGGCTGGGTAATCGCAGATTTTTCTGCCGTTTACGGACTCAAGTTTTCATCATCTGCTAACTATTCCATGCTTTCTCGACTGATGATATTTGTGGTATTTACCCTTTCGGTAGTATTTCTCAAGGAGAAGATTACTAAAAAAAAGCTTTTTGCTATTGCCATCTCCTTTGTAGGAGGGTTTCTAGTTATATACCACTTCGGCTCACAAATAAAAATAAATGCTGGAGACATTTTTTTCCTGATTACAGTGCTTACGTTAAGTGCAAGCAGCGTAGCTCGACAAAAAGTAACAAAGCACATTTCTTCTTTTCAGTTGACATATCTACTATTTGTTTATGCAACAGTGATACTAGGTACTGCGACTTTTATTTTTATGCCAATCCAGTCTATTCTGTCCTACCAATTTATCATCTTTAATTCTATTGTTGCTTTGGTCGGCTTCAGTCTGGTCAATTATGCCATTCAAAAAGGTGGTGCTGTTTTTTTTACTCTTGTCTCCACACTTCTTCCTGTTTTTACTATACTATTCTCATTTCTGATTTTAAAACAGTTACCTATAGCTACACAATTAATCGGAGGAACTTTAATTATTGTTAGTATTTTTATCTTTTTAAAAAAATGAAATTTAAAACAGAAATCTCTGCCGGTGGCATTGTTTTCAAGAAAATTCTCAACCCGCAGAACTCGCAAACGCGCAATTTTCTTTGGCTTATTACTCAACATAGCCAGCACAAAGGTTGGGGATTTCCCAAAGGACTTATTGGTGACACGAACTCGAAAGAATCGATGGAAGAGGCTGCCCTTCGCGAAGTCGAAGAAGAGGGAGGAGTCAAAGCCAAAATAGCCTCAAAAAAACCAGTTGAAGTAAAATATAAATATCGTTTCGATGACTATTTAGTTGATAAAACAGTCTTCTATTTTCTAATGGAATATATTTCAGGAGATCCAAAAAACCATGATTGGGAAATGATGGATGCAAAATTTGTGTCGGTTGACGAAGTCAAAAAAATTCTCACCTACAAATCAGACCAGGAAGCCTTCGCAAAAATACTCAAACTTCTTTAACTTGCCTTTTGTCAAAAATAGAGTAATAATGAAAGTAAGATCGGGGGTGATTGCATGAAAACACTCAATCCTCAACACATCGGCCTTGTCTTAGGAAGCTTCTTTGCATTTGTTCATCTGTTATGGGTAGTAATGAATGCCCTCGGATTTGCGCAGTGGTATCTGGATTTTGTCACGTCACTGCATTTTGTCAACAATCCATTTAGCCTCCAGCCATTTGACATAACTAGAGGTTTGCTTTTAGTCGTCGTAACATTTTTTGTGGGTTTCCTTTGGGGATATGTCTTTGCGTTTATCTGGAATAAGGTCCACGAAATGGTAAAGTAAAAATCTTAGAATTTTACAAATTTCGTGTCCATACACCCAACGGGTATAGATTAAACAATAATATTTCCCGTGATCCAAAAGATCATGACTAGAAAGTATCCGGAGTAAAATTCGCTTCAGATGGTGAGGTCAAAAAAACTCAAATCTATAAATCCTACAAAGAAGCATTTTCAGAAAGACTTGTAGTTCTCGATTAGATTATCGTCTTTTTTTACGTCTTCTTTGCCTGACTGAAAGTTGATGTTTTTCTTGTCTATTTTCTACTAACTTAAGCCTCCGTTTTATTTGTATATCGAGATCAATAAGCGCGGGATTGATGAGTCGGTAACAGATGGCCACCATCCCAATTGCAGAAATTCCTCCTACAGTCAAACTATTTATCCATTCTTTTGGAACGGGATGATTTACAAGAGAATTTAACGAATGCGCTGCGTTAACCATTTCGTTGTTGAAATAGGTAACAGGTGCCACCATTCCAATAAATGCAAGAACTGAAATAGCGGTTAATCCTAATTTACTTAACTCTGTTCGATTTCGAGTTATGAATCGTTTAACTTCTCTATCCATGTCTCCTAGTATACTATAGGTTGTTATAGAAAATCATGTATAAAAGTCTGTCTTAACGAAACATCGGTAGGCTTCCTATCAGTGAGTTAATAGCTTTTTCGTCTCCGACTACTCCAAGCCCTACGAGAGTTACGGATTCGAGCGGTAATCCCGAGACTCTTTTCTCGTATTGATCATAGTCTGTAGTGGATTGACCCTCCTTTGTAAAAGCCATATACTTTAGATTTGTCTCTTGTGCTCGCCTACATAGATCGAGAAGTCTACTATTCCCAGGCTTCAGGATGAGAATAGGAATCTTTGTAATTGGGATATAATTTACGTCTTTGCCTTTTATTTCGTGGCCAACATAGTCCTTTCCTTCTAAAAAGAGGCCCGAAGTGATGCAGGCCACGGAATTGGTGAGCAAGCCTTGAGGCTGGTTAGGATCGATGATAATGGCTGCTTTATACATGAGTTGTTAAAATATTAACAAATATGATATAATGGTAACAATTATAACTTGTCAGTCTCGGTATGTCAAATACATTGGCTTCCTATTTAAAAAAGCATCCTTTGCTCATTGCCTATATTCAAAATGGCTTTGTCAATCTAAATGCGTTGGCACGGTTTATAAAAAAGAATAAAAAAGGACTAGATTCTACTTCGCTCCCTGCTTTAAGCATGGAGTTGAGAAGATATATTTCTAACTTGCCCAAACAGGAAATCATCTCACTTGATTTTTCTAAGTATTCTTTGCAACTTGTGACTCGAACAAATATTCATGAACTCATCATGAATAAAACTGCGGAAAATAGACAGGAGTGTCTAAATGTTGTCAATACCATTTCAAAGACGAAATACTTCATTTCGCTGATCGAAGGGGAAAAAGAAATGGTAGTGATGACTGATTACCCCGTCAATAAAATACTGGATGACCAGAAGCTAAAGGAAATAATTACCCATGTCACCGGTGGGCTTGGGTTTATTTCGGTCAATTTTCCAATCGAGTTAAGACAAGTACCAGGTGTATATAATTTTATTACTTTCGGCTTGGTCGAAGCTAAAATTTCCATCCACTCATTTCACACAATTGGAGGTGAAATATTGATTCTGGTAAAAAACGAAGATCTCACTAGAACCCAAGAAGTTCTAAAATCTTTACTCGTTGATTGAGAAAAATTTTGAGCGGGCG
>MFZI01000037.1 GCA_001789355.1 Candidatus Roizmanbacteria bacterium RIFCSPHIGHO2_01_FULL_39_8
AATTGCATCAAATCATAAAAGTGAGCTAAAAGTGGTGCGAATAGAGACGCATCGGGTCCGCTCTAGTTGGTTCCGCAGAAAAGAGACAATTGTGGTACAATCTATGACGCTAAGCACTTTATGCATTATTTTAGTCCAACGTACGGAAAAGTAGACCTAGAACGACTCAAGAAGATAATCTCCGCCTATATGGGTCGGGATAAAAAAGCTCGCTATGAGGTCATTGTGGGTTCTGACTCCCAAAAAGTAAGGACAGACGTCTATGATTTTGTATCGGCTCTCATTGTCCATCGGGTAGGATTTGGAGGTATTTATTTCTGGAAACGTGATGTAATTAAAAGAAAAATCAGCCTCAAAGAACGTATATACCAAGAAGCAACGATGTCACTTGAGACCTCAGAGAATTTTATCCACTTTTTCAAGGTAAATGGAATTTCAAAATATAACATCCAAATCCACGTGGATATTGGTCATAATGGAGAAACGAGAGATATGATCACCGAAGTGGTAGGAATGATTCGTGGCAGTGGTTATGACGTGAAGATAAAACCCGATTCATACGGAGCATCGAAAGTAGCTGACCGCTATACTTAATAGCAAATTCCAAGAAACAACTCACAAGTAATCCAAATAAGCTCCAAATTTCAATTATATAGATGAAATTTATAGCTCGCGTTATTAATAATTGAAGACAGTATATTTTTTAATTCAGTGCATTCCTGAAGTAGTTGTATAATTTCTTCAGAAAAGTTATTTTCAGCTTCTTTTACTAATTTTAGCCAGTATATTGTTTCTTTCGCTTCTTTTCGAGCAGTTCTAACTCTAAGAATAAAATCTTTTTTTCCCAGAGAATCGTTCGCCTCAGTATAATTTGCTCCAATCGCTGTTCCCGAACGCATAATTTGATTAATAAGTGGAATGACTATCGTTGTTTTTGGCAGTTTTTTGCATAATCTAATGATTTCAATGGATAAATTTAAAGTTCTGTCTTCAAGGTCAAATTTTTTTGTTGGCATACTTTTGTAATTTGAAAATTGAAAATTATTTGTATCTTGTTGATTGTTGGTTGGAATTTGGTTATTAACTTAGATATTCTTTTAAGTTGAGGTCGTTGATCCCAAAAGAGTTACCTTCGCCAGCCACAATTTTAAAGGCTATTTTCCGGACGATTCCTTCGATTGTTCTCTCAAGTGATCGTATACCCGCATCAAATCCAAGGGGACGAATAATTTTGTGCCAGGCCATGTCATCGATTTTGACTGCTTCAGCGGCTAATCCGGCATTTTTAAGATAGCGGGGTAGAACGTAGTTCTTTCCGATCTCCATCTTTTCCTCGTCAGTGTACGAGGGCATCTGAATGACCTCAAGCCTGTCCATAACAGCCGTTGAAATATCATTGGTGTTATTCGCGGTTGCGATGAACAAAACTTGGGAAAGATCAAAGGGATAATCGATGAAATAATCGGTAAAGTGAGCATTTTGTTCCGGATCAAGAAGTTCGATAAGCACTCCCATGATAGAAGCCCTCGATTCGGTCGTAATCCTATCGAGTTCATCAAGTAAGATGACCGGGTTTTTTACCCCAGATTGTCTGATTGCACGAATTACCATTCCCGGTTCAGATTCAGGAGTTGTCTTTGATTGTCCTCTCAAGTCTAAAGCTGAAGAAAGTCCTCCGAACGGAATCCTGACAAATTTTCTCCCCAAGGCCTCAGCCACTGATTGAGCAAAAGTCGTTTTTCCTGTTCCCACCAATCCAACAAAAAATAATTGAGGTGCATGGAAAGCATCGGTTGGTGCTTTCTGCCTTTGGATAATAAGTACGGAAAGATATTCAAGAACTCTTCGTTTGATTGGTTCGAGTCCAAAGTGGTTTTTATCGAGCGCTTCTTTGGCTTTTTTTATATCGAGTACGTCTTCTGTCTTTGCATTCCAAGGAAGGCTGGTGATCCATTCGATGTACTTAGAAGTGATATCGATTTGAGATAAATTTCCTCCATACTTGAGAGTTAAAGCAATTCTTTCGATTTGGTGAGTTGCTTTCTCCTTTAAATTAGCAGGTAATTCAACTGACTGCAACTTAACTTTCATTTTCTGTACTTCTGATGATCCATTTTGATTATCCATATCGTTAGCAGACTAATAATCCACTTGACAAATTCAGCAATTTTTATTATAAATAACTACAATTACCGCCAGTTTAACGGTATAACTTAAATTTACAAGTTTTTAAGATAAATATCTATGGTAAAATCATCCGCAAAAGGAACATCAGGTATTCATCCTCTTTTTGATTACGTATTAGTTAAACCTCTTCAGCAGGACCAAACTACTCCCTCAGGAATTCTTCTTCCGGACACGGCGAAAGAAAAACCACAGGTTGGGCAGATCATGGCAGTAGGACCAGGTGGAGTGAATGACCAAGGAAAGACTACTCCTATACTTGTAAAAGTCGGACAAAAAGTACTCTATAAAAAATGGGGAGGGAATGAAGTAAAAGTAGGAAGCGAAGAATGGCTTCTTATCGAACAGAAAGATATTATGGCGATTGTTGATTAATAATTAAAAATTTATTTATAAAAAGATATGGCAAAACAACTCAAATTCTCAGATGATGCAAGACAAAAACTTGCAAAAGGAGTCAATATTTTAGCTAAGGCCGTAGTTACTACATTGGGGCCACGTGGAAGAAATGTAGCCCTCGATAGGAAATGGGGAGCACCAAATGTAGTCCACGATGGAGTGTCGGTTGCAAAAGAAGTCGAATTGGAAGATCCATTTGAAAATATGGGAGCACAGCTAGTCAAAGAAGCAGCCTCAAAGACCAATGATGTTGCCGGAGACGGAACAACAACATCTACTCTTCTTACCCAGTCGATGGTTAATTTCGGACTCAAAAATATTACCGCCGGATCTAACCCTATGATTTTGAAAAAAGGGATAGAGATGGCCGTACAAGAAGTAGTCTCCCAAGTTAAAAAGATGGCAAAGAAGGTCTCAATTACCAATGAAGAAGAATTGGTACAGATCGCGACCATCTCAGCAGCCGACGAAAGCATCGGAAAACTTATCGCAGAAGCTATAAAGAAAGTCGGAAAAGACGGAGTGGTGACTGTTGAAGAAGGAAAAGGCCTTCAGATGGAAATCCAGTATAAAGAAGGGATGGAGTTTGACCGCGGATATGCATCTGCATATCTAGTTACCAATGCAGATAAGATGACAGCAGAGATAGAAGATCCCTATGTTCTTATCACGGATAAGAAAATTACTGCAGTATCAGATCTTCTGCCCTTCTTAGAAAAATTCGTCAAAGTTTCTAAAAACCTCGTCATCATCGCAGATGAAGTCGAAGGAGAGGCATTGGCGACCTTGGTTGTCAATAAATTAAGAGGAACATTTAACGCTTTGGTTGTCAAAGCTCCGGGATTTGGAGACAGACGAAAGGAAATGCTCGAAGACATAGCTATCCTCACCGGCGGAAGCGTCATCTCTGAAGACCTTGGTAAAAAGCTTGAAAATATTGAAGTAGATGACTGTGGAAGAGCAGATAAAGTTTGGGCAGACAAAGAAAACTGCCGAATCATTGGTGGTAAAGGAGAATCAGCAAAGATCAAGGCTCGAGTAGCGCAAGTCAGACGAGAGATCGAAGAATCAACATCTGATTTTGATAAAGAAAAACTTCAGGAGAGACTCGCGAAACTTTCCGGAGGCGTTGCTGTCATTAATGTCGGAGCAGCAACAGAGGTCGAGATGAAAGAAAAGAAAGAGAGAGTAAATGATGCGGTTGCCGCAACCAAGGCGGCTCTTGAGGAAGGAATAGTTGCAGGAGGTGGAGTCACACTTCTTCAGGCGCGAAGAACACTCACCGCTTTGAAAAAGAAACTCGAGTTCGAAGAGGAAAAAACCGGAGTCGATATCGTCTATCGGTCGCTCGCGGAACCCTTGAGGATGATTGCAGCTAACTCCGGAGTTGATGCGGGATGGGTCTTACGCAAAGTCGAAGAAGCGAAAGATCCAGATTATGGATTCGACGCAATGACGCTCGACTTCGGATCGATGTTCAAAAAAGGAATCATTGATCCCGCCAAAGTGGTCCGAACCGCATTGGAAAATGCCTCGTCGGTTGCAACAATGGTCTTGACGACAGAGGCATTGATTACCGATCTTCCCGAAAAAGAAAAATCACCACCTGGAGGAGCTCCCGATATGGGAGGAATGGGTGGTATGGGAGGATATTAAACGAAATCTAAACTTTCACAAGTTTACCCCGCCGCAAGGCGGGGTTTTTGATAAAAACTCGTATGTCACAGCTAAATGAAATTTTTTCAGCTTTAAAAAATAATACAAAAAGAGGCGAAAATCTAGTTCGCGATAAATTAATAGTACCAGTTGCAGAAGGATTAGTCGGAATTTCTACAACCTACGATCATTATTTCAACTTACTAGACAGACCTGCAGATAGACAAAGGTTAGCTTTTCGGACGAGTGTTGGTTGGGAAATAGTTGGACATGATGAAAATGATGCAGTGCGAGTTTTAGATGAAATACTGGACAATCAGTGTGTTTTTATTTGCGGTCCCTATTTTGCTCCAAAAATATCGATTGATTGAACAGAAAGAGCAAAGATGGATGCGCTTGGAAACGGATTAATAGCTCTATCTTATCATTTATCCCAGAATTCACAGTTGAATCGCCTAAGAGTTATAACAAGAAGTAAAAAAGATATGTTTCTATCCGATGTTGACCCAACTTTATATAGTGCAATAGTTCAGACAAAAGAGACAGACGACGGTACAAAGGCATTTCTTAATGTATGGGAAAAACTGAAATTTTTTTATCATCTAAAAAATGACGGTAGTTATGCTGTTTTTCCTGCCGGAACGGATAAGAATTTCGGGATGCTAAAAATTGTTTATCCTGAAAGCGCTCTATGGGTCGCAAGAAAAGCACAAAAAAGAAGACTATGTTATGTAGCTTTCGTAACCGAGGGTGAAGATTTGGATATAAAAACGAGTAAAATCAAAGTCGGCCTAATAAATTTACCAAAAATAACTTCGCTAGGTAAGGTTATACGTTTATCAAATGAGAAATCATCGGAGCTGAGCCCTTTAGCAAGAGCGAGTGATTTGTTCACTCAGTATGCACTTGCAAAAATCGCCGAAAATGTGTCTTTTGTATATAGAGAAGAGTACCAAGATCCGGATAACGAGATCAAAAGAATAATTATAGAATTATCAGAAATTAAAGAACTTCACCTTTCTGGAGGGTTTTTTGACGAAGAAATTACACGGCTAGGATTGAGTATTTAATACCCGAAGTTGGCCTTTCCCCGGCCTAGACCTTTGGGGCGGCCCGTGGTATAATACTATAAGATATGTTTAGACTAGTATCATTATCTTATGGGGGAAGAACTTTGATCTATAAAATTATAGTTGTATTAGCTTTCTTTTCTCTTGGTTCGGATATGATTTTCTATCCCGGTTTTTTCAAGAAATACTTATTTGTCAGTCCACTTATTTTTTTTACTCTATCTCTACTTTTTACACTATTTTTAACGTTAATATATAAAAAAGAGAAACCTGCCGATGACTTTATTTTTTTTAGGAAAATAAATAATTATTTTCTGCTGCCGCTCATCTTTGCACTTTCACTAGTGTTTACGACTTTAGAATACTTAAATTATCCTAACTATATTTTTAGCACTTTCCATATTCATCTAGAACACCTTTTTTATTTATTAGTTTTAAACCTTTCCTTGACCTTATGCTTTATGAACAAAGAGATTCTCACAAGAAATAAAAAGTACTTGATTTTTGGTTTTTCTCTCTTTCTTATATATTCGGGAATTGCAATTAAATCCTGGCAGGGTGGCTATTTTTCTTCCTTTATAGATGAGGATGGTCTCTTTGAGAATCTGCAGTTTTTCTTTTATCTCGCCTCATCAATTACTGCATTTTTAATTGCCTTAAGGGAGTATAGAAAGGGGAAATATATATTCGCTATTTGTTTTGTAGCGCTCACCATCGTTATGTTTTTTATAGCAGGAGAGGAAATATCCTGGGGGCAGCGGTTTTTAAAAATTCAGTCTCCTGAGATTCTAGTTCAATACAATGCACAGAGAGAAATTAATATTCATAATTTAAATGGCATTAATTCTTATCAGTATCTGTATTATATGTTTGTTTCACTTCTCTGTTTTTCTTCATGGATTATCATAAAATATCTTCCTAGGGGAATTCGATCATTATTTAAACCATTCATCCCTCCCTGGTACCTCACGGGTTATTTTTTACCAATTTTCTTTATCTATTTTTATATCAAGGTATTACAAGGGACTCATTTGGAGTGGAGAGAATTTGGAGAACTTTTGTTGGCGCTGGGATTTTTGGTTTATTTTTTTGAAATTCATGCTGTAAAAAGTTGATAAAATTGTTAGTGAAATGAACGAATTATATACTCTCGGCTTCGGTCTGCTTCTTGGAATAAAACATGTTTTTGAAGCTGATCATCTCATCGCCATATCGACTATGCTCACCGAGAAAAAAAATCCGCAGAAGGCGGCCTTGATCGGTACCTTTTGGGGAATTGGTCATACCACGACTCTTTTTGTAGTGGGTTTATCTGTCCTCTTGTTGAGATTGTCAATCCCGCAAGCAATAGCAGAAAGGTTGGAAATTATTGTAGGATTGATGCTGATTGTTTTAGGCGTTCAGAGTATTCGGAAAAAAGTTGTCTCGCATGAACATAAGCATACTCATGGATCGATTTCGCATAGTCATCTACATCAAGATCACACACATCAACACAAGAAATCTTTTTTCATCGGAATGGTTCATGGATTCGCGGGAAGTGGAGCTTTGATGGTGCTGGTTTTATCTCTCATCAACTCAGTCTGGCAGGGAATTCTTTATATATTATTATTCGGGCTGGGTTCAACAATTAGTATGACTTTTATGAGCCTGGTTATCGGTCTTCCCCTCTCCAAATCACTAACAGTATTCAATAAAACCGAACAATACATCCGTTTACTAGCAGGTATGATTAGTGTTTTATTTGGGATTTCGATCATCTATTCGATACTTCATTGAGATCAATATTTGTTATACTTTCGTCATGATAGGATTTCTCGTAAATATTGAGGAAAAGACGAGAACGAATACTTTTTTCCGCCAAGTACTTTATACAGGTCAGCATGAGCAGGTTGTTGTTATGAGCCTTCAACCCAACGAGGATATCGGAGAAGAAATACATGAGATTGTGGATCAGTTTTTGCGGATTGAGGAAGGTGTAGGAAAGGTAATAATGAGTGGAGAAGAGCATAGGATAAAAGATGGCGATGCTTTTGTTGTTCCCGCGGGTACAAAACATAATGTAATAAACACTTCCTCTGGGAAAGCATTAAAGCTTTATACGATTTATTCCCCTCCACACCATAAAGATAAAACGCTCCACAAGACAAAAGCTGATGCGATAGCTGATAAAGAAAACCATCTATAAAAAGTTAATGTGACTTTTATTGTGAAATAGGCCATGATTGTAGATCTTCCTGAAATAAAAATAATGTATGTTCAATCAGAAAATGGTGTGGCAGACTCTCGAGAAGCGTTCAATA
>MFZI01000038.1 GCA_001789355.1 Candidatus Roizmanbacteria bacterium RIFCSPHIGHO2_01_FULL_39_8
ACTTCCAGAAGAAGAATTATGCTTCCATAGTTTGCTTCTATATATCTGAAACCATATACAACCAAATAACTAGTGAGTAAAGAATTGACCGCAAACAGTATATTTGCTATCCACGGACTTGAAAGACCAGGAGGAAAAAAACGCTCTCCAAACAATAAAGAAAGAGAGAAAGCCATGAATGCTGTAAGAATACTATCAATAAACACTATCTGACTTACCGAGTAGCTACTCGAAACTTTCTTAGAAAAGACATTCCAAACTGCGCTTGAAAAACCGGCTATATTAGCTAATAAATAAAATGGGGCTAATTTTTGGTCAAAAGACAGCGTATAGATCATTAATAAGCCAATCAAACCAACAATAAGTGAGAGAAATTTTTGCTTTGAGATTCTTTCCTTGAAAAATAGGTATCCGATAACATATCCTCCAATAATTGAACCTGCATAAAATAGAAAATAGGAAATACCTATTTGAATTTTATTAAATGCAATAAAAATACAAGTCATTGTTACTAGATCTCCTAGACTACGAATTAAAAACCACTTGAAATCATTTTTCTTTATCCTTTTCCAACTAAATATCAGTAAAAGAGGCAAAATAAAAAAAGCAATGATGAGATTTCTTGTCCAACTTTGGTAAAAGATCCCGAATTCCAATCCAATAAGACGGGAAAACACACCTAATAGACCGTATAGAAGGGAAGAGATTAATAGCGCTACAATTCCACTACTCATACTAAGCAGCGGGAGGAATTTTAAATAAACTTCCGATGAAGAAACCAACAAGTGCCGAGACCATCCCGATTACCATCATCCTAATTCCCTCTTGAATGAATTGTCTCCCTAATGTTTTTTTTGCCTTGTAAAAACCTACGATAAATAAAGTGACTGCTGAGACGATAAGCGCAATATATGATGCGGGAAAAATTGAGAGGAAGAAAAAAGGAAACAAAGGAATGAATGACCCGATGATTGCAGAAATTCCGACAATAAAGGCTGCCGGGATTGCATCTTTTCGATTGATCGGTTCGAGTTTGAGCTCCTGCTCCATCATCACCTTAAGCCAAATATGTTTATTTGACGTTATCTTTTTGACGATGTCCTCGAGTATTTGCCCTTTAAAACCAAAATTCTCATATAAGGCTCTTATTTCTTCTCTCTCCCCCTCAGGCACGTGCTCTATCTCCCACTTCTCTCTTTCATATTCTGACTGGTAGTAATCGGCTTCTGTGAGTTTAGACGTATACGCAACGGCCCCCATGGAGATACTTTCGGCAAATGCAGCGGCCAATCCGGCGACAATCACCACCTGATTTGAACCGGTTGCAGCAGCAACTCCAAGAATAACTCCCAGAACATTCACTAATCCATCCTGACCCCCGAGAATAATTTCCGGAAGATTAAAGCCCTTGAGGTGGGCTTCTTCGTGATGTATGTCATTGTGAATTGCATCGACCGTGTGAGCTTTTTTGATGGCTTCGGGATTTTTTTGTAAGAAAGCTTTTCGGGCATTATCGACTCGAGACATAGGCTTATTATACCTTATCTCTTTGCAGCCTCATTCATGCTTGCGAACAAGCCTGTCACTGCCTGTCCCTGTTCATAGGAACCAAACATCGCCGGAAGCATCTTTTGAGGAATAAAAGTTGCGGCAAAATCGGTAGCCGTACTTCTTGCCTCTACTGCAAAATTAAAGGCATCGTCATCGTTTCGAAAATATTGTAGTCGTTTTTTCAATCCTGAAGGAGATCTATTACCCACATGAGGAAATTCATTTCCAAAGGTACCATGAGCGCTCTGAGTAAAACTTGTACCTGTTAATTGAGCTGAAATTCCCATTCCAGGAATAAAAAAAACAACGTGGTTTCTTAGGAATTCAGCATCCACAGTTCCATCTGTATTTAGTTTGCCTTTCGTGTTACCATCACCTATAGTGGTTGCTCCTCTTATTCCTTCACTAAAAGGGTCTCCATAAATGTCGATGGGCTCCATATCCGCAGTCCCAAAGCTATTTACGTTGATCTGTCCATTTTTGTGAAAAACGAGATGAATGGCTTTATTTTTTGCGGGTGAATAGCGGAAATACTGCTGAAATGCCGCCTCTATCTGCTGCCTTTTTACTGGATCAGAAGTAAAGTCTTTATAGGTACTTATTGCGTTTTCATTGCCATAGATTCCTACATGAACTTCTCCAAGTATATCTGCATATGTACTCGCATCTTCCTTATACTCCATATATACTCCTTCGTTTACGTCTGAGATGGGTAAATCGCCTTCAAATATAGGTTGGCCGTCGGATTGATCTATCGAAATAGTTCTTGCATTTCCGTATATATCCGTATAGGCAACGGAAAAATTAGGATCGATAGGTAGATTGATGTTGAATATCAGATTTTGGACTGTTGCTTCATCTAAATTTCCGCTGATTCCCAAAAGCTTTTGGATTTTTTCAATATCCGCTTTTTGAGCAATAGCCTGCTTTTCAGACTTTACTAAGGTAGGCGGTACAATTGTTTCCGTAGGTCGAACTATGGGTGTTGGACTTATATAGGTCGGGGTGGCTTGAGCTTGTGGAACACAGGCTAAGACCGCAATTGCAGGCAAAAAAACTGTCATTAAGCGTAGAAATCTAAAGTTCGCGCGTAGATCAACTGGGATAGACATACCTATAGTATATCATCACTGAGCAAGAAATACATACTAAATACGTATGAAAGAGGCCGGATGCTTATTTGTAGTATTCTCTGATTTGGAAGAGGATGTAAAGCGAAAGAAGGCTTCCGATGATGAGTCCGCCGACGTCAAAGCGAACAACATTTTCTACAACACCGATCAAAACTGCATAGTAAAGTAAATACCATGCTTTCTTCTGTCTTTTAAATAGGCCGGGGATTGCCACTGCTTCAAGCACCAACTGGACTGCAGATAATACTAAGGTTACGATGTATCCTGTCCCAACTCTCAATCCTCCCATAAAGCTAAATGGAGCTAAAACGGTACCAAGTCCAAAGACTGCCAATATGAGGGGAAGAGTTAAAATAATGAGAACGAGTGTTATCCAAGGTCCATACTTAACTATGAATTCTTTGAGACCGGGGGGGAGTGCGGGAGCTTTTTTGACGAGGTAGAGACTTAATGTATCTTCTAGCTGATTAAGATAAAATTTATAATCCTTGCCTTTTGTATCCATTACACTAAAGACTAATATAGCTTATTTCTTTTGTCAAGGGCTAGATGATTTTTTGGTCTCTCTTACTCTAGTTAACAGGATCCCCGCTATAGCAGTCAGGAAAAGAGAGAGATAAAAAGGCGCCTGGGGAGAAATTGTATCCCACAATATCCCCGCAAGAATTGACGCGGGCAACGCACAAAGACCTATGACCATTTGGAAAGCGCCGAGTGTGCTCGCAACAACCGTTTTTTCGGAAAATTCCGCAACCATCGTTTTTTGCACAGGTTCGAGTGCGGCTCTATGCAATCCATACAAGATAAAAGCAAGAATCAAACCTAAGTAGGTATTCCAAATAATAAATAACAAAGTAGTTAGGCCCCAACACAAAAAAGAGAGGTAGAGAATTTTTTTTCTTCCGATAGAATCGGATAGCTTTCCGAAAGGATAGGAAAAAATGGAGGCAACTAAGGTAAAAAGAAGATACAATCCAATCACCGATTCGATATGAATCCCGGACCTCTGAGAGGCGACTATGAGAAAAGAATAACTAAACGAGCCAAGCGAAAAAAGCGCAGAAAGGAACATGTATGTTTTTAAGTTTCGATCAAATGACGCGAAGGACAAACCTTTAAAAATTCTTTTTTCTTGCCCAGCTTCTTTAGTAAACAAGATCAGCATCACAACAGCAATGAAGGAAGGAATTGCTGCGAAAAGAAAAAGTTTCGTATACCCGAGATACTTAAGAAAAAAAAGGGAGATAAGAATTCCGAACACGGCTCCGAGATTATCCATCGCTCGAAGTAGGCCAAAATTCCTCCCTCTATCTGCATTTGTTGAGAGATCGGAGACGATTGCATCGCGTGGTGAACCGCGAATTTTTCCGGAACGATCAAGCATACGAAACGGTATGAGCCATTGCCAGCTCGGAGATAGTGCGTAGCCAATTCGCGCAACACCTCCAAAGAGATATCCTACCCATACGAATATTTTCCTTTTCCCCCATCTATCAGACAAATAACCGGAAACAGCTTGAGAAATCGAAACCAATGCATCCCCTACCCCGTCGATGAGACCCAATATACTCATATTAGCGCCAAGAACTTGTGTTACGAATACGGGCCAAACAGAGAAAACGATATCTGACCCCATGTCGTGTAAAAATGAAGCAAGGGCAAAAATTTTTATTGAGTTATCTTTTGACTTCGGTCTCATATATTATTACGCAACGGACAAATAAAGCAGATCATCTCATATATTTTAGCGCAGTTTGAGATTAATATCCCGCCTTAATTTCAAGTTTTCTTTATGCATAAATATACATTTTTTGCTATAATAGGGCTCCAAAACTATGAGTCCTCTGAACATATTTCTTATTATCACTCTTGCTCTACTCCTTATATTTGCTAAAAGCGACCTTGCCGCAAATAAGGAAGAATCTCTCGTGAATCCAACACTCACTCCTACTGTAACTTCAACCCCTACTCCAACGCCTACTCCCACTATTCCTCAGCCCGCCTATTTCTCTATCCCTGAAATCCAAGTTTTGGCTCCAATCATTCCTGTAGGAACAGACCCATACGGGAAAATGGAGCTGCCTTCAGATATAAATACTGTAGGCTGGTACTCACCCGGATTTAAACCCGGAGAAAAAGGAAATGCCGTCATAGCAGGACATCTTGATTCGGCAACCGGCGCTGGAGCAATTTTTTACCATCTTAAAGAATTGACCTTGGGAGATGAGTTATTGGTCACCGGACAAGACGGAAGAATTCGGACTTTTACTGTCACCGATAAAAAGATCTTCCCCTACGATCAAGTTCCTATGGAAGAAGTCTTTGGCGCAAACGAGGCAAAAAGATTAAATCTTATCACTTGTACAGGAACGTGGAATGCGGCGATGCAAAATTACTCCCACCGCATGGTTATTTTTTCTCAACTCAAGGAAGGTTAATCGGTAGCGCAGCTCTCGCTTTTTCTTCCCACACTCTCTATTCTTTTTTTCGTGATTCTTCCTTTTAGGGCAGTTTCAACATTTGGATTTTTTCCGCTAAAGATAACAACGCTATCTTCTGCTCGTATCGGATAGTTCAGAATCGAATCGACTTTCTTTCCGTTCACATATCCTAGCAGGGGCTTCGATGAATCAAAGGAAAAATGGATATTAGTAAAAAGATCTTTCCATTTTGCGCCTTCTGCTTCAACATGTACTACGTCTCCGTCTAAGTCGTGTAGATGTGCTTTTTCTATCTGCTCATCTTCCCTATATTCTTTCTCATTTTCAGTACACGGTTGTATATTCATATATTTAATATTTGAAAATTCTTGTTTTTTTCCATCTTTATAGACTTGAAACCCAGCGTGATAATGAATTTTTTTCTTTGCAGCAAATTTCTTTGTGTAGACAACAACACCTAGCACAAATACAAAAAGAACGGTGATAAATATAAGAACTTTATGCTTCATTCTTAATAGTATACAATTAGATTCCTGTGAAAACTTTTAGAACCTTTTCGTTTGGCTGCCGGGTCAATCAGGCGGAAGAAGAAGAAATCCAAAAAAAGATGCTTCAATCTGGCTTTTCTTGGGCGGAAAAAGAACCGGATATCATGATTGTCAATACCTGTGCGGTTACCGAAAAAGCCGAACGCGAAGCCCGTCAGTTCGTCTATAACATCAAGCGTGAATCGCCCAATACGTTCTTGGTGACTACTGGTTGCGCTCTCACCAATTGGCAATCCCGCTCAGCGGGATTAAAGGCCAGCTTAGCTGGCCAAAAAGATGCGCTCCTTGGTAGGCTTCCAATTGATTTTTCGGTTGATAATGTAAATAAGGAATATTTGGTGGAACTCATTTCCCATAAGTTTAACGTTAAACGTTTAACGTTCAACATTAAAAAAAATTTACACCAGGACAAATATATCTCTTCAGGTCGATATCTATTAAAAATCCAGGATGGATGCCATCGCTTCTGCACCTTTTGCATCGTTCCCTATCTTCGTGGCTTGCCAAAATCTTCTAGGATTTCTTCGATAGTTGAGAAGATAAATCACCTCCCCAAACATATGAAAGAGGTCGTTCTTACTGCTATCAACACAGAGGCTTTTGGCAAAGAAACAGGGGAAACATTTATTGATCTGGTGAAAACAGTTCTGGAAAAAACGAAAATCGAGCGTTTGAGTTTCGGTTCAATCCACCCCTGGAGCATCAATCAAGATTTTTTGAAATTCTATAGAGATGTTGCAGGTGAAAATCGTTTAATCGATTTTTTTCATATACCCTTACAGTCTGGGTCTGATAAGATGCTGCAACTCATGAAAAGAAACTACAAAAGAAAAGAAATTGAGGAGAAACTCTTTGAAATTCAAAAGATTAATCCTTATGCTCTTATAGGAACCGACGTCATCGTTGGATTTTTGGAGGAGACTGATAAGGATTTCGAAGACACGTACGAATTTTTGAAAAAAGTCCCGATCAGCAAATTCCACGTCTTTCGTTTCAGCAAAAAGAAAAAAACCGCTGCATATTATATGGCAAAACGACTTCCTGAGCCGACCCCCACACAAAAACAAGCCAGAAGTAAACGTTTGATACAACTTAGTCAGCGAAAGTACGCCCAATTCCAAGCATCGCTCATCGGAAAAACATTTTCTTGTCTCCTTCTTCCCCAATATAATCATGGCCAGGAAGGCCTTCTCTCAAATCAGGTACCAATCTTCGTGCATGAGAAGGAGAAAAATAATTCCTTTAAACTTCATTCCGTTCTTGTTGAATCGGTAAAAAAAACAAGACTCATCGGAAAACTTCTTGATTAGTTAAGTTAATTACAATTACAGTCAGCTTCGCTTGTGCAGTTTGGATTA
>MFZI01000039.1:0-1626 GCA_001789355.1 Candidatus Roizmanbacteria bacterium RIFCSPHIGHO2_01_FULL_39_8
TCTCAAATTGCTTAGCAGGGTTTTGTCTCTCCAGGACAAAAAGGACGATGGTATAAAGGGCAGCTCCTATGAAATAAAGGATGTTTCCCAAATAGTAATCATTGAAAAATAGTCCGTTGCATAAATTCCCGACTATATTTTTCGTATCACAATAATTGTTGAAAAAGAAACTCGCGATTTCATGTACTCCATTGCCGGTTGCATAAAAATAGATTCCTACAATAAATAAAGTTCCTAGGAGTAATCCCCCCTTTTTTTGGAGCAATTTAAAATTGTCGCTGATCTCATGGAGAGCAAGAAAAGGAAGGATGACAGTAAAGAGAATGATGAAAACCATCTGGACTAACTCATGAAGTCTAAGAAAATTGTATGGTTGGAGAAGAATTTTAGTGGTAAAAGAAAATCGCTCAACGGTAACAAGGAGCACGCTTAAAGAAGTCAGAGTAAGGATGAGATTTAACCTTCGCATGAAAATATAATAGCAGATTTGTAATTCTAATCACAAAACATTTTACGATCTGTGCCGCTTCTCCCATTCTTCACGAAGTTCTGCAAAAAATTATCAAGGAGTAGGGGTGTTTGTAGGAGAAGGAGTATTTGTTGGAGAGGGCCTTTCAGATTGCCCAGATGTTGGCGTTGGTGTAGAGGTTGGAGTTAATTGGTCACCAGATTGAGTATCAGTTGGCGTAGGAGTGTTTGTGGCGGAAGGGTTGTTGATCGGAGTAGGAGTCGGAGTGTTTGTGGCCGAAGCGGGTGCAGAGGTGGGTTGAGGAGTTGCCGTTGGAACTGGTGTATTTGTGGGGACAGGGATTGTAGTTGCTACTGCTTTAGTTGTTGGGGTAGGAGTAAGAGTTGGGGTGGGAGTTGGCGTAGGAGTTTTGGAAGGCTTTGGTTTTTTGACAGAAACACCTTTTACTTCGGCTACATCTACTTTTTTCTGAAATAAAAATATTTTTAGTATCAAAAATATGAGTATGAGAAGAAAAATAGCAGAGACTCCTATTCCAATCCTGAATTTCTTGGGAAGTTTCATAAACTTTTCAAAAAGCAACTTAATTTTCAAGGAAAGAGATCGAAAGAGGGATTGAAAAAAAGGAGGAATAGATTTCATCCAATCATTCTACTCGAACATACATTATTTTTCCTCCGAAATGAGTTTGATCTGGCAGAGTTCCTGAAGTCCGATCTCTCCGTGTTCTCTTCCTAGCCCTGATTCTTTGTATCCACCAAAGGGATTACAGGGAAGCCAATGAATCGCATTGTTGATTTCGACATTCCCCGCCTCGATTTGAGATATGACTCGTTTGGCGCGAGCTTTATCTTTCGTGAAAACAATTGATCCTAATCCGTAGTTAGTATCGTTTGCCAACTGAATTGCCTCTTTTTCATCTTTAAAAGGAACAGCGATAAGTACTGGACCGAACACTTCCTCTTGCCACACTCTCATATTTTTTTTGATATTCGTCAAAAGAGTCGGCTCAAAATATGCGCCTTTTAAGTTTTTCGGTCGCTTGCCGCCAAAGATTACTTTCGAGCCTTTTTTGATTGCATCTTGTACCTGGTCTTCGAGCAGATCCACTTGTCTTTTTGCAACAAGACTTGCGATATCAGATTTTCCATCCCACG
>MFZI01000039.1:1637-7247 GCA_001789355.1 Candidatus Roizmanbacteria bacterium RIFCSPHIGHO2_01_FULL_39_8
ATAACTTTCTCGAAGCGCGTTTTTAATTTCTTAACTGCTTTATTGAAGATCGTTTTTTGGACTAGTAATCGCTTCAGAGCATCACAGGCCTGGCCGCAGGTGCTGAATCGTTTCATATAAATTTTTTCGATAAAGTCGTCAATTTTTACATCATCAAACATGATCGCAGGATTCGATCCGCCCAGCTCCATAACCGCTCCGATAAATTTCTCCGCTGCGATTTGATAGATTTTCTTGCCAACTGCGGTGCTTCCGGTAAACCAAATAAAATCGATTGGTTCATGTAAAAGTCTTTCACCGACGTCGCCTGCTCCATAGATTTCGGTGAATACTCCTTTGGGAAAATTTACAGATTTAATAATTTCTTCAATTAACTGTCCCGAAAGCGGACATTCTTCTGATGCCTTGTAGACGACAGTATTTCCGGCAACAAGGTTGGGAATTACTCCCCAGACAAACATGCCATAAGGATGATTCCAAGGAGTGATGACTGCGGTGACTCCCCGAGATTCGTAAACTATACGATGAATTGTTTTTTCATCTTCAAATGTTACTTTATCCTTAAGGGCTTTTTCAGCATTATCCAAAAACCACTTAAAATCAGTGGAGTGTCGATCAATTTCAACATTGGCAAATCGGATAGTTTTTCCAGTTTCTTTTATAATCAACTCAATGAGATCTTGTTTTCTTTTTTGAAAGGCATCATAGAGTTGATGAAGAAGGACTACTCGTTTCTTTACTCCCAGTTCTTTCCAGGCGAGCTTGGCTTTTCTTGCATTTGTAACAGCTTGTTTTATTTCTTGAGAGGTCGAAATCTTTACTTTTCCTACAACTTCATAGTTCTTAGCAGGATTAGTTGACGTGAGAAACATACTCGTATTATACATCACACTTTTGTATCTACATCTCTAAGTCTGCTCTATGTTCTACCGCCTCGTGTTCAAGTGAAACCATCCACAAATACCAGCCAGCAGGAATATCAAGTGTATATTCTTCGGTCAATTTCCAAAAACGCTTCGGCTTCTGATCTAAAAAAGAAAGCCATTCTTCAGTTGGATCCTCGGGAAAAAAGGATTGAAGTTTCCGAGCTGTCATAATTGCTTTTTTCCTAATATCATCCCACTTCCAATTTGCGTACCTTCGAGCTTGGTACTGATTAAACTCATCGACATTTGCAAAATCAAGGTATTCATTATTATCTTCATCATAAAATCTTTTAAGCTGTAATTGTTCTTTCTTCCTCTTTTGTTTATCTGGATCTCCAAATACTTGTATCTGATATTCCTCCCAGCCCATAATATGGGCAACTACAATCGCTCTTGTTCTTCCGTCTGATCCAATTTCTAATGCACTCTCTTCGGTAAGAGAGGTAAGATGTGATATGTAATCGATGATAGTAAGTGTGTGAAGCTTCACCAAACGATCATAGCGGGGTCTTGGTGGTAAACCTGCAATATCAACCAGATTCCTGTACCAAAGATCGGGGTTAAACGATATTTTTTCTCCAATCATATACAATTCTTTATCGCCGTAATGTATACGGCATATAGACTTTGCTCGCGAGCGTTTTTTTGAGAGAATCCTTGAGCCGAGCTTTGCCTACATTACTTTTCAAATACTTTTCCCTTAGTTTTGCGTCCTCGAGATTCACAAAATATTCGTAGTGAATTAATTTAAATGGAATCCGTATGCTTGTCGACGAGACGATTCCCCGCGAATGCTCCTGAAGTCTTCGGCTCAAGTCGGTCGTCAGTCCTGTATAGATATCAAAATGTTTCAACGAGAGAAGCGTATAGACGTAAAATTTGGGAGAATTGGGACGAATCATTTGTTTATAGAAAGAATTCTAACAAATTATATAATTAGTCTCATGAAAATCATCAATCGAAAATTCAATCGTGACTATCAAGAGCTTGAGCGTTACGAGGCGGGGATATCTTTAACCGGTGCAGAGGTGAAATCAATCCGCGCCGGCAGAATGAAGCTGGAGGACAGTTTTGTGAGAATTCTCGGTTCAGAGGTGTATCTCGTAAATGCTGAGATACCTATCTATGAGTACTCGCGGCCTCAAGAGTATGATCTCCGCAGGACTCGAAAACTGCTCCTACATAAGAGCGAAATCCTGCGTATTAAAGGCAAGATTTCATCCCATAGTGGGTTGACTCTGGCCCCTATTTCATGCTATAATAAGCACGGTTTGGTCAAGCTCGAAATAGCTTTGGCCAAAGGCAGAAAAAGCGTTGATAAGAAGAATTTAGAAAAGAAAAGAGATATTGAAAGACAAGAGAAAAGGGAGGTAAAAGAATACCTAAAGAGTTAGATGAAGAATTTGTACTTTTAAAACGAGCCCTCCTTAACTTACTTTGAGACTTAACTCATCGTTATTCACTCGACGTCTCAAAGTGCGTTTGGTCGGAGGACATAAGAAACAGTAATCCGATTTAAAAATCGGGAAACTGTTTCTAATGGGGATGAACGGCATCGACGGTTTGCTAGCACTTTTAAAAAATGTTAGGGCGCACCTGTGCGTTAAACGGAAAAACTAACAGCAAATGAAGATTTATTTGCTGATCTCAAAGCGTTCGCTCGAGAACAGTTGGAAGGCGTCATCGCTGCCCAATTTGCTCAAAGGCCAGCAGCTTACGCATTCGTAAGCTAATTTGAGATCCTCTTTTTTAAGTTTTCCTTGATTCAACTTAATTAAGAGATAAACCAATCAAGGCTAGATTTTATAGATTTCTCGATGAGCTATAAAATTGAAACACCCTCATCGGCTTTCCGATAAATGTTGATTATTTAATAGTCGGAATAGAGTCAAAAATAATCTATCCCTAACTAACAATTTTTTAAAGGAGCCTAACCGGACCCGGGTTCAACTCCCGGCATCTCCACCAAGTAGATTTAGATTGTTATTGGAGTCTATTTTGAATGTTTTGTTTTTTTGTACAGTTCTTTTAAGAGTAGATAATCTTCTTCGTTTCTAGCCGAAATCATGGTATTTATATTCAAAGACCATGACTCGCCTCCTGCGTCAGTAACCTTACCGCCCAATTCACTCAGTATTACAAAAACTGCCGCCATTTCTGCACTTGTTTTAAAGTAAAGGGTCCCTCTATTTCTTACTGCCTCAAGTGCTCCACTTTCCAGATCGTCGAAAATATTTCCATTTTCATCGGGTATACCAACTCTCGACCTTCCCAATTTTTTATTTGTTTCAATAATTTTTCCCATTTTGAAAAACTCATCGACTTGAGCATATAAGTCTTCACTAAAATGAGGACTGGCATTGTAGGTAAATTCACTCTTTTCTGGCTTTTGCGACATAGATTGAAATGAAAGAAGTTCGCCTTTTTCATCATATTCTATAACGTATGCTCCACCATCTTTAACACCGACATAAAAGCGCTTTTTTGTCGGATGCGCGACTATCCCAATTATTGGTTCTTCTATCTTATTATCAATAAGCGCTATAACTGATCCCCAATGATCATCAAGATTATTTTTAAAATTATTGGTTCCTTCAATGGGGTCAGCAACAATTGTGTGCGTTTTAGTTTTATCAATTCCAGTTATTCTATCCTCTCCTTCTTCTCCCCAGAAACCCCAGTTGTGTCCCAACTTAGAGATATTTAATTTGACCTCATCTTGCATCGTTTTATCCGCCTTTGTCGCAACGTCAGTGACGCCACTACGTCCCGTTGCTTTAACGTCTTCAGACATAAATACAGGATCGTTTCTTCTCGATGGTAACTGAAGAGCTAGAGGAACATAAAAATTTAATATTTCTTTAAGATATTGACCGTACTTAGAAGTAAGAAATAAATTATTGAGATTCATTTTTTGGAGTTTCAAAAAATTCGATCACAAAACCAGTTGGATCTTTTACGTTTATAAATTTCAGTCCTAAACTACTGACCGATATATCCTTAAATAACTCTACTTTATTTTTAAGGAGGTCTTCCTTAAGTTGAATTAAACTTCGCACAGGTAATGCGAAATGATGAATTTTAGTTTTCATAAGATTTTCTGTGTCCGATTGATTTTTTTCTTGGTTATCAAAATGGAAAACTTCCATTTCAAACCCATAACCCTCAAGAAGTAGGAAATGTCTCTTTTTTTCAGACGAATATACATCTTCTTTTATCCGAAAACCGATAGAAATATAGAATCGTTTAGTTTCTTCTATATTGTTTACAGTTAAAGCAATATGAGGGTAAATGAAATTAGCCATATCACTATATTATAGTTCAAATACTCTCATGTGATGAGAGATAGCTTGAGTTACGCAGGATCGGATACCACTTCCAAATATAGGCTTCTATCTTATTTAAACTATTTTGAAGCCTTGTCCACAAAATATTTTCTAGATTGTTATAAAAGCTTAAAAATCCAGGAGATATTCCGAAACTTTTATTAAGAAGAGAAGGCTTTTTCGTAAAGATTATATTTTTCGGTTTCGTATAGAACAAATCTAATTTCTTCAAGAGATCCCTCTCCATAATCTCTTAGATATTCAAATACTGCCTGATGAGCAACTTTGGATGCATCTTCGGTAGGATAACCAAAAATTCCTGTAGAAATAGCAGGTATTGAAATTCTTTTTAAACCATTTTCCTGCGCAACTCGTAGAATATTTTTATGTACGCTTAATAGTAATTCTCTAGCTTTTTCAACATCCTTTTGAAATAATTGTTCAATTTCTTGTCTCCTTGTTGGTGAAGCTTTTAAATATTCCGTAAAGTATTCACTATATCTGTCAGTAGGACGATCGGGATATATTGGTCCTACCGCATGAATAACATGAGATGCTGGTAATCTATAACCCTTAGTTATTTTTGCATTTCCCGTTTCGCATCCATTCAATGTTTCGCATTCTTTTAATAATTCTGGTCCAGCAAATCCATGGATCATCCCATCTAAGCCACCCCCACCTAATAAACTTTCATTAGCTGGATTTACTATAGCATCTACTCTTTCTGCTAAAAGATTACCCTGAAGTAGGATTATTTTTAAAGGGTGGTATTTTTCAGCTCTTCTTGTTGGTCCTAATGCGGATTCTGGTACTGAAATTTCGATTTGAGGCATATTTAAAAGATATTGTATCAATAGGCTAATCAATAATCAAATAAGCCATATTAATAAAATATGAATGGTTACAATTAACTATAAAGTTATAAACTTCATCCTTCAACTTCGTTCAAGATAATAATTCGCTACAGTCTATATAAAGTAGAATTAACCGTACAAATTGCTGTGAGAATCGATAGAAACAAAAATTGTTTCTTGCGCTGTTCTTTTAAAAACTGCCCTGATATCACCTGTTACGCTAATACTTCGATAGCCTTCATATTTTCCTCTAAGAGAGTGGTTATTTAGTGTAGGATCAAATTCATCGTGGATAAAAAGAGTCAATCTATCTTTAAATCTTTTCTTGATTTTTAAGGGTTGTTTTTTAAAACGTTTGAGAAATTCTTTGTGGTACTGGACGATCATATATTGTCTAGGTAGTCGATCGCTTGTTTTGTTGTTTTGAAGCGGGGAGAAAGATTGCGTCTTTTTTTAAGATCGTCCTCAACACGATCAAGTAGTTCTTCAAGTTCAGGAGTCATA
>MFZI01000039.1:7268-10141 GCA_001789355.1 Candidatus Roizmanbacteria bacterium RIFCSPHIGHO2_01_FULL_39_8
AATGTCAAGAGACAATTAAACTTTATCTTTGAGCTACCGAATCAGCATTTGAATTAAAGTTATAAATCTCATTCGCTACTGTCCACAGTTACCGATGCGACTTAAAGAAGATACTTGATGATTGTATTCCCGTCTTTTTGTTCTACTGAAACAATGGTGATTTTTCCTACTTCTTTGGTTGAACGTACTTGGGTCCCGCCATCAGCGACGGCTCCGACGGTTTCCAACTTCAACGTCCTTAAGGGTTTATTAGTTGGAAGCCCAGACTGTAAATAAATCGCTTCTTTTTCCAGATCTGCAAACGGTTGAAAAAACCAGGAGAATTTGAGATCTTTTTCGACCAATTCATTCGATTTATTTTCCAATTCTCCTCTTATGTCCTTACCCAAAACTCCCTGATAAACGATATAGGGTTTTTTACCATGATCGCCCTTCAAGGGGATTAATGTCTTTGGCGAATAACCCAATAAAAACACCGCAAAGTCAACCACGTGACCTGCCGAATGGAATCTCATATTTTTATATCTCCGATCCCAGTTCATAGCTCCATGTACGGTAAGGCCAGCGGCAGGAGGAGTAGGAGAATTGACACAATGCCATATTTCTCCATCTTTCATCATCACTTGATAGACGTCAGCAGACCAAGAAGCTGAAGTGAATTTGCCTTGATCTGTGGGTTGACCGCCGCCCATTGGGTAGAAAACTGTTTTGTCCAAAAGGAGCCGGTATCTCCCGTTTGCTTCAGGCTGTACTTCTAAAATCTTTGCCTCCATTTCCTTAAGATACGAATCATTCAGATAGAGTTCTTGTGTTTTCATAAAAAATATTATAACACTTGTGATTTTTTAGCCTCCCCTTTTGTATACTTTTACTATGGACCTTTCGTATCAGGTTTTATTTTTAATCGTATGTGTGTTAGGGGTGGGTTATTTCATGAGGAAGTCTTTTTATGGGACAGAGCAGAGAGTGATGGGGGTTTTTGTTCCAAGACCAATCATCATGGGAGCAATCGCTTTTATGTTAGGCCTTTTCTTATGGATTGTAGTCAATATTCTTATCCTACGGTTTGGATGAGTCCTCCTTTTTTAATATGGGATAAAGATACATAAACACGCCGGTTACCAGCATGATAAGGATAGTCAGTGCAAAGTAAGGGCTAAATAAGCTATGCCATTGTGTCAACTGTGCAATAGTAAACAAGCCAAAATAGGCTAGCAAAAAGGGAAACTTCATAAAGGTTCCGGTAAACGACATGATAAGAATAAGTATGACCGCAATGAACATAGTGATTCTATGAATTTTTTTGCAAAGAAGGTAAAGTGAAGACATATTATTTATCTGATAGATTCTGTCGCATGTGATACTTCTCTTCTGCAAGGCTCTGCGACATACGTCGCAATCCGCTTCTCGAAGAGTCACCTCACTCACGACACCTATCAGATCCTTTTTATTTCAAATGAATCCAATATCAGTATACAAAAATGCCCTCCGAAACGGAGGGTTTATTGATCGTCGTCCCCAAACAATTAGCAGCATAACACATCAGGTGCTAAGTTTCAAGAGTAATTTGACATATGCAAAATTTTGGAATAGTATAAAAGTAGATCATTATAAATTAACTCAAGATACTACATGGAAAAAGAAGTGGTTTCGTATGTTAAGCATCATACTTTCCAAATTATCTTACTGGTATTAAGCATCTTTGTAATCCTGGCAGTAGGAGAATTTTTTCTCTACAAGAAAACTCAAGAGCTTAATATGATGTTATCTGAGGGATTGATGCAGATCAAGGAAGAAGTAGAAATAGGCAAAGTTCAACCCGATGAGTTTACGCTGAAGGATGGAGATATGATGATAAAAAAGGGAGACTTTTTGATGATGATGGCAGAAGAAATGATGCTTCCAAACGGCACGAAAGTGATGACGAACGGGGACATAGTTAAGCCAGACGGAATAAAGATGAAACTAAAAGAAGGACAGCGAATGAATAGGGAAGGGATTATGGTATCGCCGTAATTATTCTCTTTTTAATTCTATCCCCACCACCATATTAGGTGGCATCAGTAGCTGCCTTTGGAGTTGGCCTCCTTGAATTGAGATATTTCTCACCGGAAGTGTTTTTCCGTCAAGATACTCTGTTGTCATAGAATAGGTACCAGGGGTAAGGTTTAAGAATGTCACCGGAACAAGCTCGTTGTTTGTATCCTTCTCATCATAGTTCACGAGAATTGCTCGAACTACGTTGTTTTGTGTACTTGCGAGTGCAGATACGAATGTTCCCTCACCGTCCACAAAAAGTTCTGTTCCTTCGAGTAGATTTAGTAGTCTCAAGGCTTTATAACGGGGTTTTTCTTCACCTGTGTGGGAAAGTATACCCCAGCTTGGTGAGAGTCCATCCTTAATTTCAAAGAGAAAAGCTGCCTCAATATCTTGACGAAAGAAATTACGTATAGCTGCGATGGTATGGGCAGCGCCGACATTAGTATCTGCGATTTCATTCGGGTTAGAATCAAACCCCCATTCACTGATAACACGTGGTAATGATCTAAATTTTTCAAATCTTGCGTCTGAGAGCCAATTGTTGAGCTGAATCACCTGTTGTTCATAGTAATTAGTATTTTTGGAGTAGTGATGCCAGGAAAGAAAGTCTAATTTCAAATTATTGCGTGATACATAATCAAGAAAATAGTAGATCCAGTTTCGATACAAAGAAGTTGTAGCGGGTCCTCCAAGTAAAAAAGGCATTACGTTTTGTGCCTTGATCGCGCCCCTTGATGCATATTCATATAGCGTGAAATAGCTTTTTCCTCCCGGTGAATGACTCCAAGCCCCGAAGGTTTCCAAATCAGGCTCGTTCCAAACTTCATAATAAA
>MFZI01000040.1:0-2627 GCA_001789355.1 Candidatus Roizmanbacteria bacterium RIFCSPHIGHO2_01_FULL_39_8
GAGATGGATAAAGTAACAAATCGACTTGTCTTGATTGCAGCTATCGATAATCTGGTCAAAGGAACAGCAGGACAGGCCGTCCAAGCGATGAATCTCATGTATGGCTTCCCCGAAACGACCTCCTTAGAATTTCCTGGTCTTCATCCTATATGAGAAGAGAAATTCTTTTACCTCGAATAAATGAGGGGGTCATGAGGGAAGGCTATCAAGCAGTAATAGATGGCCAGGGAGTTTCTTTTACAGGTACACAACAAATCGAAGTTGCTCGATTGCTTGGTAATTTAGGGGTTGATTCAATCGAAATCGGATCACCTGTTATTTCACGGGTAGCTTTGCGAGATGCTCGAGATTTAGTACATTTTATGCATGATGCATTTCCATCAACTCCTGTTTTAGTTCATGCGCGAGCAAGAAAAGCTGATATTGATGCTGCCTTAGCAATAAATGACGGCAAATATAAAATCGGTGAGTTAGAACTTTACAGGGGGACTTCGCCTGAAAATAGAAAAGGGAATGGTAATCATTCAATAGACGAGATAATAGAAGAATCATTAAGAGCTATTAATTATATTCATGAGCAGGATCCATCACTTTTTGTCAGGTTTGGAACAGAAGATGGATTTCGAACACCTTTAAAGGATCTATTAAAAGTAATATATTATGTTGCACCTCACGTCAACAGAATTAGTATTCCTGATACAACCGGCGGGGCGGATCCTTTTCAGGTTTTCACCACAATATTGATGGCAAGAATTGCTGCTAGGAATAAGCCTATTCAATTTCATGGACACAATGATATTGGTTTAGTTGGTGGAAATTATTATGCGGCAATTCGTGCCGGCGCAGAGGTTCTTGATACATCTGTCTTTGCGTTAGGAGAAAGAAACGGAATAATGGATTTGAGACAAATGATTATGATGATGTACCGTCTTTATGGTCGTGAAGCAGTAAAAAATAAATATCATCTGAAATATCTAGAACAGATTTATCAAAAAGTAGAAGAGTATTTGGGTTCTATACCCTCGAATTTTCGTTTAGGTCCGAACGCTCAGACCGATGGAGCGGGTGTTCATCAAGCAGCTCAAAGAAAAAATAGTATGGCTTATCGAATTGTAGATTCAACAGATTTTGGCGAAACATCTACAAACATAATAATTGCATCTGCGGTTGTTGGCGCAAATGCAATTCAAATGAGAGCCGAACAGATCGGTAGAGATATTGACAGGGAACAGGCGAGACTTGCAGCAGCAGAAATTCAAAATACGGCGAGATCAACTGAGGGAGGAATATCTCCTGAAGAAGCTGATGCTATCGTTCGGAGATATTCCACTTAATCAAATATGATACTAATTAAAATCGGCGGAGGGAGAAAAATTAATTGGGAATATATTGCAGAAGATGTTGCAGAGTTGGTGAAAAAGGAAAAAGTGATAATAGTCCATGGAGCAAGCGGAATAAGGGACGAAGTAGCTAAAGAGTTGAAGGCCCCAACTAGGACAGTTGTTTCTCCATCGGGAGTAAGCAGTGTTTACACAGACCAAAAGGCTTTGGATATTTTTCTTATGGCATATGCGGGACTAGTCAATAAAAAAATAGTGGCAGCCTTACAAAAAAATGGAGTCAATGCTGTCGGACTTTCGGGAGTCGACGGTAGATTGTGGGAGGGAAAACGTAAATCAAATCTTTATGTTCAAGAAGGAAATAAAACAAAATTAATTACTGATAATTTAACAGGAAAAGTTGAAAAAATTAATACTCATTTAATTAATCTGTTAATTAAGAATAATTATGTTCCGGTTATTTGTCCTCCTGCCATTAGCCATAATAACGAGATTATCAATACAGACAACGATTTTGCAGTAGCCATCATGATTAAGGAGTTGGGAATAAAAACGCTGATTTCATTATTTGAGGCCCCAGGTATGCTGGAAAAAGCGAGAGATGAAAAAAGTTTAATTTCAATAATAAAAAGAGTTCAAATCGACAACTACTTGCAGTTCGCTGAAGGGAGAATGAAGAAAAAACTTTTGGGAGCAAAAATAGCATTTGAAAACGGAGTGAAAATTGTATACTGGGGTGACGGTCGCATCAAACATCCCATCAAAAGCGTACTCGCAGGAAAAGGGACTATTATCAATTAATCATTGTCATGCTGAATTTAGTTCAGCATCTGATTTTATAAACAGATCCTGAATCAAGTTCAGGATGACAATACCAAATATGACAAACTATTCTTTATTGCACAAGCAATTTTTGGTCAATACCTATGTCAATCGAGGCATCGCGTTGATTTCTGGGAAAGGTATGTATCTATATGATGAAAATAAAAACAAATATTTAGACTGCATGAGTAATTATGGAGTAAATATTTTGGGTCACTCCCATACTGGTATTACAAAAACTTTAAAAAACCAACTTGAAACACTTTCCGTCCTTCACAGCAGCTTTGCCAATGACATACGGGTAAGAGCCGCTCAACAATTAGTCAAAGAAGTTGGGAGAGGAATAGCGAGCGTTTATTTTTCAAATTCTGGAGCGGAAGCGATGGAAGCTGCATTGAAATTTGCCGCTGTAGCTACAGGAAAGAAACGCTTCATATCCTGTAAAAATTCATTTCACGGAAAAAC
>MFZI01000040.1:2670-23283 GCA_001789355.1 Candidatus Roizmanbacteria bacterium RIFCSPHIGHO2_01_FULL_39_8
CCATTCAAACCGCTCCTCTGGAACTTTACTCATATCGACTATAACGATGTCAAAGCCTTGGAAAAAAATATAACAGGAGATACTGCTGCATTTATAGTCGAGCCTATCCAGGGTGAAGGAGGAATATATATTCCCCATGAAAACTATTTCAAAGAAGTCAGTAAAATTTGTGATGAAAAAAGAATATTACTGATTATTGATGAAATCCAGACAGGTTGCGGAAGAACAGGACGATTTTTGGCCTCACAAATTTCAGATGTTAATTACGATATTGTTTGCTTGGGAAAAGGATTAGCCGGAGGGATACCTGTCGGAGCAACACTTGTGTCAGAAAAGATTGCAGCAAAAATTACGAGAGGAGTAAACACTTCCACATTCGGTGGTAATCCACTCGCTTGTGCCGGAATTTTGGAGACATTGAAACTGCTAGATGAAGAAATGCTAGCACATGTTATTGAAATGGGAGATTATTTCTTGGGACAATTAATAAAGATAAAATCAAGTCTTATTCGGGATGTTCGTGGAAAAGGGCTCATGATCGGAATCGAAGTAAAAGACAAAAGAAATGACATATTAAAAGCACTCCAGCAAGAATATATCCTAACCATTCCGGCAGGTGAAAATGTTGTTAGACTTCTTCCTCCTCTTATTATTGAAAAAAAACATGTCGATGAAATTGTAGATAAATTAAATAAAGTTTTAAAGCTTGTATGAGTTGTCATGCTGAATTTAGTTCAGCATCTGGTTTTAAATCAGATCCCGAAACGAGTTCGGGATGACAATGAATTACTTATGTGTAGATTTTTAATCGCAAAATCAACGAAACCTATTAGACCTTCTAAAATTCTAGAAGCTTTCGCTTCTATGGCAAAAAAAGGTAAAGCCTTTGATGGCGATTGGCAGGGTGACGGCTGGGGAATTGCCTGGATGTCTGACGACTCTACCTGGAAAATATACAAATCACTTTCGCCTATCTGGGAAGAGGAAAAAAAATTTGAAGATTTTCCCGAAACAAATTTATTTGCAATACATGCAAGAAGTGCATCATTTCCTCAACACAAAAACAACCTTGAGTTTAATCAACCTTATATAAGTGATTCCACCTTATTTGTTTTTAATGGATTGCTGAAAGGAGTAAGATTGCCATTTTCCGTTTCCGGAACAATTGGAACCCAAAAAATCTGGGCTCTTTTGCAAGATGAGCTTAAAAATAAAAATCCGAAAGACGCTCTTAACAAGGTGAAAGATCTTTTGATAAAACACATGAGGGAAATCCAAGCTCTTAATATTGGCATGATTTATGGGGGTGATCTTTTTTCGGTCAACTACTTTACCAAACACAGGAATTATTACACGCTTCAACGTTTTTTTTATAAGACCACAGATATTATCTGTTCAGAAAAACTCAAGGAACTCGAATTTAATTTATAAGTTATAATTACTGCTATGGACACGATTTCTTTTGACGAGTGGAAAAAAATCGAAATGAAAGTGGGGAAGATTATGAAAGTCGAGCGGGTTCCTGATACCGACAAATTGTACAAGCTCCAAGTCGATATCGGTGTGGCTGAGCCTATTCAAATTGTGACAAGCCTTGTTCCCTATTACAAAGAAGAGGAATTGCAGGATAGAAAAATAGTTGTACTGGTAAATCTTGAGCCCGCAAAATTCGCCGGAGAGACTTCAGAAGGAATGCTTTTATGTGCAGAAAATGAAGACGAAGATAAGTGTGTCCTGCTTTCTGTTGAAAAAGATATTGAACCCGGAACACCAATTACATAAGTTCAAAGTGCAAAGATCAAATATCAAAACCTAGTTCAAAGCTCAAAGTTCACTATATTATTCTGAAGCTTTGGTCTTAGATTTGATCTTTGATATTTGATTTTTGATCTAATATTATGATTTGGGTCGACCGCATTGCCAAACAATTTGAAGGAAGAGCTCAACATGTTGACGACATGTTTACTCCGTCGGGATTTGCCCACATGGGTTCCTTGCGTGGACCTATTCTGCATGATGTGATCTACAAAGTTTTACACAGCAAAAACAGGGACACCGTTTTCACCTATGTATTTAATGATTTTGATACGATCGACGGCCTGCCTCCTGATTTGAAGGAAAAATTCTCACCTTATTTTGCCTGGCCTTTGAGTAAAGCTCCCTCGCCTGTCGATGGTTATAAAAGTTTTGCTGAATATTTCTCGTCTGATTTTAAAAAAGTGCTTGAATCCCTCGGGTTTCAGGCAAATTATATCTCTTCCTGGAATATGTATCATGAGGGCAAATTTAATGAAGTCATTAGAATCGCGCTGGATAATAAGGAAAAAATACTTGAAATCTATAAAAAAATTGCCGGATATAAGAAAAAGTCTTCAGATTGGCATCCTCTTCAGGTCATCTGCCCAAAATGTGGAAAACTTGGAACGACAAAGGTGACAGGCTGGGATGGAGAATTAGTCACCTTTACCTGTGAACCTCGTCTCGTAACCTGGGCAGCAGGGTGCGGATATTCGGGAAGCATCTCTCCCTTTGACGGGAATGGAAAACTTCCCTGGAAAGTCGATTGGCCTGCTCACTGGAAAGTACTGGGAGTTACCTTTGAAGGAGCCGGAAAAGATCATGCCAGTCGCGGCGGGTCCTATGATATCGCATTTGCTCTCTGCGATGAAGTTTTTCACTCTGTCAGACCGTATTATTTTCCCTATGAATTTTTTCTTTTTGGGGGTAAAAAAATGGCTTCTTCCAAAGGTATAGGTCTAAAAGCCAGAGATTTGACAACTATTCTTCCTCCAGAAATAGCGAGATTTCTCATTGTTAGAATTCCACCGCAAAAAACACTAGAATTCAATCCAATAGGCGAAGCAATACCAAATCTCTTTGACGAATATGACCGCTGCATGGCTGCCTATTTTGACAAGCAGGAAGGTAAAATTCCTGCAGGAAAACCCGGAGAAGTTTTGTCTGATTTTGCTCGAATTTATGAACTCTCCGAAGTTCGATTGCATCCGAAAAAAAGAATTTCTGTTCCACGTTTCAGGACGGTAGCTAATTTAATAAAAAATAAAACTGATCTCACTTCTTTTTTTGCAAAACAGAAAGGGTCAAAACTAACTCTTGAAGAGGAAAAAATACTTAAAGAAAGAGAACAATTTGTGGAAGTCTATCTCAAAAATTATGCCCAAGATAAACCAACTATAAACTATAAACTACAAACTACTAACTTCTCTGCGGGTCAAAAAGAATTCCTCCTGTTGCTTGCGAAAAATTTGAAGTCTGCAAAAGAAAATAAAGAAGACATACAGAAGATCGTCTTCGATTCAATAAAACAGAGTGGACTTAATCCTAGAGATGCTTTCAGGGCTTTTTATCAAAAGCTGACTGGCAAAGACTTCGGCCCAAAAGCCGGAGATCTTATTCTGGAACAAGGTATTGATGCTGTTATCTCAAAACTACATTCAACTTCGAATTAATTCTTTTACATTCTTCTGCCACCAATCTCCTATGACACTTTTTAGGGCTTTCTTCCCAACATAAAAGGGTAATTTTTTTCTTTTTTGAAAGTAAAATTAAAATTTTTACATATTCCTTATTTTTTATTAAGACTTCTTTTGTGAATCTTTTCTTGAATTCATTCCATGTAATTTTTTTTTTAATTACGTATAACTTTAATAACTCTTCGGGAGGTGCAAGTTTTGGGAGCCAAATGTCAAAGTCATACACTTTTTCAATTCTCCTCATTATGCATATTCTTATCCCATCTGATTTATTTTTTTTTCTTTGTATTGATTTGCTTGCAATATTAAGCATAAAGATCTACTCTATCTTGGGATAAAGCCACAACATTGTTTAACCATTCCCAATTTCTATATCTCATGTGCACTTGAGTATTATATGGCCTAAATAGTTCAGGAGGCATCCCAATTGCAACAGTATGAACAGCATCCCTATAGACGTCTTTAAAACCTGCGTCATTGATACCTACACCGTTTATTGCCCTTACCACGCATAGTTTCATTAAAACCGGTAAGGACATACCACCCGATAAGCTATGAACAGTTGTAGTACCCATGTTTTTTTCAGAGTATGGTTTACTACTATAGAATAAATCAAATATTTCTAGATACCTTTCCATACCCTCATCTGTTGCTAGAAAGGATACTCCTGCAAAGTCAAGCATAACATTTGCCGCAACTTTTGTTTCGGATTCAAAAGTTTGCGCTCTTACTAAACGTGTTACTGCTCCTGAGGAGACTTGATAAAAAGGATCCTCACAACAAGATATTGAAAAATCCCTCATACTAGAGAAATTATCCTGAAGCTCCTCTAGCTTCATTGGTTTTCCCTTGCTCACTAATAAACCATCTCTACCAGGAATGCTCGTTCTTGTATCCGCTGCAACAATTAAACAATCTTTATGTTGATTTAGCAATCTTTGTTGCTTTAAGTAATCATGTAGCCTTTGTGCCTTAAAACCAGCCACAAGAACTTCATCTAATAAAGGCTCCTCTCCGGATTCAACATAAAGTTTTACTGCAGTTTTCCCTCCAAACATCTGCTCGACGAACTCCGCTCTTCTTGGACTAGTACTCGATAGTAAAACTATAGGCGGTGTAAACCTGAGTTGCCCTTCTGAAAAGACCTTATTTTCTGGACTAATGACTTGCTTTGTAAACATAAAAAAACCCGCGGAATGCGGGTTATAAATAAAAAAAAAGAAACTCTCGTTTCTCCATAAATCATTATGGACCACTTTCATCAGAATTTCAAGAGCAAAATACTATATTTGAGTGTTATAATTCTTCATGGAATATTACACCGTCTCATGGCAAAAACTTCACGATTCTCTATTTACACTTGCTCAAACTATAGAAAAAAAAGAAAGATCCTTTGATCTAATCGTTGCCATATCGCGAGGCGGCCTTACTATTTCACATATTCTTTCGGACTTCCTTAAGTTGCCCATCACCACGTTTACTATTTCAACCTATAAAGACTTCAAACAACACAAAGTGCCGGAGATTACTCTCAAAATAGGTAATAAACTTCACCACAAAAAAATTATTCTCGTCGATGACGTATCTGATACCGGAAAAACATTTATCCGGGGAATTGAATATCTGAAAAGCTTAGGTGCAGACCATATCAGAACCGCATCACCTTTTATTAAGCCATGGACCAAATTTATTCCCGATTATTATGATCGCCAAGTTGACAAATGGATTATATTCCCCTTCGATATGAGAGAATCTGTCGATACAATAACTCGTAATTTGAAAAAAGAAAAATACTCAAACCTTAAAATCAAAAATCACCTCAAAAAAATTGGCATTCCTTCGCATTTTATTAATACCTATTTACCCAAGCATCTATGAAATCTGATAAAGAAGTCGCAGCCATAATCAAAAAAAAAGTCAGATATTTTCCGGAAATGTTGATTATTCTTGGATCAGGTTGGAATAAAATCCTGGAAAAAATCAAAAAGGAAATTGAGATACCCTACTCAACTTTGTTTGGTGTTATAGCAACGGTACCGGGACATGAAGGGAAATTAGTTATCGGAAAAATAAGAAGCAGACGGATAGCTTTCATGTCTGGGAGGTTCCACACTTACGAAGGCTACAGCGCCTATGAAGCAACAACTCCTATCAGAGCTTTTGTAAAAGTTGGAATGAAACAACTTATTCTAACCGCGGCCTGCGGTGCGCTTCATCCTAAATTCAAAGTTGGTGATTTTGTCATCCTTTCAGATGTCATAACACTTTTCCTCGCACTTGACAATCCACTAAAAGGGCCAAATTTTGTCGATGTGTCAAGTATTTTTGATGAAACTTTGCGAAAAAAAGCAACTGAAGTCGCAGTAAAAAATAAAATTCCTTTCCATGAGGGGGCTTATGTATACTATCACGGACCCAACTACGAAACACCAGCTGATAAGATGGCATTGCGCTTTTTAGGAGCAGATGTTGTTGGCATGAGCACTGTTCCCGAAGCGATTGTCGCCAAATCTCTCAACATTAAAACTCTCGGACTTTCTTTTGTCACAAATCTGGCGTTTGTAAAACATGATCATGAAGAAGTCCTCGCCGAAGCAAACAAAGCAAGTAGACAAATGGTTACTCTTCTTGAAGGTATAATAAACTGCGATTAAGTCTTGTATCGTGGCGCAATATACACACCACCACTGGACATTCTCTCAGAAATAATCATATCAATATTATCAGGAAAATTCGTCGTATCAGATAATCCGACTTCCGCAAGCACCTCATCAATTAGCTCTCTATTTAGATCGAATGTACCTCTTATAACTTGTTCAAATTTACTATCTACGGCAGTATTTAGATCGTATTCATAAATGAGCTCACCCTTTTTATTATGAACGGCTATCCTTTCTTTGAGAGGATCACCTGAATAATCAGCTAAAACAAGATTGGCCTTTTGAGCCAAAAATATATTTGGCCATATTGCCGGAAGTCTTCCAAGCCTTCCTTCAAACATAGAGCCTGACGGCGGATCATCAGCTCCGACTATATAGGTGTCAAATCTGTGCGAGATTGCTCTTCTCATACAACCCGGACAAGATTCTAGACTTGTAATCATAATCTTTTCTTCAAAATGGTGAGGAGCTGGCCGAACCATAATTATCGAATCGCGCAATCTTCTCCTGGTTATGTTTTTCATCATCTTTTCTTCACTTGGACGAGCATGGGCTATGTGCTTATGAAAATTCGAGATATCTTCTAGCACATCAATTGCATCTTCTTCTGCATGATAATGAGTATTTGCTAAGGTTCTCATTCTATTTCTTCCCCCGAGCACATATTCAATACCGTTTACACGGTAGACTACACAAGCACCAATCCCGTATGTTCCATCACCGAGCGCCCTCAATCCTTCTTCACATGCATAGGAAAGGTATTCTTGGGTTGAATTGGGCTCAGACTGTTGCCTCATTTCATGGAGGTAAGATTTAGATTCTCTAAGGTGATTAGTAACACTATCACCACCTAAAAGAGTAGCCTTTGGCGACTCATATATAATAGGATTTAGTCTTAATGAAAGATTGTGCAATGCTTGTGAAAGGGTTACTAATGACCAAGCCCCAAAAATTCTCGCTCTTGATATCTCTATGGCTTCCATAGCCTTGTATTATACTAAATACCCCATAACTCTTATCTAATTTTCCTTAATTCACTCTTGCAAAATAAAAAACTGTCCCTATAATAAATTATGGGGACGAAAAAAATTCTTCATGAAAAAATCGTCAGCAGAGGTATTACTTTCGACGACGTATTGATTCTACCCGACTACAGTTCCTTCTCAAGAAGCGACATAGATTTGTCAACTCTTTTGACAAAAAAAATAAAATTACGAATTCCTCTTGTCTCATCTCCTATGGATACGGTAACTGAACACAAGTTAGCAATCGCTCTTGCAAGTCTCGGAGGGATTGGAATTATTCACCGAAATCTTACTGTCAGCGACCAAGTAACTGAGGTTAAAAAAGTTTTAAGACAAAAACTCCTTGTAGGAGCAGCGGTTGGAGCAAGTCATGGATTCGAGGATAGAACCATCGCCTTAGCAAAGGCAGGGGTACCGGTGATCGTTGTTGATTCTGCACACGGATACGCAAAAGCGGTAATTGATGCAACGAAATTTATTAAGAAAAAATTTCCGCAAATTCAGGTGATTGCGGGAAACGTTGCTACCTACGAAGGGGCACTTGCACTCGTCAAGGCTGGCACTGATGGGATCCGAGTTGGCATGGGGCCCGGAGCCATCTGTACTACTCGGATAATTTCCGGCATGGGAGTTCCTCAAATATCGGCACTATTGGAAACACGTCGCGCTGTGGAGAAAACAAATATTCCCCTTATCGCTGATGGGGGGATTAAATTCTCCGGCGATATGATAAAAGCCCTGGTATGTGGAGCATCAACCATCATGATGGGGAGCTTCTTTGCATCATGCGAAGAATCACCTGGCGAAATTGTTGAACTGACTAAAGAGCATGTTCCATCTCGGTTTAAGAATATATTAAAGAAAGAAAAAAAAACTTACAAATTTAAATCCTATCGGGGTATGGGTTCTGAGGCAGCAATGAAGAAAGGCGCACAGATAAAATCAGAGGATGAATATCATGGAAAAAATTATAAAGAAAGGCTGCTTGTTGCAGAAGGAGTCGAGGGACTTGTGCCGGTTCGGGGAAAAGTGAAAGACTTAGTAGAACAGGCATTGGGAGGAATTAAGTCAGGTATGTATTATGCGGGAGCCAAAACAATCAAATATTTGGGCGAACAAACCAAGTTCATTCAGATCACCCAAGCGTCCTTGACGGAAAGTCATCCTCATAGTATCCTTGTTACCAATCCGGGTGAAAATTATCAATAATATGATACTTGTTGTTGACTTTGGTTCACAGACCTGTCATCTCATCGCAAGACGCCTTCGTGATCTGGGAGTAACGACAAAAATTGTTGATCCTGAGAATATTCTTGCCGAAATCAAAGAAAACAAGCCAAAAGGTATCATTTTTTCCGGAGGTCCTGCTTTCGTAACCAGAAAAGACTCCCCCACTATTACAAAAAAAGTTTTTGGACTGGGAATCCCCATCCTAGGAATTTGTTACGGCTGGCAGCTCACCGCTCATCTCCTGGGAGGAACAGTTGAAGGATCCCGAAAAGAATACGGTCCTGCCAATTTAAAAATCAACGTGAACAATACGTTATTTTCCCGGGTTGACAGTTACTCAAGAGTCATTGTAAGTCATGGAGATACGGTGACCAAGCTACCAAAAGGTTTTATCGCGCTTGCCGGGACAGAAGATGTCACCTACGCCGCAGCTTTTAATCCTGCTAAAAAAATCTATGGAATTCAATTTCATCCGGAAATAGAACATACAACACAAGGTATTAAGGTATTGAAAAATTTTGCTACCAACATTAGCCAAGTAAAACCAAAAAAACACGTATTGGATATTAAGAAAATAATAAATCAAATAAAAGAAGCTGTTGGAAATGGGAATGTAGTCTGCGCTGTGTCTGGTGGTGTTGATTCGACTGTCGCAGCAGCCCTCGTTACCAAAGCTGTAGGAACAAGGCTCCACCCAATTTATATCGAGAGCGGGCTTATGAGAGTGGGCACAGTTGAAGAAGTTAAAAAGATCTTCAAAATTCATTTCCGAGTCAAGCCAATTATAGTAGACGCAAAAAAGGAATTCCTCAAAAGACTCAAAGGAGTGAAGGAAGCGGAAACAAAAAGAAAAATAATAGGAGCTTTGTATATTGAATTATTTGAAAAAGAGAGCAAAAAGTTGAAAAATATAAGTCACTTGATGCAGGGTACTATTTATTCAGACGTCATCGAAAGCAAAGGAACAAAAAAAGCAGACAAAATCAAATCACACCACAATGTAGGCGGTCTCCCGGAAAAAATGAATATTCAATTGCTTGAACCTCTTCGTTATTTTTACAAAGATGAAGTGAGGCGGATTGGAAAGAAACTTGACCTTCCGGATGAACTGGTATATAAACAAGTCTTTCCAGGACCCGGACAAGCCATACGGATCATCGGAGAAGTAACTCCCGAAAGACTGGAAATGCAGCAAAAAGCAGATCAGATCGTAATACAGGAAATCACAAAAGCAGGATTGTATAGAAAAGTCTATATGAGTTTTCCCATAATGACGAATACCTTCAGTACCTGTGTCAGGGGTGATGAGAGACAGCTCTACGAAGTAGTGGCCCTGCGGGTCATCGAATCGAAGGATGTCATGTCAACCGATTGGGCCAAACTGCCTTATGATTTACTACAAAAAATATCTTCCCGGATAGTCAATGAGGTCCCCGGAACATCCCGCGTCGTCTACGACATTACGACAAAGCCCCCGGCTACGATGGAGTGGGAATAGATTTTACCGGTACTTATTTATCTCATCCCGAAGTTTTCGGGTTTCTTCTCTAGGATTTTTTGCGAAGATGATTCCCCGCGAAGAGTTGATAATCATTCCGGACTTTTTCGAATTCAATCCTCCCTTTACTATGTTTTCAACTTGCCCTCCTTGAACATTAATCCCAGGAGATAAGATAGTCATTTCTCCGATAATTTTTCTTACTTTTCTCATCTCTTCCGGATACGTCGCACCTACAAATACCATACAATTTCCTTTTTTATTCCACTTAAGGGCAATGTCTTGAGCGATTTTTAGGTAAAGAGGCTCATCATCCGAAACCATCAACTCTTGAAACTCTTTCGCTCCCGGATTTGAGGAATGACACCCAATAATTATTCCTTTATCTTTTTTATTCAAGAAAGCTTGCAGTGCTTCTATGCCCATATAGGGAATTACTGTGACTGCATCCGACTTTAAAAAATCGAAAGCAAATCTAACATAGCCATTGTTCGTATTTCCTATATCTCCTCTTTTGTAATCAAGAATTAGACAAATTTCTGGATGATGTAGGCGAATGTAATCGCAGGTTAATTTCAACTGCTTTATTCCTTCAACACCTTGTCCCTCATAAAAAGCAGAATTTGGTTTATATCCACAAACCAAATCATGTGTCTGGTCAATAATCCATTTATTAAACTTAAATTGGCCGTCTTTTATTTTCCTGAACTTATTGGAAAGTTTTTCTACATCACTATCCAACCCCACACAGACAAATGAATTATTTTTCTTAACAATTTTGTCTAATTTTTGCTGAAAATTCATATTATTTAGTTTGTTGTGCCAACCTCTGTTTGACCTACGAGGTCAAAAGCAGACCGTGGCTAAGCTCTTTTTCTAAGTTGGGTGAGGATACTTGGAATTAATTGGTTCATAGAATTACTAAATAGAACTTTTGCTTTGCTTTTTTTATGAATTTTTTTCATCAAGTTTGGGAGTTCATCGGCTATCCCTCCGGTTTGGGTAAATACTCCTATGACTTTTCCCATGTCATGAAGATTGGTAAATTCATTCATTGTTCCCCATCGACCGGAAATAATGATTCCAGCATCACATGTAGCTGTAGATGTAACATTGCGATATTTTCGACAAGCGTCGATATTATGAACTAAAGGATAATCTTCCGAAACATAAAAGATTTTTTTGTATATTGCTAAATCATGTGAAGGTGACAATTTTTTTTGGCCCTTTTCATCATAACCTGCAGAAAATCCCCATACTTCTACTCCATTTTTTGAGGCAGTTTGGACCACCTTGTGAGGCAAACCATCAGCAACACCGGTGATAAGAATGATTTTGTCTTTATATTTCGCAAGCACTTCACCTAATTCTTGAGCTTTGTACAAAACTTCCTCTTTATTATTTGCCGCTGACCCAAAAATTCCAACCTTGTATTTCATAATCTTTTTACTCAAATCCCATTTTTTTAGCCCAACTTGGAGGATCATGCAACCATTGATCGACCACGCTTTTTTGTTTCTTATTCAATTTTTTCTCTTTGTAAGCTGTTTCAACGATTATTTTCCCGGTGGTAAGCGTGATGAGTTTGATTTTATTTTCTTTAAAATTCTTTTCAGCTTTCTTTGTTTCATATGTAGTTGAAGCAATGCAATAATTTACTTTCCCGCCATTTTCTCTTATTGCGTGCGCATTATCTATTGCGCTTGTCCCGGTTGAAATGTGATCTTCGATAATAACTACTTTCGCTCCTTTTTTAAGATAGCCCTCCATCTTATTTCCTTTTCCATAGGTTTTTTTGCCAACCCCTGCCATCTTTGTAGTTGGTCTGACAAAAACAAGAGGTAACTTGAGCTTATGGGCAACCCACGCCCCATGGGGAATGGCTGTCGTAGCCGTTGCAGAAATCCAATCAACTTTTTTTGTTCCTATTTCATTTTTAATTACATCTATGTAATAGTCTATTATTTTTTCCCGTATCTTTGGATAAGACATTACAAGCCGGTTATCTAAATAAATGGGACTTTTAAGCCCAGTGGTATAGGTATATGGTGGATCGAAGCGGAACGTCATCCCGCCAATTTTTAAAAGTAGTGATGCCACTATTTCCTCATTTTTCATAAAATTGCATTATCTATTTGAAACTTATAAAGATATATAAACCAACAAATGTTATAAATATTCCAATTAGTTTCATGAGAGTTAGACTTTCACCTAAAATAAAAATAGCCAGCAATGAAGCAGTAATTGAACCAACAACTGGCCCAATTATCGAAGGAGTAATCACTGAACCCCCTATTTTAGTTGCTAGAAAAAAAGAAATTACTCCTATTCCTAGCGAAATACCTCCCAAAACTGCAAAAAAAACCCCATTTGATTTCGTTACTATCTGATTTAGTTTAAATGGAGAAATAAAATAAATAAGAACAAGCGCAACAATAAAATTAGCAAAGCTTTCAAAAATTACCGCAGGCAATCCAATTTCCTTCAATGAAAGCTTTCTAAAAAACATAGACAAACCAAACCCTAAACCAGTCAAAATTGAAAAAAATATTGGTTTCACTGAATTTTATTAATTATAATTCTATTAAAGATACTCGAATTCAATTTTTTTCGCTAGTGCAATTCACTGCGTTCTTTTAATATTAATTTTTTCTCTTTAGAAGTAAATCTCTTCCAGTGATATTTTAAAACTTCTTCCAGCGTTACTAAAGAGAAAAGGTCTACTCCTGTAGATTTTGTGAACGATTCCCTTTTGTCAGGATTTCGAGAAATGAGAGTAATTGCAAATAGCCTCAATGGATCTTTTGCATATTTGATTTCATCGGGGATACATTTAATGGAATCCTGTAACGTCTTACCAGAGGTGAAGACGTCGTCGATTAATACCCAAGGTTTTCTCACATCCATATCACCGTAAAGTTTTGAGTGGGCGCCAGCTTCTTGTGTCAAGAATTGATGGGGCATTACAACAGCTCTCCCGATTGAAGACGTAAGCGAATCGAGCATAGACGCAGTTAATTCTGGGCTTGAAGATGAGGGGATCGCAACTACTCCGTATCGATTCTTGCTCAATTCTTCATTTTTAAGTATTCGTTCGCATATTAATTGATTAAATAACTCAACTAAAAATCGTCTATCCCAGGCATTGATAAAAATTGGATTTCTATGATTCATATATATATGTGAGTGTTTTCTTCCTTTTTCTCCATGCTTTAATTTAAAGCGATCTTCTCTTATAAGAAGCGTATTTTTATTTTCTGGCAGAGTTTTAGGGTAAATCATCTGTAAATATATCTCTTTAAATTCATTGAGACTTAAGCCTTGAGAAACACTCGAAAAAAAGGACGTTCCGATTGTTTTAGCAGTTTGGTAATCTTTTTTTTGAGCAGTTTGCTTTTCATATATTTTAAAAGCTAAATAAGGATCTGTCATCGCGCCGGTTGCACTTTGGACAGCATCCGCCCCGACTGCGAGGTAACTCTCAAAGTCTTCAGGTTTGGTAACCCCTCCAATCCCAATAATTGCAAATTTCATTTTGAATTGATCACGCAGTTTATATAGAGTCTTTACTGAATTTAAAGCATAAGGTTTAATATAGCCACCACAGACTCCGCTAAGTCCGATCTGTCTCATATGAATTTTTTTGTGCTGAAGATCGATAATATTGCCCTGAAGAGTGTTTATCGCCCCCACCGCTTCTATAAATGGATTGATTTTTTTGAGGAGTTTAATTAATTCCCCCTCTTTGTTAAAGTAGCCTATCTTGGCAATCAATGGAACGTCTCCTATCACATTTTTTATCTGCTCACATATTTTTCCACACAGATCTACGTCGTAACAGACAACACCTCCACCGTGAAGATTGGGACACGAAAGATTAACCTCTATTACTGGTGCGCTTGTTTCCATCGCCAGTACGGCACATTTAATAAAGTCCTGGATAAACTCTTTCTGACTGTGTAAACCATCTTGAGTCCCCATGATGCTAAGAATCAGAAGTTGGCCTTTATCCAAAAGCCGTAAAGATCTTTTAACGTCTTCTTGCCAAACATCCGGATCTTTTGAAGGTACTCCAAAAGAGTTGGTGATGGCTAGGCTCGTTACTTTAGAAAAATATGGTTTCCCAATAAAAGAAGAGTCATTCTTAGACTTATTTTTTTCGACATAAAGAATATGAGGCATTTGATGAGCAGGATAGCTTCTCGTTCTTACCGTTTTGTAAGTTAAAATATCGTAACCTAGCTTTGAATATGCCTCTATCCAACGACTGTTCAACAAAGGACCAGCAGGAACACCGAACAAAGAGTTTACTTTGAATGAAAGAAATTTCTTGCTTGGCTTAACAGATCGTGCTGGATAAGCAGGTATGTTAAAAGGGCCAAATTCATAATTCCAATCGTATGATTTAGTTATATCATACGTCCAGTGAGCAGTGGGAATAGACATACCTCTATGGGTCAGATGTCTATAGCGAAGTTTACTTTTTGATTCATCCATTGATTTATTTTCCCTTTTATTCAGCCAAATTATCAATCACCTCTACTGCTACCTCGGGATTGGTGATCAGAGATATTCCCATCTGAACTGCACCCTTTCGTATCAGTTTTCCATCGGTAAACTCTTTACTTTCTTTAAACTCATCCCTTTTAGGGATATTGATGATGAGATCAAAAACTCTTCTTCCCAGAAGATCACTGATATTCGGGCTTTTCCCGATCTGCGAAATCTTGTAGACAAACGAAGTCATGACTCTATTTTTTTTCAAGAATTCGTCGGTCTGTTCAGTCGCATAGAGAATGAACTGAGATTTTTTGCTTAATTTTTTAATGTGGGGAAGCAAAAAATTCTTATCTTGCGGCTTGCCGATCGAAAGCAGGATGTGTTTTTTCGCAGTAGTCAAAATCGCTGCCTGTCCATATTTTTTTTTATCCCAGTCGCCGGTTTGTTGATTCAGTAGAGAGAAAAGAGAAACGCTTCGAATATCTTTTTCTCCAAAGACATATTGGAGCACTCGTTCATTTCCGATACCATAGCCAGCATGAGGATCGCTCAATTTATTCTTGATGATATCGAGATACCATTTGAAGTCATTATAGGTCCCCCCTCTTTGTGTATGCAATTTGTACATCGTAGAAGTGATCAAGCGCTCATTTAATTTTTCATAATCATGTTCTCTTACTGCAGACCCCGTTCCTTCACCAGCGTAAGGGAAAATTAAGTCAGCTGAAAGAACCACTTGCGGGTCTCGATTATAAACTTTCATGTTGAAAAATTTAATTTCTTTTGGATACTTTGTAATAAAGACCGGCAACTCTTTACTTTTTCCGTTGAGCAAGGCAACAATTTTTGCCTCATGATCAGCCTTAAGATCATCACCGAATTTGACAGAATTATATCCTTTTTTATTAAGCAATACGACAGCATCTTCGTAATTGATTCTTAAAAAATCTGTCTTTGTTGCTTCATGGAGTCTATCAATATTTCTTTTGTACTTTCTTTTTAGAATTTCACCATTGTTCTCCAATATTTTTCTTACCATTGCTTGAATAGTCTTTTGAATATGTTTTAGAAGTGCCTCAAACATTTTTTCTTCATCGTAATTACTTCGTCTCATTCCAGCTAAAGTACAGTCAAACTCCTCTTCGGTAAGTCTGAACTGACGCAGGTGCCGCTCGTCCTCCTCTTCTTCATCTCTTCCCGAATGAATCACCGTAAAAGCTCCCGGTAAAGATTGTAGTGCCTGTTCTAAAGATAACTGTCCCGTCTGGGTAAAAAAAAGTGGGATATCCATATGATTATTCACTTTAAAAAGCGTGTCTACATTTTCACAGGCGCCGGTGATCCCTACAATTTCCGGCACATCGACATAGGTTAAACCCATCCTTTTGTAATTCTCTCCTGCACCTAAATTCAGGTTTTCATTTATCCTGACTAAATGATTGAAATGCTCATTGAAATCGAGCTGCAACTTCCGACCCTCAATATTAAGATTTATTTTTTTCATATTAGATTCCTAAAACTTTTATCCCGTTCACCGTAGCTATATTTACTAACTGTTTGAAATTTGTATAACGTGATCCTACTGTTAATAGCCTTAATTCCGACCACATATCCCCATCGCAGAAAGGAACCATATAATCTGCGATATTATCTGTCCCAAGTGCAACGGGTATTCCTTCCGGGATCATTTCATCGATTGGAGTAAGCGAATTGTGAAATGGCTGCAATACTTCGTTTCTTTTACTATCAATCCAAGCAGTAGGACAACTAATTACCATCATTCTGGTTTTCTTCATCTTTTGATATATTTTTTTTCTATATTGTATTGGATGGGCAGCAAGAGAAATACAATGTATAGCGACCACTTTTCCTTCCATACCATGCTCTTTTGTTTTGTCGCACAAGAGTTCTGTTTCCTTATCTTGAGCGATGTTGAATTGGTCAACATGAACGTGTACCATTTTTTTCTTTCTTTTTGCCGTGGAAAGAAGTATATTTAAATGTTCTTTTCCTTTACCATAATCTCTTTCGTCACGTCTTGGGAGACCTCCAATAATATCTACATATTCTGAAGCTATATCAAACCACTTTCTCGCTTTGGGATGAATCACTCCTTTTAGAACTTGATTGATATACTTTATTTTTATATGTTTTTTGTACTTGCCGCGGGCTTTCAAAGCTCCTTTTATTGCCCTATCTTCACATACGGGATCTACATCAATAAATGATCCAACAGCTGTCACTCCTTGGGAAATCATTAGCTCTATGGCATGTGAAATCCTTCTATAATACTCATCAACACTCGCATTTTTTTTCACCTCATCTACGATATCCCATTTTTGTTCTAATGCATATTTTTGATATATTCCAAGTTTCTTTGGGGTTATTGTGAAAGCCCTATCTGCGTGTACGTGTGAATTCACCCATCCACCTTTTTTTTTGATCTCACTGATTAACAATTGCTTAAAGTTCCATTCTTGTATCTTATGTTTACTTTGCATGAATATGTCTGTGTTGTGATTTGTATAATTTTTCTACTAATTGCTCTGCCACATTCACATTTGTCACAAGAGTAGCATTATTTTTGATCGCATATTCCCGTATGATCTGACCATCAGTTTTTTCATCTTTGGAATTTTTACTTTTAGTGGGGATATTAATAATCAGATCAAATCTATTCTGTCTTAGCATATCTAGTAGATTCGGCTTCTCATTTGGCTTTGAGATCTTGTGTACCAATACTGCTTCTATTTTGTTGGTTTTCAAAAATTTGTGTGTCTTATACGTCGCATAGATCTTGTATTTTAACCAATCTAATTGCTTAATCTCTTTTAATAATTTCATTTTATTACTTCTTTTGCCAATTGAAATCAATGCTGTTTTTTCCGATCTCTGCGCCAGTCTCATCTGTAGTGTATATAACTCGATAAAACCAGGCGATGCGTTCTGATTGAAAGCGCTTGAAGCCATAAAAGTAGCAAGCTTTTCTTCAAAGATAGTGTTGGGAGTTTCAACCGCAACCGGTTCAACCCACCCTTTATAAAGTTTTAACCTGACTTTACCGGTAACTTTTTGATTCACTCGATCAATATAGGCATTCAAATCATCCATGAGAGGTTCGAGCCAAAGAGCGCCATAACAAAGATATGCCCATTTAGTATCGACAATTGACTTAAACTCATTCTCTGCTCGGGTCGAAACATATTTTTCTAAGTTCCGGTGAGCGGTAACAATAATTTCTGCAGCAGGAGCCTCGTATACGCCCCTCACCTTGAGTCCCACTACGCGGTCTTCTGTATGATGGGTAATTCCGACTCCATGTTTTGCTCCCACTTTATTCAAATAAAGGATGAGGTCTGCAAGCTTCATGTGTTTTTCACCAACACCTACTGGAAGGCCTTTTACGAATTCTAGTTCCATCAGCTCTGGCTTATTTGGTGCGGCTTCAGGCAGTTTACATACCAAAAGAATTTTATCAAGAGGAGGAATGAGCGCAGGATTTTCTATTTCTCCACCCTCTCCTGTCACCCCCCACATGTTGTCGTCATATGAGTATGGTTTCGCAGCAGTTTGACGAACAGGGATTGAATGTTTTTTTGCATAAGCTAATTCCTCATCCCTTCCCATAGACCATTCTCTAACCGGTGCAATTATCTTTATGTCAGGATTTAAGGCGAGTGCAGTCCCCTCTATTCTTACTTGGTCATTTCCTTTTCCGGTGCATCCATGAGCAATACAATCTGCACCCTCCTGAGCCGCCACTTTGACCGCCCATTTAGCAAGGAGTGGACGCCCCAGTGGTGTAGAAAGATGATAGTTTCCTTGATATGATGCATTTGCCTTAATACCCTTAGCGATGTATTCTTCTGCAAATTCATCCTTGGCATCGATAACATATGCTTTGACTGCTCCTAGCTTTAATGCTTTTTTTTTAATTTCATTTAGATCATCAGTTAGTTGACCGATATCTATCGTTAGCGCAATCACTTCAGCTTTATATTCATCTTGAATCCACTTGAGCATGACCGATGTATCGAGACCTCCTGAATAAAGGAGGACTACTTTTTTAACCTCACCTTTTCTTCCTTCATAATCTGATACTTTGATGTATGTAGTATTTTTTCTCATTTTTATTAATTTGAACTTAAACTCAAAAAAATAACAAAAAAAAAGAGCCAAAAGGCTCTTTTTTATTAAAATTGAGTAAAGTTTTGCAATTTCATACTAATTATGAAGAATAACATATATTAATATTTTGTCAAGATGAAAAATATAAAGTACAATTATGAAATGAAGCGTCTTCTCATTGCAACACATAATAAGGGAAAGTTAAATGAGATTAAAAAAGGATTAAAAGCCTTTGAAGAGAGAGGGTTAGCTGTTCTTTCACTCAACGAATTAAATATAGCAGCGAAGCCTGAAGAGACAGGAAAAACATTTGAAGAGAACTCCCGACTGAAAGCAAAATTTTATGGCGACATGACGAAATTAGCTGCGATTGCCGACGACGGAGGTCTTATCATTCCCTATCTCAACAACGGGCCTGGAGTGAAATCACGACGCTGGCCAGGTTATGAGGCAACCGATGAGGAATTGATACAATACACACTCCTCCACCTTAAAGGTGTAAGAGTTGCCGATAGGACGGCTTATCTACAGACATGCCTTTGCTTTTATAATCCTGTTGAAGAAATTTTCTTGTGCGAAGAGGAAAAAATAAAAGGCAGAATTGCCGAAAAACCAATCGAACATTTTACTCCCGGATATCCATACAGAGCTTTGTTTATCGTAGAAAAATTTAATAAATATTATGATGAGCTTACATCTTTGGAACATAAACAAATTAACCACCGCTTGATAGCCTCGAAAAGGTTGGTTAAAAGAGTAAAGAAATATTTGATAAAATAGCTTTAGTAGTGTCATCTTGAATTCATTTCAGGATCTGCTATCTAAAAACAGATGCTGAAACAAGTTCAGCATGACAATTTTTTATACATATGCTATCTATCGATTTTATAAGAAAAAATAAGGAAAAAGTCATTCAAGCAGCGAAAAACAAAAATCGTGAAGTTAATATTGATAAGATTATCCACCTTGATGATAAACGACTAGAGCTGATTCATCAAATTCAAAAACTTAGGGAAGAAAGAAATATATTGGCGAAACGTGGAAAGCCCCACTTCGCTGAAGCTTCGAGGGGTAAAGAAATCAAAGAAGAATTAAAGAAACTCGAAAACCTACTCACAAGTAATAATTCTCAGTTAACTAAATTACTGTCCTTTGTTCCAAATGTCCCGCTTCCCGAAGTTCCGGTTGGTAAAGATGCATCGGAGAATAAGGAGCTTAGGAAATGGGGAGAAATACGTAGAATAGATTTCCAACCAAAATCACATATCGATCTTGGCTTATCCTTAGGCTTGATCGATCTGGAACGCGGTGCAAAGATTTCAGGATTCAGAGGATATTTTCTCAAAAAAGAATTGGCTACTCTTCACTTTGCCCTTCTTTTTTATGTATTCAATAAGCTCGCACAAAAAGGTTATACTCCTATTATCGCGCCAGCTGTCATTAAGGGATTTACCTTATTCGGATCAGGCCAATTTCCCTGGGGGGAACAAGACGTTTATAAGCTTAATGATGAAGACGCCTATCTTGCAGGAACAGCCGAACAACCGGTAACCGCCTATTATTCAGGAGAAATTTTGAATGAAAGGGAGTTGCCAAAGAAATTTGTCGCTTTTTCTCCCTGTTTTCGTAAAGAAGCGGGAGCTTACGGAAAGGATACAAAGGGTTTGTATCGGGTACATGAATTCTGGAAAGTAGAGCAGGTAATTATTGCGAAGAATGACATCGACGAAGCAAAAAAACTTCATGAAGAACTGCAAAAAAATTGTGAAGAAATATTGCAAGATCTTAGACTACCTTATCGGGTTCTCCTCATGTGCACGGGCGACATGGGAGAACCACAGATTAAAAAGTATGATACCGAAACCTGGATGCCCTCGCGTAATGCCTACGGTGAGACCATGTCCAATTCAATCATGGGAGATTTTCAGACCAGAAGACTGAATATCAAATACAAAACTAAAGAGGGGAAGACTCATTACGCATTCTCTCTTAATAATACCGCTCTTGCTTCGCCTCGAATATTGATTGCAATTCTGGAAAACTATCAGCAAAAAGACGGATCGGTGTTAGTTCCAAAA
>MFZI01000040.1:23361-27378 GCA_001789355.1 Candidatus Roizmanbacteria bacterium RIFCSPHIGHO2_01_FULL_39_8
TTTTAAACAAACTTTTTAAGTCCTGAACTTTAAAAATTGTTTAAGATTTAAGAACTAACACTAAAGAATTATTTGTAGTATTTAATTCTTCTGCGGGGTTGGAGTGGGTTTGAAGAGCTGTTCTCTACAGGAAGTCAATTGCTCTGTGCCGCTGATAAAATATTCAGTTCTTCCATAGTAACAAGGCTTCTCCACTATATTGTCAGGCTTTGGATACCATACGGCGCTGTTACCGTAATTTTTTAGAAGATATGTCATCGTTCTGTTCCAAATGGGAGCAGCACCTGTTATTCCTGATACTAGCGCTCTATTCATAGGAGTATTGTCGTTATTTCCAACCCAAACGGCAACGAGAAATTCCGGAGTGTATCCTATTGTCCAGTTATCTTTCATCTCATCTGTAGTCCCTGTTTTTACCGCAACTTTGTATCCGGGTATTTCCAAAGCAGATCGTGCGCCAAACGCAAGTTGGCGGGCAAAATTATCAGATAAAATATCCGAAATGATGTAGCTTACCCCTTCATTTAAAACGCTCATTCTGTTTGGGGATAATTCCGAAATCATATCGCCATGCGCATTCTGCAATTTTAAAATATAACTCAAATCTATCTTGTTTCCCTGATTGGCAAATACTCCAAAGGCGCGAGCCATATCGACCATTCTTACTTCTCCACCTCCCAAAGTTAAAGATAATCCGAATCTCGAAGGATCATTCCACGTACTTATGCCCATTTTTTGCGCGTGCTGGACAAAATTTTGCACTCCTAACGTATTCAAAACCTTGACTGCAGGAATATTGTACGAATTGGCAAGAGCCAACCGTAGCGGAACTCTTCCGTGAGTCCTTCCGTCGTAATTAACCGGACGATAGGGGGTAGTTCCCGGACTTGCAAAAGTAGTGGGTGAATCATCGATAATCGTAGCAGCAGTATAATTTTGTTGCAAAGCAAGCGAATACATCAAGGGTTTTATTGAGCTTCCCGGTTGTCGTAATGCGGTTGTGACATTAAATGCACCGTAAGGTGGATTAAAATAGTCAACGGACCCAACCATGGCCAGAATTTCCCCCGTGTGGGGACGGGTAATGAGAATTGCACCATTCGTAATATTTAAACTTTTTACTCTCGCCAATTCTTCCTGCAGTATTTTTTCTGCTTCTTCTTGAATAGTTAAATCAAGCGTCGTAGTGACTTTCAAGCCGCCTTCTTCAACCTGTTTTACTCCATATTGATCCTCGAGTTCCGATTTGACATAAAAAACAAAATGGGGAGCTACTAACTTTGTCTTGAGTGGAATTATATTGAGATTATCCTTTCGAGCATTTTTCATCGTCCCTTCTGTAATAAACTCCAGTTCACGCATCTGCAAAAGGACTTCGTTTCTGCGCTGCAGCGCTAGTTTTGGATTAATATAGGGAGAATAAATCGATGGAGCCTGAGGTAAACCTGCAAGAAGGGCGGCTTCCGAAAGAGTAAGATCTTTAACCGATTTACCAAAATATGTTTTAGCCGCCTCTTCAACTCCATAGGCAGATCCTCCATAAGGAACCTGATTGAGATACATTTCTAGAATTTCGTCTTTAGTGAAAAGTTGTTCTGCCCAAAGTGCAAGGATTATTTCCTTCACTTTCCGTTGTATCGTCCTTTCTGGCGATAAAAGAGCAGTTTTAACAAGTTGTTGAGTAATCGTCGAACCACCCTGTAGATCGCCCTTGAGCACCGTTTCTCTCACCGCACGTAAAACTCCGCTAATTATTGCTATCCCTTTGTGATTATAGAAATCTTTATCCTCGATTGCGATCGTGGCCTCCTTAACATAGTCTGGGATCTCACTAATTTGAATAGGTGTCCTGTTTTGATCTTTATATATTTCGTAAAGTAATTTTCCGTTCCGATCAAAAATATGAGTGGAGAGGGCATAGTTAATCTTGCCGATATTTTCGGGTGAAGGAAGAGCTTTAACAAATAAATAAGACTGATAAATGAAAACAAAACTCAAAGTCACTATGGAACCAAGTAAAAAATATTTAAATTTAAGCATGAGATAGGTGAATACACCGGTTTTCGCTTTTGGTTTTTGTATTTTTTGGACTCGTGTTATCTTGGGAAGTGATACCTTCGGCCATCTTGGCAATCTTGGCAGAGGGAGTGTTATCACAAACTTCGACATTGAGCGAAACGGCTCAATTAAACGTTTCCATCGATTTCCGATAGAGTGCAGCCTAAGTGAAGGAAAAGTAAAACTGGGAATTTTGAATTTGGGCAGTGAAAATTTTGGGAGAGTCAGTTTTGGAATCGTATAAGAAGGAAGGGTAACTTTAGGTAATGATAGTGATCGAATCGAAGAGTAAAAACGAAACACTACCAAGAAAGGCGCAACAATGATTCTCCTTGTCAACTCTCCTACTAAAATAAAAAAGTTGATTAAAAAGTAAAGAGCCTTGAAGAAAATGGTCAATAGTGATTGCCAATGCAGGCCAAAACCCTGACCAGAGCCTTTTTTCATGAGGCAATTTTACCATATATTATAGGTTAAAACAAGAAGGGGCCGTGCTACAACTCTATATACTTCACCAGTTTGGCCCTTAGTACCAGTCTCTTCCAATACGTGCCTGGAGGTACACAGGTGATTAGGGTAAGATAGGAAGCGTCGGTTTTTTGTTCCAGGACCGAAACTTGGTCTGGGTTGACAACAAAACTCTCGAACGTCTCATACTCATATTCTTTGTCTCCTATGGTAACTTTGATTCTGTCGCCTTTATCTAATGAGGGAAGATAGGTGAATATCGTCGTGTAGTCTTTTGGGTTATAGAGTTGTGGAAGAGTTGAATGTCCAAATATAACTACATTTCCATACTCTCCAGGGAGCGTTTCCGGCAAATAGTGGACGAGGCTTTTTTTTAAGTCCTCCCCACCAACGATTACCTTTGCATCCACTATGTTCAGTTTAGGGATAGACAAGGAATATTCTTTAATCTGGATATCTTGTTTGACAAAAGTCTGAGGCTTTGTCGGAAACCAAAGATCAACCTGGGTAAAATCCCGCAGATTATTTGAGAAAACGTCGTAACTACCCAAGACCGAGTTAGCTTCATCAAGTGAGGAGACTATTTGAGAGCGCGGAACTGGACTTAAATAATCCTGGCGCAAAAAAATATTGGAATAAATTTCGAAAGCTAATACAGGATAAAATGACCAAAATAGAAGAAGGCTACCACTTACAAGAGCGAGGTAAGAAACATATTGCACGACTCTTCTTCTGGGAGTGTTAATTTGTTTTATATATGAATAAAGTGCCATTAGAGACTAGATGTTTTAACAGTAATATTTTTCGTAAAAAAAGGCATCCAACTATTCAAGAGCAAAATATTCGGCCTCACATCCAAACGAAAACCTTCCGCCTTAAACTCTTGCTTTAACTTCGACTCAAGATTTTTGACGGGAGTCCCTTTCACTACCTGTATAACTTGCACGGGGGACACATTAGTAACCGCGTTACCTTTTACGGTGAGAACTATTCGTATTACCTCTTCTTTTTTTTCTACTTTTTTTAACGAATATGATAATTTGTTTTTCTCGAGTACAAATCCCTTCTTAATCTGACTCGAGAGAAGGCTTCCAAGATGGTCTAATAATTTTCTGTCGTCATAATAAAATAAGATTGCATCAGCTTTTGCTCGAATACCCACCTTGTCTGCTTCTTCCCCTAATTCCCTATCATACTGCAGATCTGAAAGTTTAATATCTGTTAAAGTTGAGAGCAGCTTCATCTGGTTATTCTGTCCTTCTAATCGATCAAGATTTTCTGACTTCGCCTTTTCTGCTAAGCTTGTTTTCAATTGATCAAGGTCCTGCTTTGAAACCGTTCTTATTTCGCTTTTAGTTCCACCCGTAAACGACTCCTCATTCATAGCAAAATAAATAGATGAGGGTAAATCTTCTATAGAAAATTGTTTACCGGCACCAATATTTCCCTGTGGACCTATGTTTTCCGCAGTTATTGCCGCTTTCGTCTTGC
>MFZI01000040.1:27449-36585 GCA_001789355.1 Candidatus Roizmanbacteria bacterium RIFCSPHIGHO2_01_FULL_39_8
TGGAAAGTTTCTTTCATTATCGTCAAAATTATGGATAGTTACAATTCCTTTCGCTTTCTCTCCGATTTCCTTCTTACCGGTAGTGGATTTACTGTCAGAAAGATTTACCGATTGAGTAGTGGTTAAAATTGAAAAATCATCTTTATTTTTGTTTGTAATCGGGGTTTGTATCGTCGTTTCTTTTGCTATGGATGTATAGGGAAGATATACAGTCAGAGAAGCAGTATGCACAAATAATTCGTTCAACAACAAGGCAATAAAAAACAGTCCCACTCCAACTAATAACAGCCATTTGTGAGACTGACCTTTAAAAAATAGGCGACCTTTGTTGAAGGCAGACTTTGTTCCATGGATTACTCTTTGGAAATAGGGAAAAAAGGGAGATGTTGGATGAGCCTGTAGATCTTTAGCCTGTTCCTCTCCTATATCTTCTCCGATGACAAACCCGAGTACTTGATCTTTCGATTTGGTACCACCAGTCATCAACTTATCACTCTTGAGATTTTTAACAAATTGTTCTCCAAACACCCCGATGAGTCCCTGAACTATTTCATACTCCTTCAACACTTCTACTCGAGGCAACTGAATAAACAGGTCCTCACTCCACCGGTAGGTCACTATATCTGTAGCTTCTGCCTCAAGATCTTTGCTGTTATAGAGAACGATCCGGGAAGGAAGAACAAATTTTCCTTTAATTTCTTGAAAACAGGTCAAGAGATCATCGATGAGGTTGCCCGTAAAGGTGATCGTCCTTACAAATACTATTTGACCACGTTTGTAGATAAAAAGTGAAAGATTTGCCTGATCTAGCTCTATGAGAATTGTTGAAAGGGGTATTTCTTCCTTTTTCTCAAGAATATATTTTACCGCCTCATAACATTCGATATACCCCAGAGCCTTTAAATCAAGTTTCTTTACCAATTCTTTGATCTTTGCAAAAAATTCTTTCTTCACTTCTTTGGTCTTTTCATCGATCAGATTTGAATAAAGAAAAAAAATCGTATCTTTAATTGTGATATTGACTTTCTGTTCAAGTTTGAGGATGACTTGATCTATATCTTCAGCCAGATTATTCCACCCATTCGAATAAGTAAACTTTTCTTCATCTATGAGTGTGAGCTGGGAATTATGCATCTTCAGCACGAGTGCAATAGCTTCACTCTCTTTTAGAAATAGTCCAAAAAATACTCCTTGTTCTATTTTTCTCTTTTGAAAAAAAGGCAGTTTCATATAAATGTCTTTAGCTCTCACTTGATTTCATATTTTTGCAATACCTGATCGACCCCTTGCTTTGCCGTTTGGAAGGCCCCTGCGTACGACACTCCTTCTGTCGTTTCATTCACAGCATTTTCGAGATACTGAATAATTTCATCATTCAGACCCTTATCATAGGTGCGCGAAATTACAGGTACTGATACATATGAGTTTGCTTGTTTGATCACGGGGCCTACATACTGATCCTGAATAAGAAGGTTACCTAGATCGACGCGAGAGTATGGTTCTCCGAAGTGGTTTAGCTTTGTTTCAAGCTCGTAAAGCTTTGTCATCGTATCCTTTTCGACTAAATATCTTAAAAATTTCCAAGCCTCGATCTGATTCTTGCTATATTTGGATACTCCTTCAGCCCAATAATTTGCGATCGATACCTGATTTCCGCCCGGAACAGTCGGGAGTGGAGCGACTTTTAGATCAATATCTGGATTGAGGCTTTTAATTACCAGAATTTCCCATGAAGGTGCAAACATGATAGCAACTTTTTCTTGAGCGAAAGCGGTGATAGAATTACCCATCGATTCATCCCAAAAGACATTGGGCGGTTCCGCAAACTTTCTAAAACTCTCCAGTGCTCCTGCAGCTTCTACCTGATCCAGGTTTTTAATACTTGAACCGTTCTGAATCAGCATGAGTCCTAAGATATCAGAAAAATGTTCCACGTTTGAGGCAAGGCCGAGAGCAATCCCCGAGGTAACAAGTATACCTTCCTGGTTTTTTACCGTCAATTTGGTAACAACATCAGTCAAATCATCCCAGTTGGCGGGAACCGTGGATACGCCTGCTTTTTTAAAAAGGCTGTCATTATAGATAAGAACCAGACCATCAATGTAAAGCGGTAAGCCATAATAGGCACTTCCTACTTTCAAATCTGTTTGATGAATTTTGTAAAAAGTTTTTTCGAATTCGGCGTTACTCATCACCGATGAGGGAATTTGTGTAACGACATCTCTGATTTCAGGAATCCACGTGTTATGAAATCGGAATATGTCAGGACCCTGCCCATTTTTACTTCTTACTAATAATTTATCGCGGTAGTCTTGAGGCGCCATTTTAGTGTATTCTATTTTTACATGAGGGTTTTTCCTCTGATAGTCCTGGATAATTGGATCAAGCACTTGACTATCTTCCCACAGACCCCAGTAGGTGAGTTTTACTTCTTGTGGGGGTCCTTTTGGTCCAGCCAAAAACCTAAAGATAACAAAAAGCATAATGATAAAGAACAAAATACTGCCTCCGATGATGAAATATTTAGATCTATTTTGCTCATACATAACAGCGGGTGGTTCATCCGGTATCTGTGCCGATACTTCTGACACTGGATTGGTGACTTCTGAAGCAACCTCCTCGGGTTTCAACTCCTCGGCAGGGACCGATTCAAATATAGGGCCGGATTTATTCTCATTTATTTCCGAGGGCACATTTTCTACTGGATTTTCTTTTGTATCATCCATACAATTATGATAGCAAATATGAAAAAGATATCTCAGCTCATTTTTTTACTTGTGTTTGTTTTTCTAATTTTAGTCGTTTCTGCTTTTTTTTATATTTTCAGACAGGAGCAAGTTCTCAAAAATAAAATTTACCCAAGTATTTATATCAATGCGATGAACTTTGGGAATAGATCTAAAAAACAGGTAGTCGATTATTTTGAAGGTAAAAATAAACTATTGAAAACTGTTTCACTCACCGTTTTCTACCAAGAAACGCCGATAGCGACCCTTTCTGGAACTCAGCTTAACATCCGCTATGACAGCCAGGGTATCTCAGAAAGGGCTTATCTCATAGGAAGATCGCCACATTTCATCTCACGCTTGTACCAGAAACTTGCAGCAATACTTGGGTGGCAGACATTCAATATTTCCGCATCTCTGGGATATGACAAAGACCAGCTTTTTGATCTGGTCGACAACATGAAAGAAAATTATGATATTCCGGCAAAAAATGCGTTATTCAAATTTGAAAATGGCAGAGTTGCGAGTTTCCGACAGGAGGAAAAAGGGCAAGAAATCCAAACGGAGAGTTTTTTAAATTCAGTTGATAAAAAAATTCATGCTCTGGAAAAAAACCGCGAAAATATTGTGACGAAAGTTGAAACTAAAATAATTGAACCCGGAATTACGCTTGCTCATTCAAACGATTTTGGTATAGAAGAATTTATTGGGGAAGGTAAATCCGATTTCACCCATTCAATTCCAGAAAGGATACATAACCTGACCCTCGCTGCTTCAAAATTCGACGGCGTCTTAATACCTAAAAACAGTATCTTTTCTTTTAATGATACCGTAGGAGATATTTCGTCATTTACCGGATATAAACCGGCATACATTATCAAATCCGGAAAAACAGTATTAGGTGATGGGGGAGGAGTATGTCAAGTCTCCACGACGCTCTTTAGAGCCGCTCTCAATACGGGGCTCCCTATTGTAGAACGTGTAGCACATGCCTATAGAGTTGGATATTATGAAAATGATTCGCAACCCGGCTTTGACGCTACTGTCTATGCGCCCTCTCCCGACCTGAAGATCAAAAACGATACCAATACTTCCATCCTTATTCAAACCGAAGTTGATGAGAATAATAATCTACTTTATTTCCGTTTTTATGGGAAAAAGGACAATCGAAAAGTAGAAATTTCTCCCGTTATAGTCTACGACGTCGTTCCTCCGCTACCTGAAATCAGGCAAGACGATCCAACGCTTAAAAAAGGAATCGTAAAACAGGTTGATTTCCCTGCATGGGGATCAAAGGCAGTATTCACATACAAAGTTACAAAAGAGGGAAAAACCGACGAACAGAAATTCCTTTCGGTCTATCGCCCTTGGCAGGCAGTCTACCTCGTCGGCACAGCGGATTAAAATTGGCCCGTTTTTAAGGGAAGATTTTCGGGTTTTTCGGTGCATTCGCCACCCATCCATTCTCCCGTAGGAGTTGGTGGACACGCTATTATTTTATATTCTTTATATTCATACTCTCCATTGTTCTTCCAAAAAAAATAGGAAGTTTTTCCGATTCTTTTCATCTCGTAATCCTGAAGTCTAACTAATAAGGTTTCGGGTTTGCTTCCACCGCAGTTCCAACAAACATACATTTGTAAAGATAGATATTTTCCGTCTGGGCTAAATTGATCGATTTTAGGCACATCTTGCGACTTGTTAAGATTAAAATCAGGAGTAAATTTGTTGACAAGTAGAGATTGTTGGTATTTATCAAATGCGCTGTAGTAATATACATAATAGGATATCGGACTATTTTCTTTACCCCATCTCATAATAAAAGAAAAACTTTTCGTGTCAGGAGCAACCTTAAATCCAAATACTTCGTCTGACAATAAACTTCCGAATGAAGTGTCTGGCGGAGCATCCGTCAAGCCATACCATGTATTTTGATCTGGATTCGAGATACTGACTTTTTTTGGATCGATTTGATCGCTATCATCATATATTTTTCCTCGATAGCGAAGATATGTTTTGTCGCCTATTCTGGCAAAGTTTACTGTATTTTGACCAACTGGAACAATACTTTCGTCTTTTACAACTTTTATAGTCGGTGAAATTTTTACTTCACTCGAAGGAGATACTGACGGTGAAATAACTGTCTGGGTAGGTTGAAGTGTTGGTGAAGGAGTTACAACTGGAGTTGATTGCGTTCTTCCCATGAAATAAGCTCCCCCTGTTACGGCAATCAAAACAAATAAGAACATCAAACCGATAAAAAGTTTTTTATAGAGGGGCGACACCGGACTTTCTCCCACAACTCGCATATATCCTTCCTTAATTTCTTCTTGGTTTTCCATTGATTGAAAACTACGAACTATGGACTACTAACTATGAACTGATTTTAACGAAACCATCTTGCTCTACCAATTTTATAATGTAAATCCTTGAGTTTTCTTTCTCCAATTATTTTCGCAGGTACTCCACCTACAATTGCGTGGTGAGGTACGTCTTCGACCACGACCGCTCCCGCAGCCACAATTGCTCCTCTGCCAATTTTCACTCCCGGCTGAATGATTACACGAGGACCAACAAACACATAATCCTCAATGATGACAGGAGCAGTGCTGGGAGAAAAATGTTCGTCGTTAATTTCGTGTTGGGAGTTAAAGATCATGACGTTCGTAGCAAGAACGACATGATTTCCAATGATTAGTCTATCTCTTCCGTCTAAAATCGTTCCTTCTCCGATCACCGTATCCTCACCTATTTCAATGTTTCCGGGATAGTAAAACCGCGCACCCATATGGATAGATGAACCCCTCCCGATCCGAATTCCCACTACCCGATAAAACGCTCTTCGAATATGATGAAACGGGATGCATCCTACAATATGCAGGAGAAAGACCTCAAACTCAAGAAGAATGTTGATGACTCGATTCTTCATTCTGCTTATAATTTCAACTAAAGACAGCTGTTTTCCGGTTTTATCTTTCATTGAGTATATTATAATCATATCATGCAGGATTCGTCCAGTAATGTATCAGGTGAAGATCCGCTCGTCAGATTAAAGAACCTTCTGCTTCTTATCGTTAAAAAACTGTTGATTTCGTATCAAATTGTGGTGGGTATAGTTGGACTCGCTTTTCTGCTTATTGTTACTCTCCTCGTTATCTTTTATCAGATCCTTGGGTATTGATTTTAGTTATTCTTCTTTAATGTCGATGGAGAGAACTTTGACGGGAGAAACGGGGACTGAACTTTCACCTTGAGCATTTTTTTGAACCGGAGCTTCGGCAATTATGTCTACAACATCCATGCCCTCACTAACTTTTCCAAATATTACATAGAGTTTTTCAAGCTCATTATCTTGGTGCATAATAAAAAACTGGCTGCCGTTCGTATTGGGTCCAGCATTTGCCATAGCGATCGCGCCTCTTGTATATTCTCCCTCAAATTTTTCGTCTTCAAAACGGTATCCCGGACCTCCCGTGCCATTCCCATCCGGATCACCACCTTGAATCATGAATCCTTTTATAACTCGGTGGAAAATGGTGTTGTTGTAAAATCCCTTTCTCGCCAATGAAACGAAATTATTCACGGTGATTGGAGTCTTATCAGGCGTCAATTCAATCGTAATATCTCCTTTTTCCGTATGAAGGATTGCAGAATATTTTTTAGTCGTATCAATCTCCATTTTTGGTGTAGGTAACATATTTAATGAATCCGAATTAATAATTTCCTCCTTTTGTACTGATGTTTCAGGTTGGATAGTTGTTTTTTTTCCGAAAACAAGAAAAAGAACTCCTAAAACAATTAAGCTTCCTAAAATAAAAAAAATAATATTTCCCTTCATATGTATTTTGCTTTAATTTAAGTATAACAAAGTTATATAGCTTTATAAAAGCTTCCTTTCGTTTTACCAATTTTGTGCACTAAATTTTGATCACAAAGTTTTTTTAGATCATAGCGCAACGTGCGAGCAGGAACTTTCACAAACCTCCTTTGGATAAAATCGAATGACACAACTCTATGATCTTTAATTACGTCGTAGATCTCTTCCTGTCGGGGCGGTAGGATAATTATTTTGTTCATCTCGATGGCTATCTGCTTTTTTAACTGTTCGGTTTCCTCAAAAAAAGCTTGAAGCATGAATTTCAAATATTCATCCGTCTTCGTTAACCCATTTCCTAAATAGTAATAATAATCTGATTTGTGTTCGTCCAGGAACTGCTCATACGGCAATCCCAATCCGAAGTCGTATCCCTTTACGGTGAGTACAAGCGATATGATAAGTCTCCCTACACGACCATTTCCATCGATGAAAGGATGGATTTTTTCAAAAATCAAATGGGTGATCAGCGCTTTAACCAATGGATATTCATCATCTTGATTGTTGACATAGTCCAACAATGTACCTAAAAAATTGGGAATCTTTTCCGGTGGCGGAGAAATATAGACAGCGACACCCGATTTGTTATAGATGGCTCCCATTTCTTTGCGAAATCTCCCTGCTTCAGTGAAAATGTTCTTCATCGTAAGAAAATGGAGTCTTTTTATCATATCTCTTGAAATGTTCGTTTTCACTTGCACCGTCTTTAAAATCCAATCATATGCCGATATAATATTTTCTATCTCTACTTTTTGCAATTGATCGTCAGAAAATTCTACCTCCTCAGGAGTTAGTGAATTTCCTTCGATACGTGCCGAATATACTGCACTTTTTAAAAGACTGATTCTCCTCAGCTTAATTGAGATCGCTTCAGGAATGTGCGAAAGTGAAACAAATTGCCTATTGACCTCAACTTTGGAGAGGAGTGAAAGGATTTCTGGACTAATGGAATAACGAGGAGGAATCTTCATGTAAAAATATTACCATATATTACCTAATATTGCCAAATATTACCGAATATTAAAAAGTCGCTTCATCTTCTTCTAAAAATCTTGACTTTATACTATAGTTTGAGTGTCCAAAAATAAAACGCCTATTCGTATACGTGATAAACAGACGTTGTTTTGCGCGCGTGATACCTACATAAAACAATCTTCGCTCCTCTTCGAGAGAAAACTGATCGTCTAAAGATCGAGCGTGGGGTAGAAGACCTTCCTCAACCCCTACTATAAAAACTACCGGAAACTCCAAACCTTTAGCCTGATGCAGCGTCATCAATCGAATTCCATTCTTGCTATCAGATCTTTTTTCTCCCTCAAAATATTCTGACTCAACCAAGGCTACCTGTTCTAGAAAATCTTGCAGCTTTGTAAATCTCATCGCTACCGATTTCAGTTCTTTTATGTTTTCCAATCGAGCAAAATCCTCCTCATCATCTGGACTATATAATCCCAAATACTGGGTTTTTTCAAAAATCTTCTCCATGAGCTCTGCCGTATCCAGCTTTTGTAATTGATCTCGTTTCTTTTCTGCAAAGTCCATAAAGTCCTTGTATCTTTTTTTTCCGAGTTTTTGGATTCGTTCTTGTGAAACTTCATCCTTACTGTTAGCTATAATTCGTAAGTAGGAGAGAACATCTTTTACTTCTTTTCGTTCATAGAAGCGCGTTCCTCCAATTAATACGTAGGGAAGGCTGTAGTTGAGAAATGATTCCTCGATAACGCGTGACTGGGCATTTGTACGATAAAGGACCGCGAAGGAAGGAAATGATAATCTGTCATTAAGATATTTAATTTTATTGGCAATAAACACTGCTTCTTCTTCTTCATTTTCTGCCTGATAAAATTCGACCGCATCACCAGACCCATTTTTAGTGAAAAGATCCAAAACTGGATGCGTTTGATTTTTCGTTATTACCTGGTAAGCAAAATCCAGTATTGTCTGCGTCGAGCGATAATTTTGCTCCAAATGAAATATTTTGGTTTTGGGAAAGTCTTCTTTGAATTTCTCAAGATTCTTCATATCGGCTCCACGCCAGGAATAAATGCTTTGTGAAAAATCCCCGACGGCAGTTATATTCTTATATTTTTCTGCCAAGAGTTTGCTGAGAAGATATTGAATATAGTTAGTATCCTGAAATTCATCGACGAGTAGATATTTATATTTATTTTGATATTTTTCAAGAATATGTTTTTGTTTTAAAAACATGCCCACCACCTTAAGAATTAAGTCATCAAAATCAAGCGCATTATTCTTTTTCAATTCTTTTTCGTATTCAGCATAGACTTCTGCGACAAGCGAAGCGCTGTAGTCGCCAAATAATTCAAGGTAACGATCTGGCATGACATAATGGTTTTTAGCTGCCGATATTCTTGAGAGAAAAAAGGACGGAGTATAGCGTTTAGTTTCGAGACGCTTTACTAATTTCTTCATCAAAGTCAACTGGTCGTCGGCGTCGAAGATTGCAAACTCTGGATCGATTCCATTGTGATATCCGTCTCTACGTAAAATTTGGCAGCAAAACGAATGAAACGTT